>PAKT01000106.1 GCA_002710725.1 Spongiibacteraceae bacterium
AAACAGCAGTGCCAACGCGGTTCCCACCGTAACGACCGTGGCGCCAAAATCCGGCTCCATCATCAACAGCAGGGTCACCACAGACACCACCGCCATGGGTTTAACAAAACCGGCAAATTTGCTTTTGACTTCTTCCTGGCGACGCACCAGATAGCCCGCCAGATACAGCACCACAAACAGTTTCACAAACTCGGATACCTGCAGGGTAAGCGGGCCAAAGGCAAGCCAGCGACGGCTGCCATTAACTTCCCGGCCGATACCCGGAATCAACACCAGGGCCAGCAACACAAACCCCACCAGCAACAGCAACCAGCTGCTGTTGCGCCACGTATCCATCGGCACCTGATAGGTCAGCACCGCCAGCACACTCGCCAGTACCAGGTAGATACCGAAGCGCTTGGCAAAAAAGAAGCCGTCGCCGTACTGGCGGTTGGCAAACTCAATCGAGGCCGAGGTCATGGCGATAAAACCGATCACCAGCAGGGCCACAACCAAACCCGCCAGAAGACCATCGAGATGTTCGGTACCGGCTTTGTTCAGGCGCAGGCTTTCCATCAGTGCAGCCTCCCCTTAGCCAGTTTGTTGACTGCGTCGACAAAACAGTCGCCGCGGTGTTCATAATTGCGAAACATGTCAAAGCTTGCACAGGCCGGCGACAGCAGCACGGCATCACCGGATTGGGCGAAGACACTGGCAGCTTCCACCGCCTCATCCATGCTTGAAACACAGCGCGAAGGGAGCTTTTCATCCAGCAGTTCGTTCAGCACCAGCGCAGATTCACCAAAGAACACGGCCGCACGACCTACCTCCTGAAGCGCTTCTACCAGCGGCTCCAGATCGGCACCCTTGGCCTGCCCGCCGGCGAGCAACACCACCCGGAAACGATCGCCGAGGCCACGAAGCGATGCGATGGCTGCGCCGACATTGGTGCCTTTTGAATCGTTGTAATAGGCAACGCCTGAAACATCAGCCACGTGCTGACAACGATGGGGCAAGCCGCGAAAGTCACGCAGCGCTTTCAGCATCGCATCCATCGACAAACCCAGCGCATGACCCAGCGCCAGTGCCGCCAGTGCGTTGGCCAGATTATGACGGCCCGCAAGATGGATCTCGTCGGCAGCCACAAGTCGATCATCCCCGAAACAAAGCCAGGTGAGCCCCTCTGCCTCGCGCAAGCCAAAGGCCTCTCGACCCGGCGCCTGCAAGCCAAAGCTCCACTGGCGCACACTGTCCGGCACCAAGGGATGAGTCAGCATGTCGTCGCGGTTGATCAAGGCCTGTCGGCAGCCACGGAAAATACGGTGTTTCGCCTGATGGTAGGCAATGAGCGAACCGTGATGATCCAGATGGTCCTCACTCACATTCAGCACCGTGGCTATCTCAGCCTTGACGGTCGCACAGCGCTCCAGCTGAAAGCTGGACAGCTCGAGCACATACAGTTCGCACTCGTCGCTCAACAGGTCGAGCATGGGCGTACCGAGATTTCCACCGACCGCGACCTTGACGCCGGCTTCCTGCGCCATGGCACCGAGCAAGGTGGTGACCGTGCTTTTACCGTTTGAACCGGTTATCGCCGCTACCGGCGCACGGGCCGATTCAACAAACAGATCGAGATCACCGGAAATTTTTGCGCCCGCCTGCTGGGCGCTGGCAATGGCAGGCTCGCGCAGCGACACCCCGGGGCTGACATACAATTCGTCGACGCTGTCGAACTGGCCGGGTGAGAAAGCGCCCAGAGTCAGGTTCACCTCGGGAAATTCCGTTCGGAACCGCTCAACACCCGGCGGGGTCTCGCGATTATCCACAACCGAAAAGCTGAGTCCTTTGTTCGCCAGAAAACGCGCGCAGGACAGCCCGGTCACACCCAGACCGATCACCACGCGTTGTGTATCTGACGCAATCAGGCTCATATTCGTTACCGCAGTTTCAACGTAGCCAGTCCAAACAGGACCAGCACGACGGTGATAATCCAGAACCGCACAATCACGCGCGGCTCCGGCCAACCTTTCAGTTCATAGTGATGGTGGATGGGCGCCATCCGGAAAATGCGGCGGCCGGTCAATTTGAACGACGCAACCTGCAATATCACCGAGACGGTTTCCAGTACAAAAATGCCGCCCATAATGAAAAATACGATCTCGTGGCGAACGATGACCGCCACCACGCCCAGCGCAGCGCCCAGCGCCAGTGCGCCCACATCGCCCATAAACACCTGAGCCGGGTAGGTGTTGAACCAGAGAAAACCCAAGCCCGCGCCTGACAGTGCCCCGCAGAAAACAATCAGCTCACCGGCTCCTTCGATATAAGGAATGTGCAGATATTCGGCAAAGGTATAGTGCCCGGCCAGATAGGCGATGATGGCCAGCGCGCCGCTCACCATGACCGAGGGAAGAATCGCCAGACCATCCAGACCATCAGTCAGATTGACCGCATTGCTCGAGCCAACGATCACAAAATAGGTCAGCACAATAAACAACACGCCCAGCTCAAGAGTCACATCTTTGAAAAAGGGAATAATCAGGTTCGTGTGCGCAGGATCGGTTGCCAGCGTATACAGATAAATGGCCGCAGCGAGCCCGCCCACCGATTGCCAGAAATACTTCCAGCGCGCCGGCAGGCCCCGCGGATTGCGTTCGATAACTTTGCGATAGTCGTCGACCCAGCCCACTGCACCGAAAACGGTCATCACGCCGAGGACAACCCACACATAGGCATTGGAAAGGTCTGACCACAACAGGGTACTGATCGCTATGGCGATCAGAATCAGTGCTCCACCCATCGTGGGTGTACCCGATTTACTGAAATGACTTTCCGGGCCGTCGTCGCGAACTGACTGCCCGATCTGGTGATAGTTGAGGCGGCGAATCATAATCGGGCCGACCAGCAAGGAAATCGCCAACGCCGTTAACACGCCCAGTATGCCGCGCAAGGTCAGGTACTGGAATACCGCGAAACCGCTGATATATTGCGTTAGATACTCTGCCAACATCATTAACATGGTAGGTTCCCCCCAGTTAGCTGAGCGTTGGCAACCGCATTGACTACCGAGTCCATCCCCGCTGAACGCGAGCCCTTAACCAGAACCGTGTCTCCCGCTGTGATCCTTTCAAGCAGGGCCGCTTGCAGAGCCTCTTTAGTGGAAAAATATTCACCGATTTCGCCTGCTCCCTCACTGGCCGGCAAGGCCACCTCACCACACACCAGCAGACAGTCCAGGCCTTTGCTTCGCGCGTACTCACCGACTTCCCGGTGCAACGCGGCACTGTCGGCTCCCAGCTCCGCCATGGCGCCCAGTACCAGCAGGCGACGGCCGGAAAATTCGGCCAGCACATCGATTGCAGCCTTCACGGAAGCCGGGTTAGCGTTGTAACTGTCGTCAATCAGGGTGCCCCAGGACTGAGACATCGGGAATACCCGCCCAGCTACCGGCTTCAGGGCCGCAAGGCCTTGTTGAATGGCATCAACGGAGGCGCCCGCTGCCCGCGCCGCTGCTGCAGCCAGCAAGGCGTTGCGGACCATCGCTTGCCCTAATACAGGAAGTCTTACCCGGGTCGACACCTGATCAATGACCAGAGTAAATTGCGTACCCTTGTCCGACAGCTGCAGATCTTTCGCGTACACATCGGCTTTCGGATTATCCAGGCTGACATTTACCACCTGCGCCGCAGCCGCGTAGTCGCGCCACAGAGACGCATAGTGATCGTCAGCATTGATAACCGCGGTGGCGTCTTTATTAAGCGAAAGGTAAATCTCACCTTTGGTTTCTGCAACGCCCTGCACACTGCCAAAACCTTCCAGGTGTGCGGGCCCGGCATTGGTAATCAGCGCGATATCGGGTTTGGCAAAATCGCACAAGTAGCCAATATCACCGCGCTTGGCCGCTCCCATTTCAACTACCGCCACATTATGACTGCCGTCGATTTCCAACAGCGTTTTCGGCACGCCAATTTCGTTGTTCAGGTTGCCACCGGTCGCCAGCACGGAAAACTGCTGATTCAAAATGGCCGCGAGCATTTCCTTGCAGCTGGTTTTACCGCTGCTGCCGGTCAGCGCGATGACCTTACCGCCACAGGCTTTAAAGCGAGCACGATTCAGACCGGCGATCTGTCCATAGGCCTTGAGCGTGTTATCAACAACCAGCTGCGTCACGTCAGCGGCCGACGTCTCTTCCACAATCACAGCGGCGGCGCCGGCATTGGCCGCATCGCTCAGAAAGGCATGCCCGTCAAAACGTTCACCGCGCAGCGCGATAAACACACTGCCCGGACCGATTGAGCGGCTATCTGTACTCACCGCAGACACCTCCGCCTCGGTCGCCGCCCACTGGGCGCCGGTCGCATTGGCAATATCGCTAAGCTTCAGCGGACTGATCACGACGACGCCCTCCTGGCCAATGCCAATCGCGCACACTGCACATCGCTGAAAGGCAAGCGCTGACCTGCCGTTTCCTGATAGTCCTCGTGCCCTTTGCCTGCAATCACGATCAGATCGCCCGCTGCGGCCTCGGCAATCACAGACTCTATGGCAGCCTGTCGGTCAGTCGATTCGATACGCGGATTCCGGGTCAGACCGGCGCGGATATCAGCAATGATCGTTTCAGGGGCTTCGCTGCGCGGGTTGTCGCTGGTCAACACCACATGATCCGCCAGCTGCTCGGCAATCTGCCCCATCAAGGGTCGCTTGCCTTTGTCGCGATCGCCGCCGCAGCCAAATACGCACCACAATTTGCCTTTGCAGTGCGGACGCAGCCCCAGCAAAACATTTTCCAGAGCATCGGGTGTGTGGGCGTAATCCACCACAACCTGAATATCACCCTCACTCGGCAGCTTCTCCAAACGCCCGGGAACCGGCTTGAGTTTCGGCAAGGCCTGTTCGATATCGCGCAAGGCAAAACCTTCAGCGCCCAGCACCGCTACCGCCGCCAGAATATTCTGCAGGTTGACGTTGGCGCACAGCGAGGTGGTCAGCTGCATTGCCCCCCAGGGCGTCACAATATCGGCCTGAATACCTTGTGCGGTATAGACGGGTGACAATGCCCGCACATGCGCGGTTTCGCCAAAGCCGAATCGGATGGCGTGCACAGAGGCTGGCAGCGCCTGTTCAACACTGGCGGCGTAGCGATCGTCGGCGTTGAGAATGGCGTTCTGCAGGCCCGGCATGGCAAACAGTCTGGCTTTGGCGGCGCCGTAGGCTTCCATTGTGCCGTGGTAATCGAGGTGGTCCTGGCTCAGGTTGGTAAACACTGCTGAACTGAACTGCAGTGCCGACACGCGACCCTGAACCAAACCGTGAGAGGACACTTCCATCGCCGCCCAGCGAGCACCGCCATCGCGCCATTGTGCTAGCGTTTGTTGCACACTGACCGCATCAGGCGTGGTATTCAGGGCAGACGTCAGCTGCTGGATTCGACCCGCTCCCAGAGTACCCATTACCCCACAGGGGTGGCCGAGCGCCTCCAGCAGCTGGGCGACGTAGTGCGTCACGCTTGACTTGCCATTGGTTCCGGTCACGCCAACCAGACTCATTGCACGCGAAGGATGGCCGTAGAAGCGTCCCGCAATATCACTCAGTTGCTGCGCCAGATTGTCGACCGCAATCACCGGCAAGGGCCAGCGGGATTCATCTATCGGCGCATCGGCAATGACCGCCGCCGCACCTTTGGCTATCGCCTTGTCAATAAAGTCGCGTCCGTCCAGCTTGTGACCGCGCACCGCAAGAAACACATTACCGGCAATCACCTGGCGACTGTCCAGCGCAAGCCCGCTGACGGGCACCGCAGCTTGCGCCGGGGTAATCCCGTCGAGCAAATCGCCAAGTACTGTTGCTGTTAGTCCCATGAGCGCTTCCATTTTACGCCGAACCCGGTTTCTTGCTTTTTGTTTTTTCCGCGACCATTTCATCCATCGCATCGGGCGCGATGTTGAGCAGGCGCATGGCTTCACCCGTCACCCGCGAAAAAACAGGTGCCGCAGCTTCGCCGCCGTAATACTTGCCACTCTCGGGCTCGTCAATGGTGACTACTGTCACCACCCGCGGATCACTGGCCGGCGCCATGCCGACAAACAGCGACAGATAGCGGTCGTCGGCATAACCACCTTCGCCTATTTTGTGCACCGTGCCGGTTTTACCCGCCACACGATAGGCATTGATATGCGCCCGGGTGCCAGTGCCGCCCGGTCGAATCACTGACTCGAGCATGCGCGATACACTGCGCGCCACGGGCTCCTCGATCACGCGGTACGACTCAGCCGCCTGGGCGCGCTGGATCAGACTGACCGGCTGCAGCACACCGCCGTTGGCCAGCACCCCATAAGCCTGCGCCAATTGCAGGGCGGTAACCGACAGCCCGTATCCGAATGCAAAGTTGGCCCGTTCAATCGGCAGCCATTTGGGCCGGTTTGGCAACAGGCCATTGCTTTCACCGGGAAAGCCGATGCCAGTGGAACGCCCCAGACCAATGCGCTGAAATACGTCCCAAACCCACTGCTCATTGAGTGCCAGTGACAGTTTGCTGATCCCGACCTGGCTGGATTTTTTCAGCATGCCTTCAAGGTTGAGCTCACCGTAGTTCACCGGATCGACCAGTGTCTTGGAGCCGATACGCATATAACCCGGGCTGGTATCAATGACCGAGTCCTGATTGAACTTGCCGCTTTCCAGCGCCGCCACCACGGTAAAAGGCTTGACGGTGGAGCCCGGCTCAAACACATCAGTAACCGCGCGGTTTCGCAGCGCAGCCAGTCGCAGCTCGGAGCGATTGTTCGGGTTAAAACCGGGCTGATTAACCATCGCCAGCACTTCGCCTGTTCGGGCATCGAGCATGACCACCGAGCCTGCCTTGGCCTGGGAGCGCTGCAGCGCCAGCTTCAGTTCTTTGTAGGCCTGGTATTGCAGGCGCAGGTCAACGGTCAATTGCAGATCATTGCCGGGACTGGCCGCACGACCATCATCGAGATCGCGAATAATGTGGCCGTAGAGATCTTTCAACACCTTCTTGCTGCCCGGCGTACCGCGCAGCCACTCGTCGTAGGCCAGTTCGAGCCCTTCCTGACCGCGGTCATCAATATTGGTAAAACCGATCAGGTGGGCCGTGACTTCACCGGCCGGGTAGTAGCGGCGATATTCGCGCTGCATATAAACGCCGGGAATCCCTGCCGACAAAACCTTTTCCGCTTCATCCGGCGTCAAGTGGCGGCGCAGGTACACAAAGCGGCGCCCGGCGACGCGCTCAATTTTCTCGCGCAGTTCATTGCGATTCAGGCCAAGCAACTGCGCAAGCTCCGGCAAGCGCCCCATCGCGGCTACCAGCTCCTTCGGATCGGCCCAGATGGAAGCCACCGGCGTGCTCACCGCGAGGGGTTCGCCGTTGCGATCTGTAATCATGCCCCGGTGGGCAGGAATCTGCTCCGTGCGAATGGTGCGCGCATTACCCTGCCCCTGCAGAAACTCGCGTCCGCGGTCGGCGTCCAGAACCTGCAGGTGCAGCGTGCGCCACACCAGCATGCAGGCAAGCGCTGCCAGCCCCAGCACCATCACCAGGAGACGCCACACCGGAACGGGTTCAGTTACCTGCTTGGCCATCGACTCTCACCAGTTGCAAGGCTTCATCCTCGGGTACCACCATCATCAGGCGATCACTCGCCAGTCTCTCCACGCGATCGTGGGCCGCCCAGGTGCTGCGCTCCAGCAGCAGACGCCCCCACTCTTCATTCAAGCGGTAGGCCTGCTTCTGCAAACCCTGCCACTCATTAAACAGGCGGCGCGAATCATGAGAGCTGTCAATAACAGCACTGGCTGAAACCACAATGGCTCCAACCAGAATCGCTGTCATCGCTATTCGACCTGTCATATACCGGGCTCTCCAGCGCGGTCAGTGAATCTTTTCGGCAACGCGCATTACAGCGCTGCGCGCGCGAGGGTTATTGTCGATTTCCTCGCGGCCAGGTTTTTGCGCCTTTCCTATCAACTTCAATCGCCGCTCGACCTCACTGTCCTGCAAAGGGATATAGGCAGGAACAACCTGTCCGCGACTTTCTTTTTTCATAAACTGCTTAACAATCCGGTCTTCCAGCGAATGAAAGCTGATCACCACCAGACGACCACCGGGCTTGAGATAATCCAGCGCCTTGACCAAGGCCGACTCCAGATCGCCCAACTCGTTGTTCACCTGTATCCGGATTGCCTGAAACGCTCTTGTCGCCGGGTGCTTATGTTTTTCCCAGGCCGGGTTGGCGTCCGTCACCAGTTTCGCCAGCTGCAGGGTGCGGGTAATCGGCTCTTCTTCGCGCGCTTTTACAATCGCTCCCGCAATTCGACGGGCGAACCGCTCCTCGCCGTAAACCTTCAGCACGCGAGCCAGCTCTTTCTCTTCCACCCGCGCCAGCCAATCCGCCGCGCTCTCGCCCGACTCGGGATCCATGCGCATATCGAGAGCGCCGTCGCGGGTAAAACTGAAACCACGCTCTGCCTCGTCCAGCTGCGGCGACGAAACACCGAGATCCAGCAAAATGCCGTCAACCTCAGTCACACCCTGCTCAACCAGGGCCCGATCAAACTCCGCAAAGGACCCCCGATAAAACAGCAGGCGCTTGTCTTGCGCCTGCATGGAGTGAGCGGTAGCCATGGCCCGAGGGTCCTTATCAACCCCGAGCACCGTGCCGGCCTTGTCCAGCCGGGACAGCACCTCCCGACTGTGCCCGCCGCGGCCAAACGTGCCATCTATGTAAAACCCCGAGCGGTTGGTCACCAACGCCTCCACGGCCTCATGCAACAACACCGACAAATGTTCGTTCATTCTGCTCGCCTACAGTGACAGAGCACTGACGGCATCCGGGATGTCGCCTTCCGGCTCATCCTCATCTACCCAGCTGTTCCAGAGCGCTTCGCTCCAGAGCTCAAGTTTGTTGTTCTGGCCAACGAGAATCAGTTTCTTCTCCAGCTGGGCGTAATCGCGAAGTGTCTGCGGCAGGAGAACCCTGCCATTGGAGTCCAGCTCAAGTGGTGTGGCATAGCCGAGCACGAGGCGCTGAATACGGCGCGCCTTGGCATTCATATTGGGAAGAGCGGCGATTTTTTCCTGAAGTTCGGCCCACTCCTGCTCGGGATACACCAACAGGCAGCGGTCTTCGGTATGGGCGGTGATCACTATCCGGCCGCCACAGGAATCCGCAAGGGCATCGCGAATTTTGGCTGGAATCGCCAAGCGCCCCTTCGTATCCATCGTGACATTATTACTACCGGTGAACACCAGTCCCCACCCCTATGGCCTTGTAGACCACTAAAAACCACTAAAAACCACTTTTCTCCACTTTTGCACACTATAGGGACGGTCGAAGAGGGGTGTCAAGGGAAATACACTGTAAATGCTTTGATTTATCTGGAATTTACGGTAAAAATGTAGGCATCGTCTGAAAAAACCCCACCTGCAAAACCCTCAATCCCAATAAGAATCAAGACAATGAGGCGCAAACCTCAGGTAAACTCTTAAGAGTTTATTGGCAGGTGCTGATATAGGACAGTTATCGCCGGACGGCGGAGAAGAGAAAAAAGAGTCGGTCTGTAAGCCGGGTTCTGTCTGGGACAGTCATTCATCTAGAGCCAGCGTCACCGCTGGCTTCAAGCAGCCTACCCGAATCCACTGTGGGCCACAGCGCTGGATTCCTATTTGGCCTTGCTCCGAGTGGGGTTTACCATCGCCACGCCTGTTGCCAGCCGCGCGGTGCGCTCTTACCGCACCTTTTCACCCTTACCTGACAGCCGGGAAGCCGTCAGGCGGTATCCTTTCTGTTGCACTTTCCGTAGGCTCACGCCCCCCAGGGGTTACCTGGCACTCTGCCCGATGGAGCCCGGACTTTCCTCCCCCCGCGAAACCGCAGGCGGCGACTGCCCAACCGACTCTCATGGAAGGATATACAGTATATAAAGCGATTGCAATAGCCTTGCAGCAACGGCAAACCGCTTTGAAAGCCTAAAGCACCTGTGATTAATCTGGCGATCATTCAGGCTTTAGCGAATCCCTAACGATCGCGCGCCCGCTTTACGCCGGCGTCGTAGAGCAGGTTCTTCTTTAAGCCGGTAATTTGGGCGGCCAGCTGGGCCGCCTGCTTCAACGGCAGCTCATCCATGAGCAGGTACAGAATCCGCTCAGCTTCAGCATCCAGCGCCTGCTCCCGTGCTGGCGCACCTTTCACCAGCAGTACGCACTCACCTCGCTGCTGGTTGCTGTCCTGATTGATCCACTCAGCCAATTCCGCAAGCGATGCCCGGCGTATCGTTTCATGCAATTTACTCAACTCACGCGCCAGAACCGCTATCCGCTCGCCACCAAAAACCTCTGCCATCGCCTGAACCGTCGCCAGCAGTCGGTGCGGAGCCTCATAAAAAACCAGGGTTCGGGTTTCTGCCGCCAGAGCACTCAGTGCCGTATGGCGAACCTGCGTCTTCGCCGGCAGAAAACCTTCAAAACAAAAGCGATCCGATGGCAGGCCGCCAGCACTTAAGGCGGCAATGGCAGCGCAGGCGCCGGGGATTGGCACAACCGCAATGCCTTCGCTGTGCGCGGCGTCGACAATCCGGTATCCGGGATCGGAGATAAGAGGTGTACCCGCATCACTGATCAAGGCCACGCTGTCGCCGCTCCGCAACGCCGCAAGGACTCGCTCCACCACGCGCTCGTCGCTGTGGTCGTGATAGGCGATCATCGGCGTCTCGATTCCGAAATGGTTGAGCAGAGGCCGGCTGTGCCGCATATCTTCGGCCGCGATAAGGCTAACTGATTGTAGGACCTCTATCGCACGCGGTACCATATCTGCCCGGTTGCCAATCGGTGTAGGTACAACATAAAGCGCAGGCACCGCCATTGGCCTCTCCCAGTCAGATTTGCGCGCAGACTAACAGCGACTTGAAAGCAATGACAAGCATTTACCGAATTTCCGCCGTTCTGCTGATGGCGCTACTGACGGCCTGTTCCGGCACCCCGACGGCACCCGGCCAGACCGGCACACAGCCGCGGGAAATACCGCTCGACCCGCAGCTGAGTCCTCGCGAGCAGGTCAATCTATGGCTGGAGCGTGCAGCAAACACTGACGAAATTCCCGATAAGCAGCGCTATCAGCTCAAGGCCGCCGAACTGCTGCTGCGTGAACTGCAACTGCCGCTGGCAGAAGAGCTGCTGGGCAATATTGACACCTCCGTGCTGCCCGCTGAACTCCAGGTTCATTATGCCTCACTCGCCGCACGCATCCTGCGCAACCAGGGCAAGTTTCAGGAGGCCATTGACCTCCTTAACGACCCAAAACTACAGGACATGATCCTGATGGCCGACCTGCCGCGCCAACTGCAGATCAGCCAGTTGCGGGCCTCGCTTTACGCGCTCGAAGGCCGGCACCTTGAGGCGGCGCAGGAACGCATCTACATCGACCCTTTGCTCGCTCCCAGTCAGCAGGAAATCAACCGGGAAGGGATCTGGAACTCCCTGTCCTATGTTTCGACACGACGATTGATAGAAAGCCACCACAGCGCCACCAACCGGGATTTTCTCGGCTGGATAGAGCTGGCTTCAATCTCCAAGGATAATCAGGGCGATATCGACTCCCAGGTGCGGCAACTCAATGCCTGGCTGCAGCGCTGGCCCAATCACCCCGCAGCGGCCAATCTGCCCGGTGGCCTCGCGCAACTCGGCGATATGGCAGCCGAAAAACCACAGCAGGTGGCCATGATCCTGCCCTTTACCGGCAAGCTGGCGCCACTGGGCAAAGCCATTCGCGACGGATTTATGGCCACCTACCACCAGACCCGCGGTCGCGGCAATCCGGCACCGCAGGTTCGCACCTACGACTGCGCCGACGGCCAACAGGTGGGCAAGCTCTACCGCCAGGCAGTCGCCGACGGCGCGCAACTGGTTATTGGCCCTCTGCGCAAGGAAGTGGTGGAAGCCCTGCTGGAACAGGTGCCGCAATTCGAGGTGCCTGTGTTGGCGCTCAACCGCGCCAAGGGCGAGCAGTTCCCCGCCAATTTCTATCAATTCGCACTGGCCCCGGAAGACGAAGCCCGACAGATCGCCCGGATAGCGGCAAGCGAGGGCTATCAGCGCGCCATGGTGCTGATCCCCGAAGGCGACTGGGGCATGAACGTCGCCCGCGCCTTCTCAGAGCACTGGCGACAGGCGGGCGGCCAGGTGGTCGCGCAAGCCACCTTTGAAGGCAAGGCAAATAACTATTCGCAGATCATCAAAGACGCCATGCAACTGGACCGCAGCGAAAAGCGCGCCCAGAAACTGACCTGGCTGATCGGCAACAACATTGAGTTTCAGCCCCGGCGACGCAGCGACATCGACTTTATCTTTCTGGTGGCCAGGCCCGGTGAAGCCTATGCCATCAAGCCCCTGCTCGCCTTTCACTATGCAGGCGATGTCCCCGTCTACGCGACCTCTCACATCTACACCGGCATTCCCGCACCGGCCAAGAATCGCGATATCGACGGTGTTAAATTTGTGGATTCGCCCTGGGCATTAACCGATCAAGCCCCGGAAAAATCACTGATTCTCAAAGAGCTGCCCCAAAGCCGACACTACCAGCGCATGTACGCGCTCGGCGTTGATGCCTACCGTCTTTACCCGCGCCTGCAGCAGATGTCGCGGCTGCTGGAAAGCCGCGTCTACGGCGAAAGCGGCATCCTCAGCCTGAATGAACTGGGCCAGATTGAACGGCAACTGCTGCTCGCGGTATTTGAAGAGGGTCTGGCAAAGAATATACCGCTGACTGACACCACCCTGGATAAGGATATCCATGATCAGAAAATCACTCGGACTGCCCGCCCGGAAAACGAATCAGACACAGTTTGGGAATTACGTTGAGGAGCAAACCTGTCGCTGGCTAAGCGCTCGGGGCGTCACCATATTAAAACGCAACTTTCGCTGTCGCGCGGGGGAAATCGACATTATCGGCCAGCATCAGGACTCGATCGCGTTTATCGAAGTTCGCTTTCGGCGCAGCAATCAATACGGTGGCGCAGCCGCCAGTGTCGATGCAAGAAAACAGCAGAAACTGATCCGGGCAGCTCAATTCTATTTATCCAGCCGAAGCGCAGCACACAATGCCCCCTGCCGCTTTGACGTGGTGGCAGTAACCGACAACAATGGTGAGCTGGACTTCAATTGGCACCAGGCCGCTTTTTCACTAGACGATATGACGCATGCTTTCTGATTACGTATCCGACATTTTTCACAGCCATATCGATGCCGCCATGCGCTGTATTGATGCCAACAGCGACAGCATCGCAGCCGCCTCGGAAATCATGGTGGCCTGCATGCTCAGTGAAGGCAAAATCCTGTGCTGCGGCGACGGCGCCAACGCCCTGATGCCTCACTTGTTGGCCGCCAACCTGCTGAACCGCTACCAGTACGAGCGCCCTTCCCTGCCGGCCATCAATCTCAGTGCCGACACCGTGGTCACAGGTGGCATCACCAGCGACAGCGCCTACGGGGAACTTTATTCCCGGCAGATACTCTCTTTGGGGCAGGCCGGCGACGTTGCCATCGTCTACTATCAGGGCAACGTTTCTGCGGCGGTAGTCAAAACGGTGCAGGCAGCGCACGAGCGCGAGATGACGGTTATCGCGGTAAGCAATGCCGACGGCAGCGAAACCAACGCGCTGCTGACAGCCAATGACATCGAGATATCAATTCCGCATAATAACCGCGCCCGGGTCAGCGAGATGCAAATGGTCGTGACCAACTGCCTGTGTGAATTGATCGACATGCAACTGTTTGGAGCCAATGATTAACGTGCGCGCATTTTTCTTTCTGATAATAGTTTCACTCATTGGCCTGAGTGGCTGCACCGCCATCGTCAGCGCCACCAGTGATGGTCCGATCAAGGAAGACCCCGGTGAACGCACCCTCGGCGCCGCAATCGATGATCAAATTATAGAAACCAAGGCGCTGGTCAATATCCGGGCCGCGCACAAGGATCTGGACAATGCCAATGTCGATGCCGTCAGCTACAACGGCATTTTGCTGCTGATTGGACAGGTACCTTCTGAGAATCTTCGCCAGCTGGCAGCCAAAACCGCTGCCGACATCAAACGTGTACGACGGGTTCACAACGAGCTTGCGGTGACCGGCAAAACCTCACTGCTGGTGCGCAGTAACGACGCCTGGTTGAGCACCAAGGTTCGCAGTAAACTCGCCTTCAGCGACAAAATCGAGTCGGGGCGCATCAAGGTGGTCACGGAAAATGGTGTGGTCTATCTGATGGGCATTGTGAACGCCCAGGAAGCGGACATTGCCGCCGATCTGGTGCGGCAAACCAACGGCGTACAGCGCGTGGTGCGGGTCTTCGAATATATTTGAAGCAGCTGCGAAACCTGACGGGGATCTTACTTTACGACTTTGAGGCTCGGACGCTTCGGAGCATCGCCTGAATCGGGGCCGTCATCATCCGGAGACGGTGGCGGCAGGTCATCATCCGGATCGAACAGCATGCCCTGCCCGTTTTCCTTCGCGTAGATTGCCAGCACGGCGCCAACCGGTACCCAGATATCCTGAGACACACCGCCAAAGCGCCCGCTGAAGCTCACAAAGTTGTTATCGATATTGAGGCCGGCAACCGCCACTTCGGAAATATTCAGCACAATCTGGCCGTCCTGAACGAAGTCCTGCGGCACCACCACACCCTCACTGTCAGCATTCACCAGCAGATAGGGCGTGCACTGGTTATCCAGTATCCACTGATAAATCGCCCGTAACATGTACGGGCGGCTGGAGGTCATCGGCATAACAAAAAGATAGCGGTCAAACCGCGGCAGAGGCGCTGGCCATTTCCCGCTCTTGCTCGGAAAGGCTCTCTTTAAAGGAGGGACGCTCAAACAGTCGCTCCATGTAAGCCAGCAGCGGCTTGGATTGCTTGGTATTGGGGATTTCGATACCCATCAGCGGCAGGCGCCACAAGATAGATGCCAGACAGCAATCCACCAGCGTGAACTCTTCGCTCATAAAGTAGGGCTTTTCACCAAACAGCGGCGAGATCGCCAACAGATTGTCTTTCAGCTCTTTGCGAGCCTTATCCAGAGTCTTGGCTGGACCGCCGGCAAGAATCTGGTCGACCAGCGAGCACCAGTCGCGCTCGATGCGGTAGATGTACTGACGGCTTTCACCACGCGCCACCGGATACACAGGCAGCAGCGGTGGGTGCGGGAAGCGCTCGTCCAGATACTCCATCATCACCTTGGACTCATACAGCGCCAGATCCCGGTCAACCAGGGTCGGCAGGCTGTTGTAGGGGTTGATGTCGGCGATCTCCTGCGGCAGGTTATTCGGGTCAACGTGAATGACATCGACCGTTACCCCCTTCTCACACAGAACAATACGAACCCGATGGCTATAATGGCTGCTCGGATCCGAAAAAAATGTCATGGTTGATCGCTTGGCGACAATCCCCATCTAGCTTTCCTCACAAATATTTCAGCTGAGCGGCTGCGGATGCAGCCGCTAAATCTGTTTAATGTACGTCTTTCCAGTACTCGCGATTCAGCAAGTAGGTAAATACAAAGAACAGAGCAATAAAGAGTAACACATATATGCCCAGGTGCTTGCGCTCAGCCTGCATGGGCTCACCGACGTACTCCAGAAAATTGACCAGGTTGTACACGGCTTTATCGTATTCTTCCGGGCTCATGGAGCCGTCACGCACCAGGGTGAAACTGCCACAGGGGTTCAGGGCATTGCCGGCTTCATCAAACAGAATATTTTCGCCGGTCAGCTTGTCGCGCAGTACACCACCGTTGTCGTCGCGAACCGGTCCTGGCGCACAGGTTTGCAGACCCTGCAGCTCCTCCAGAACATGGGGCATCCCGACATCGGGGAAGACGCGGTTGTTCACGCCATAGGGCCGTGACTCATCCTGATAGAAATTGCGCAGATAGGTGTACAGCCACTGAGGGTTGCGCGAACGGGCAACCAGCGTCAGGTCGGGCGGCGCGGCACCAAAAAACTGCTGGCCATCCTCTAAAGTCATGGCAGGCTCCATCAGATCACCAATCAGGTGAGCGGAGCTGAACTTCAGATTTTCTTCAAACAGATCAACCGGAATACCCAGATCATCAGCCGTGCGCTTGTAGCGGGCGTACTGCAGACCGTGACAACCCATGCAGTAGTTCATGTAGAGCTGAGCACCGCTTTGCAGCGATGCCTTGTCAGTGATGTCGAACTCCACATCATCGCAGGGAATGGTGCCACAGTCGTAGGCGCTTTCCGCGCCCACGGCCTTGATCGGGATAATGGCCAGGGCCATGATCAGGATGAAAGCGCCAACACTGCGCCAGAAGCCCATACCGCCGTTCATGGTCACGCGCTCAGGCACTGGAGAGGTCTTCTCAAGGCGGGTCCAGATCGGCATGGCCAGGAAGAACAGGAAGTAGATCACTGAACAGACCTGAGCCAGAATCGTGCGACCTTCGGTGGGTGCCTTCACGCCGAGGTAACCCAGAATGATAAAGGACGAGGCAAACAACACCAGCGCCACCTTACTGAACACCCCCTTGTGGCGAATGGATTTCACCGGGCTGCGATCAAGCCATGGCAGCACAAACAGTATGGCAACCGAGGCCGCAAAGGCGATAAAGCCCAGCAGCTTGTCAGGCACCGCGCGCAGTACTGAATAGAACGGCGTGAAGTACCAGACCGGTGCAATGTGCTCGGGCGTCTTTAGACTGTTGGCAATTTCAAAGTTGGCGTATTCAATGAAGAAACCGCCCATCTCCGGCATAAAGAAAATAATCGAGCAGAAGATGAACAGGAATACCGCAACCGCCTGCAGGTCGTGAACCGTGTAGTAGGGGTGGAATGCGACGCCGTCGAGGGGCTTGCCGTTCTCATCCTTGTTCTTCTTGATGTCAACGCCGTCGGGGTTGTTTGAACCCACTTCGTGCAGCGCCAGCAGGTGAAGCACCACCAGGGCCAGCAGAACAATCGGCAACGCCACAACGTGCAGGGCGAAGAAACGGTTCAGGGTGATCCCGGAAATCAGGTAGTCACCGCGCACCCATTGCACGATGTCTTCACCCACCACGGGGATTGCACCGAACAGGGAGATAATTACCTGGGCACCCCAGTAGGACATTTGCCCCCAAGGCAGTACGTAGCCCACAAAGGCTTCGGCCATCAGCACCACAAAGATGAGCATGCCGAATACCCAGACCAGCTCCCGGGGCTTCTGGTAGGAACCGTACAGCAGACCGCGGAACATGTGCAGATAGACCACCACAAAGAAGGCAGAAGCCCCGGTGGAGTGCATGTAGCGTATGATCCAGCCGAAATCGACATCGCGCATGATGTATTCGACGGAACGGAAGGCTTCTTCAGAGGAAGGGGTATAGCTCATGGTGAGCCAGATACCGGTGAGCAGCTGGTTAACCAGCACCAGCAGCGACAACACACCAAAGAAATACCAGAAATTGAAGTTTTTCGGCGCGTAGTACTGACCCATATGGGTGTTCCAGGCGCGCATGATCGGCAGGCGATCATCAACCCAGTCACGCAGACCAATAAGCATGTTAATCATTTACGCCGCCTCCTGATCTACGCCGATAACCAATACGTTGTCGCTCTCATAGCTGTAGGGCGGCACCACCAGATTGTCAGAGGCCGGAACACCCTTGTAGACGCGACCAGCGAGGTCAAACTTGGAGCCGTGACAGGGACAGAAGAAACCGCCCTGCCAGGTATCACCACCGAGGTCAGCGGCACCGACTTCAAAACGCTTTTTCGGTGCGCAACCCAAATGCGTACACAGGCCGACCAGCACCAGAATCTCGGGTTTGATGGAACGGGCTTGGGGATCGACGTAGGCAGGCTGTTGGGCAGCGTTGCCTGACATCGGGTCTTTCAGGAATTCGTCGACCTTGTCGAGACCGGCGACCTGACTGTCCGTGCGGCGCATAACGTACACCGGCTTGCCACGCCATTCCTTGACGACCATCTGGCCCGCTTCAAGCTTGCTGATATCAACCTTAACGGGCGCACCGGCCGCTTCGGCCTTGGCGCTGGGATTCCAGGAACCCACAAACGGCACTGCGACACCAACGGCCCCTGCGGCGCCCACTACCGAGGTAGCGGCGGTCAGGAAGCGTCGACGCCCCGTATTTACTCCGTCATTGCTCATGACGTTTCCCCCATTACTCAGAAAAGTCCAGGATGATTCAGGGATGGGAAAGGCAAACCTGAGTCAGAATTCAAATGGGGGCAAATAGTAATGAAATTGCCCCTGTGTGACAAGGCGAATCTCCCTCCACACGGCGCTTCCAGCGCGGCAAGGCGCAAAAAAAACGCCCTGCGAAATAGCTCCACAGGGCGTTTGAAAGACACCGGAGAGAAGACCTCTCCCAGCAACTCTGCCGTGCGATTAACGCTTGGAGAATTGCGGCTTCTTACGCGCTTTGCGCAGACCCACTTTCTTACGCTAAACTTCACGAGCGTCGCGGGTTACGTAGCCGGCCTTGCGCAGTGAACCGCGCAGACCTTCGTCATATTCCATCAGCGCCCGGGTAATGCCGTGGCGAATCGCACCGGCCTGACCAAAGCTGCCACCGCCGGCAACAGTCACGTTGACGTCGAACTTTTCGGTCAGCTCAACCAGCTCCAGCGGCTGACGCACGATCATACGCGCAACCTCGCGACCAAAGTAATGGTCCAGCGGACGTTTGTTGATGGTGATTGCACCGGTTCCCTGCTTCAGAAACACACGAGCCGTGGAGGTTTTGCGGCGACCGGTTCCGTAGTATTGGCTAGCTGACATAAATTTGGCGTCCGATTAGATCTTGAGTTCTTGCGGCTGTTGCGCAGCGTGAGGGTGAGCCTCGCCGGCGTACACTTTCAGTTTCTTGAACATGGCGCGACCCAGCGGGTTACGCGGCAGCATGCCCTTGACAGCGCGCTGCAGAACACGCTCAGGCGCGCGCTCGATCAGCTTCTCGAAGCTGAACGACTTCAGGCCACCCGGATAACCGGTGTGGTGGTGATACATCTTGTCCGTGGCTTTTTTGCCGGTGACCGCCACCTTCTCGCAGTTAACCACGACGATATAGTCGCCGGTATCTACGTGCGGAGTGTATTCCGCCTTGTGTTTGCCACGCAGGCGATGTGCGATTTCGCTGGCCAGACGCCCCAAAGTTTTTCCTTCGGCATCAACCACATACCAGTCGCGCTTCACAGCGTCAGGGTTTGCACTATAGGTTTTCATCAATCCTGCCCCAAAGGCTCGTACATAAGAAAGAGCGCGAATACTACAGAACTGACCCTGCCTTTTCAAGCGTTTAATGCGCCCCGAAAACGGATTTTTACGGTCTGTGTTCCCGCGCCAGATAGTCGTGCGATTGCATCTCCAGCAGACGGCTCACCGTGCGCTGGAACTCAAATTCTAACCGACCGCCACTATACAGGGATTCCAGCGGAACTGCTGCCGACAGCACCAGCTTTACATGGCGATCGTAGAACTCATCCACCAGATTAATAAAGCGGCGCGCCTGATCGTCATTCTTGCTGCCCATCTGCGGCACATTACTGACCAGCACCGCATGGTAGATGCGCGCCAGCTCAATATAGTCATTCTGGCTGCGCGGCCCGTCGCAGAGGGCGCGGAAGTCAAACCAGACCACATCGTCGGCCACATGGCGAGCGCGAATTCGGCGCCCCTCTATATCCAGCTCCACGTCCGCCTGCCCGGGCTCAGGCGACAGCTTCTCGAAGGAATCGGCCAGACTGATATCCGCCTGCTCGTCCAGCGGACTGTGGTAGAGCTCGGCCTGCTCCAGGGTGCGCAAACGGTAGTCTATGCCGCCATCGACATTCACCACTTTGGTGCGCGCCTTGATCAGGTCGATGGCCGGCAGAAAGCGAGCTCGCTGCAAGCCGTCCTTGTACAACTCTTCCGGCACGATATTGGAGGTCGCCACCAGCACCACGCCCCGGGCGAACAGCTCCTCAAACAAACCTGCCAGAATCATGGCGTCGGTGATATCGGAGACAAAAAACTCATCAAAACAGATGACTCGGGCCTCGCGCGATATCCGCTCAGCAATTACCGTCAGCGGATTTTTCGCCCCTGCCAGCGTCTTGAGATCGCCGTGCACCCGCCGCATAAAGCGGTGAAAATGCGCCCGCATTTTGCGCTCAAAGGGCAGACACTCGTAGAAGGTGTCCATCAGGTAGGTCTTGCCCCGCCCGACACCGCCCCAGAAATACAAGCCCTTTACCGGCTCTCCCTCTTCGCCAATAAAGCGTCCCAGCAAGCGTTGCACCAGACTGGCGGCCTTTTGCGTCTGCTCCAGCTCTACCAGTTCGTCATAGAGGCGCTGCAGACACTCGACAGCGTACTGCTGCGCCGGGTCCGGCGTGAAATCGGGCCGCTGTAAATCAGCGTTATAGCGCTCCAGAGGGGTAGCCATAGTCAGTGTGCGTGCGCGCGATTACCAAAGAGGGCGCAACTTTAACGATAGCGGACGCTTTTCGCAATTTTTGTCGGCCAGACACTGTCGCAAGCGTCCACAGCCGTTATACTGGAAGCCTCCCCGGCAACACTGCACTTTGGAGCAATCTGTGTACGAAACATCAACTGTCGCCCTGATCGCCTTTGTTTCTCTGATCGTCGGCCTTGCCGCCGGCGCCTGGCTGATCAACAAGCTGTCGCCCTCCCAACAGAATCGCAAGGCCCTGGAGAAGCACATCCAGAAACTGCAGCGTCAGCAGCAGGATTATCAGGATGAGGTAAACCAGCACTTCAGCAAAACGGCTGAGCTTCTGAACCAGATGACCGAGAGCTATCGCGATGTGCACAATCACCTCGCCAAGAGCGCCAGTCAGCTGACCAGTCACGGTATCAGCCCCCTTCAGGCACTGCCGGAAGACCGCCCCTTTATCCAGGGTGAACCGCTGGCCGTGGCCGCCGAGCAGCCCCTCGACTACGCCCCGCGCAAACCCGGCGGCAAAGGCGCGCTGGATGAAGACTACGGCCTGGAAAAGGCCGAGCGTGAAAAGCGCGAAGCTGAAGAGAAAGTCGCCGCGCCCACAGGCCTGTAATCAGATAACCGACCGTCAGGCCGGATTATCGATATCAACAAACTCATGCTCGATTCCCAGGTCAGCCGCCAGCTGGCCTGCCACGGCGGGGGCGCCATAGCGCTCCGTTGCATGATGGCCCGCCGCAATAAAATGCAGGCCCAGCTCCCGGGCCTCGTGAATAGTCTGCTCTGACACTTCACCGGTAAGGTAGCAGTCCACACCGAGGGCGGCGGCCTGAGTGAGGTAGCCCTGGGCACCGCCGGTACACCAGGCCACCCGCTCAATCGGTCTATCTCCCACTTCCTCCAACAGCACTTTGCGACCCAGACTCTGCTCAACCTGCCCCGCAAACTCTGCGGCGGACAAAACCCGGGCACAGCGACCATAGTTGCCAATAGGAAAGGTCGCCTCAGGCTGTAAGCCACCCTCCACAAGCAAGCCAAGACGCTCAGCCAGCTGTGCGTTGTTGCCCAGTGTCGGGTGGGCGTCCAGCGGCAGGTGGTAGGCCAGCAGACTGATATCGGCCTGCAGCAGACGTCGAATCCGCTGCCCTTTCATGCCGCTGATGCAAGGATCTTCGCCGCGCCAGAAATAACCGTGGTGGACCAGTATGGCGTCGGCTTCCAGTTCGATGGCCG
>PAKT01000107.1 GCA_002710725.1 Spongiibacteraceae bacterium
AGGCGCGGTGGATGGAACTGGGTCATGGTGTCCGGCAAGTTTTTACGATGGGGCTACCTTAGCCTAATCCAAGCGAGGTAGAAAGGCGGCGAGCCGCTTGATTTGCCGGGCGCCTTTAACCAAAATTAGTCGGTTTTTCAGACAAGAATAAAAGGGTAAAACTCATGGGGAAAGTCACGAAAGCCATTATCGCCGCCGGAGCGGTGGCCCTAGTGCCGGAGCCGTCGCTCGCGCAGCAGCGCAGCACACAATTGGAAGAGGTCGTGGTTACGGCCCAGAAGCGCGAAGAGTCGCTGCAGGATACGCCGATTTCACTGGCAGCCTTTTTCGGTGATCAGCTGGATCAGTTCGGGATCGACGATCTGGGCGATATCACCGCCCGCACACCGAACGTGGATATCACCCCCTTTCCCAACAGCCGCAGCTCACTGGTCATCTTTATGCGCGGCGTTGGCAACAACGATTCCCAGACCACGCAAGATCCGGCCGTTGGCGTGTATATCGATGGGGTTTACGTCGGTCGCAGTGTGGGCCTGACCAGCGATGTGGCGGATCTGGCGCGGATTGAAGTGCTGCGCGGCCCGCAGGGCACGCTCTATGGGCGTAACACGACCGGCGGCGCCATCAATATGATCAGCGCCCGACCAGACGAAGAATTTGGCATCAAGTCGGTACTGGCCACCGGCAACCGCGATTACCGCAAGGGCACCCTGCAACTGGATACCGGTGCCTGGTCCGGGCTGAGCGCCAAAATCAGTTATTCCAAATCCGAGAAAGGCCCCTGGGTCGACAACATTAACGGCAGCAATGACTTTGTCGAAGAAGAGCGCGAGGCGGGCCGCTTTGTGTTGCGCTGGGATATCAGCGATACCCTGTCGATGGACTACGCCTACGATATATCCGAGATTGTCGGCCCCCAGCCCTACTATCAGGTGCTGCGGATCAATGAAGACCGCGCGGTTACTGCCCAGGACGTGACCGACGCGATCGCCGGTGGTGCCTCACAGGATGACATCAACGCGCTGCAGGCGGATCTGATTGTCGGCACCCTGTTTACACCGCAGTTTCGCGAGCGCGCCAGTGAAAAGCGCCTCAGCAAGGGTGAATGGGATGTGCCGGTAGAAGACTCGGTGACCGAGGTCAGTGGTCACGCTCTGACCGTGACCTGGGAGCTGCCCTTCGGCACGCTGAAGTCCATCTCCGCCTATCGTGAAGTGTCCGAAGACGTGGTTATGGACTACGGCGCCGGCGTGGAGTGGTTTGATGTGGTGGTCAATATCGATCAGGATCAGTCTTCTCAGGAGCTGCAACTGGTTGGCGATATCAGCGACAGCCTGAGCTACGTGTCCGGTTTGTACTACTTCAAGGAAAATGGTTTTGAGCGCGAAGTGGATACGGTTGCCGGTTCCGTTGCCGAGAATCGCGAAATCAGCTCTGAAAATGAAGCCTGGGCGATTTACGGCCAGATGACCTGGGCTGTTCAGCCCGATTTGAGCCTTACCCTGGGCGCCCGTTATACCGAGGATGATCGCTGCGCGAAGAAGTTCAGCATCAATTTCACCAACTCACCCAACAATACCCAGGACGCCTGTGACAGCTGGAGTAACTTTAATCCCAGCTTTACCGTTTCCTATGATCTCAACGATCAGGTGAGTACCTATGCCAAAGTCGTCACCGGCTACAAATCCGGTGGCTTCAATGTGCGTTCCACCGAGGGTGGTTTTCAGCCCGCTTTCGATGAAGAGGAAATGGTCAGCTACGAAGTAGGTATCAAGTCCACGCTGTTTGATAACCGCGTGCGCTTGAATGCGGCGGCTTTCCAGAGCGATTACACCGACATGCAGATCCAGCAGATTCTGGATAACACGGCGGTGTTCCTGACCGACGTGTTCAACGCCGGTGAAGCGGAGATCAGCGGTTTTGAAATGGATCTGACTGCCATTCTGAGCGAAGGCCTGACCCTGAATCTGGGCTACGGCTACACGGACGCGAACTTTGTCGAGGTTATCGACAACAATCCCAACTCAGATACCTTCCAGCAGGATATCAGCAGCGGCTATATCATGCCCTACGCGCCGGAGCACACTTACAGTGTGGTGCTGGAGTATCAGTTCCCCTATTTCGGCATCGGCAATCTGCGGGCGACCCTGGATTACACCTGGCGTGACGAGCGCTTTGGCACCGCCAGCAACGACGATATCGAAGGCTTTTTCCTGGATGACTATGGTCTGGTGGGCGCGCGCCTGAACTGGTCCGAGATTGATCTGGGTGGGGTTGAGATGGCGGTTGCGCTGTGGGGTAAAAACCTGGAAGACGAGGAATATCTGGTGCACGACATCAGTCAGGCTTACTTTCACAGCGGTTACTTTGGTGAGCCTGTCAGCTATGGGCTTGATCTGACGCTGCAGTTCTAAGAGGTCTCAACGTCATTGCGAGCGTCAGCGAAGCAATCTCTTGCAGTCCTTTGCAAATGTGATGAGATTGCTTCGCTCTGCTCGCAATGACAGTAGAAATAAAAAAGCCCGCATCTGCGGGCTTTTGCGTTTCAGGGCGCTTGCTTAGCGTTTCACGATCACCGAAGAGCCGTGACCAAACAGGCCCTGATTCGCGGTAATACCCACCTTGGCATTGTCCACCTGACGATCACCAGCCTGACCGCGCAGCTGCCAGGTCAGTTCACAAACCTGCGCCAGCGCCTGCGCGGGAACGGCTTCACCAAAGCAAGCCAGACCACCGGAGGTGTTGACCGGCAGGCGTCCGCCGAGTTTGGTAACGCCTTCGCGCACCAGCTGGGCTGCTTCGCCGCGTTTACAGAACTGCAGATCTTCGTACCAGTCCAGCTCCAGCGCTGAAGACAGGTCGTAGACTTCCGCCACGCTGACATCTTCCGGCCCAACACCGGCTTCTTCATAGGCTTTTACCGGCAGGGAGGCGCGGAAGCGATGGGCCTCTACACCAGCAGCGGCTGCCGAGTCGGTAGCGATATCGGGCATCTCTACCACTTCGCTGGCAAAGGTCGGAGTCACGGTAGAAATGGCCGCGACCTTGACCGCATCGCCTTTACCCATTTTCTTCGCATAATCCATGCTGCAGACGATAATCGCCGCGCCGCCGTCGGAAGTGGCGCAGACGTTCAGCAGACGCAGCGGGTCAGCAACCATCGCCGACTGGGCTACATCGTCCAGAGTGAATTTTTTCTTGTAGCGGGCGTTGGGGTTGGTAAAACCGTGCTCGCTGTTTTTGACTTTCACCAGGCCGAAATCTTCTTCGGTGTCGCCGTAGACATCCATGCGCCGACGGGCGTAAAGGGCGAAGTAGGTGGGGTTGGTGATGCCCAGATAAAAGCGCACCCAGTCCGGATCTTCCGGGCGGTAGCCTTTGGCGGGAGCGAGAAAGCCCTTGGGGGTAGTGTCGGCGCCGACCACCAGTGCAACTTCGCACTCACCGCTGAGAATCTTGGTGCGGGCGGCGGCCAAAGCTTGGGAGCCGGAGGCGCAGGCGGCGTAGGAGGTATTCACTTCCGCGCCCTGCCAACCGAGTGCCTGGGCGAAGGTGGCACCGGCCACATAACCGGGATAGCCGTTGCGCATGGTGGCAGCACCGGATACGAAGCCCACGTCTTTCCAGTCAATGCCCGCATCGGCAATGGCGGCACGGGCTGCGTGCACGCCGTAATCTACAAAGTTGTGGCCCCATTTGCCCCAGGGGTGCATGCCGACGCCCAGAATGGCGATATCATTACTCATTACATCTTCTCCCTTACGCGACCGGTTTCCACTTCCACGTGACCTTGGTGTCTTCCTCGGTCTCGTGCAGGGTTTCCAATACCAGTTCCACGTCCATACCCACTTTCAACTGGTCGACATCCACGCCTTTAACGACCTGTCCCAGTACAATCATCTGCTCCTCGGCCAGCTCAACAGCGGCAATAGAGTAGGGTACGAAAGGATCGTCAGCCACAAAGGGTTCCGGTGGCTTGTAACAGGCATTGGTGTAAGACCAGATTTTGCCAGTGCGGCTCAGCGGCACTTCGCTGAAATCCGAGCTGTCGCAGCCGGGGTTGCGGCAGTATTTCAGCATTTTCGGGAAGTAATAGGTGCCACAGCTGTCGCAGCGGCTGCCCAGCAGCTGGGGCTTGTCAGTATCCAGGGTATGCCAGCCTTCGATGGCGGCATTAACGGGTTTTGCACTCATTCAGAGGGTCTCCGGGCGAGTTTTTACCAATAGGCGACCATACTAGCTTCCAGTCTCAGTGAACAACAGCGAATCCGGCCACTTTACTGGCCCAATACGCCGTTTGGGTGAAGCTTCCGGTCAGTATCGGTTGACTGGATATGTCAGTGCTTTGAAAGGAATCGCTATTGTTCTGGTTACAACAGTGCCTATGATGGTGTTTTGTCGTGGCTCACGAGGACGAGTAATGAAAGTCGAATTTACGCCGGAACAGGAAGCCCTGCGCACCGAGTTGCGGGCCTATTTCAACGAGCTGATGACGCCCGAGCTGAGAATCGAGTGCGATCGGGATATGGGTGAGGGCGGTGGCCCGCTGTGGCGCGAAGCGCTGCTGAAAATGGGCCGTGACGGCTGGATTGGTGTGGGCTGGCCCAAGGAGCTTGGTGGTCGCGGGATGAGCCCGATCGAGCAGTTTATCTTTGTGGAAGAGATTATGCGCGCCGGCTATCCCTTCCCCTTCCTCACGACCGAATCGGTCGGGCCCCAGCTGGCCGAGCACGGCAACGAATGGCAGAAGGCCAATATCGTTCCCAAAATCCTGACGGGTGAATGCCTGATTGCGATTGGTTATTCCGAGCCAGGCGCCGGTACCGATCTTGCCCGCCTGAAAACGACCGCCGTGAAAGAGGGCGATGAGTGGGTAATCAACGGTCAGAAAATGTGGACCTCGCTGGCCCACTTCTGTGACTACGTGTGGCTGGCTTGCCGCACGGATCAAAACGCGGAAAAGCCCCACCGCGGCATCTCCATGTTTCTGGTGCCGACCTCTGATCCGGGCTGGAGCTCTACACCGGTCGTGACCCTGGGCGGCGTCCGCACCAATGCGACCTACTACGACAATATCCGCGTCACCGACGATGCGCTGGTGGGAGAGCTCAACAAGGGCTGGAAGTTGATCACCGGCCAGCTTAACCGCGAGCGTTTGAGTCTTGTTAACTGTGGCCCGACCCAGCAGCTGTTTAATGGCGTGGTCAAGTGGGCTGAGGAAACGGAACTGCCGGAAGGTGGCAGGCTGATTGATCAGCCCTGGGTGCAGATGAATCTGGCGAAAGTGCGAGCCGGGGTCGAAGCCTTGAAACTGGTCTGCTACAAGCAGGCCTGGGCCATGACCGAGGGCACTTTGGATATGGCTGATGCCTCAGCTGCGAAAGTTTACGGGTCCGAATTTTTTATCGAAGTGTACCGCGCGCTTGGCGAGGTAATGGAGCAGATGTCACTGGTCAGCGAGCACTCACCCAATGCTGAGCAGCATGCGTCGCGGGTTGAGCGTTTGTACCGCACGGCTTCCATCATCACCTTCGGTGGCGGCACCAATGAAATCCAGCGGGATATAATTTCGGCAGCGGGCCTGTGGATGCCCCGCGCGACACGCTAAGCGAGGACAGATAAATGAATTTTGGATTCAGCGAAGAACAACGTGACGTGCAGAACCTGGCGCGGCAGATTTTTACCGATCTGGTGTCTCCGGAAACGCTCAAGGCCAGCGATGATTATGCGGCTGAGCGCTTTGACGAAGCTCTCTGGGGCAAACTGGCGGAAGCCGGTCTGCTGGGCGTTGCTATCGACGAAGCCTACGGCGGTATGGGCTTTGGTTTTATGGAGCTTGGGCTGCTGGTCGAAGAGGTGGGTCGCAGCATAGCGCCGGCGCCGGTGATTCCGGCCTTGGTGTCCGGTGCACTGCCGATTCAAAAGTTTGGCAGCGATGAGCAGAAGCAGCGTTTGTTGCCGGGTGTGGTGTCCGGCAAAACTCTGCTGACGGCCGCATTGATGGAGAAATTCAATGAGAATCCTGCCAGCCCTAAGCTGACCTCAGCGGTTGCCAAAGACGGTGGTTACAGCGTTTCCGGTACAAAGCTGTGTGTGCCCTTTGCGCATCGAGCCGAACGCATGATTGTGTCGGCGAAAACCGAAGGTGGTGTTGTTGTGCTGCTGGTTGACCCGAAAGCGCAAGGGGTTACCTTGAATGAAATGAAAGTAACGACCTTTGAGCCGCAATACGAAGTGGTTCTTAAAGACGTCGCCGTTGCCGCGGACGATGTACTGGCGCAGGCGGATGAGGGCGCGAGCGTGATGCAGTGGCTGGCTGAGTGCACAACCGCAGCACTGTGCACCCATCAGGTGGGCGTCACCGATTGCGCGATGCGTATGACGGCCAGCTACACCGCCGAGCGCAAGCAGTTTGGCGTGCCGATTGCGACCTTCCAGGCGGTCGGTCATCGCGCTGCCAATTGCTTTATCGATGTCGAGTGCCTGCGACTGAATGCCTATCAGGCGGTCAGCCGTCTGGCCAATGGACTCAGCGCCACCAACGAAGTCCAGATCGCCAAAATCTGGGCGGGTGATGTGGGTCACCGGGTCAGCTATGCCTCTCAGCATCTGCACGGCGGTATGGGTATTGATCGTGACTACCCGCTCTGGCGCTATTGCACCTGGATGCGTCACAACGAGATGATGCTAGGTAGTTCAGCCAAGAACCTGGCAGCGCTGGGCAAGCGTGTGGCGGCGGGTGAGGCCTACTGCCAGTAAGCCCTTTGGCCGCACGCCTGAAGGCAGGCGTGCGGCCACTCCCCCCTTCCAAACACGTCGCATTTCCAAAAGCTTTCCTTGCTCCCGTGCGCAGCGCTGTGCTTCCATCGTGGTTTTTCAACCCGGACGAACATTCCCATGATGCGTAATTTCAGCGCGGCATTTTTCCGCGGACTTATCGTGCTGCTGCCGGTGGTGATTTCAATCCAGATTACGATCTGGGTTTTCAAAACCATGGAAGCCTGGTTGTCGGCGCCTCTCAAGGTCGTATTGGGCAGTGCCTATTTTCCCGGTATGGCGATCATTCTTATTGTGGTGCTCACGGCGCTTATTGGCTTCAGTTCCCGCTGGCCGGCGGCGGATTTTTTCTGGGGCTTGCCCGGGCGCATTCTTGAACGCCTTCCCGTACTCAAGCAGGTTTACGGTGCCCTGAAAGAAGTGATGGATATCATGGGCGGCAAAAAGTTTGCGGAAGAATCGGTGGTGATGGTGGAACTGCCGGGCACCGAGACCAGCCTGATCGGCATTGTCACCGTCAACAGAAAAGGCAACGGCAATACCATTGCCAGTGAGTTGAAGGACGATCAGATTGCGGTGTATCTGCCGATGAGTTATCAGGTGGGTGGCTACACGCTGATTGTGCCGAAAAAATATACCCGGCCTTTGGATTTGAGCCCGGCCGACGCCCTGCAGTTGGTATTGAGCGGTGGTGTGATTTCAGAAAAGCGCGAAAAGCCTAAGCGCTGAGTGCATTTCTTTGACGGCGCCCGACTCAGCTGCCCTCGCCGTGACGGCCGGCACCGCCCACAAACTTCGCTACGCCATCGGCAAAACCGCGAGACTCAAGATAGTCCCAGCCCAGGCTGCCTTCGGTTTTCATCGCCTCAGAAAAGGGTTTGCCGGCGGCTTCCTGAACACAGCGCCGATCCGACAACATACAGGCCTCCGGGTGGCAGGCAATCTGCTCCGCCAGCTCAATGGCTGTAGTGAGTGCATCACCGTCGGCGCAGCGCCGATTGGCAAGCCCGATGCGGTAGGCTTCATCGGCGCTCACTGCGCGCCCGGTCAGAATCAAATCCATGGCGCGACTTTCGCCGATCAGGCGGGGCAGACGCACGGTGCCGCCATCAATCAGCGGGACCCCCCAGCGCCGGCAAAACACGCCAAATATCGCGCTGTCGGCGGCAACCCGAAGGTCGCACCACAGGGCCAGTTCCAAGCCACCGGCTACCGCGTAGCCTTCGACGGCGGCAATTACCGGTTTGCCTGGAGTATGCCAGGTGGGGCCCAGCGGGCCATGACCAAAGTCGGGATTCCAGGTCACGTCGTTGTTCAATGCTTTAAGGTCGGCGCCGGCGCAAAAGTGACCACCGGCACCGGTCAGCACCGCAACTTTCAAGGCTTCGTCGGCCTCGAAGCGCTTGACGGCATCAAACAGGGCAATGCCCGTCGCTGTATCGATAGCGTTGCGGCAGTGCGGGCGGTTCAGAGTAATCAGGGCTATAGCCCCTTTGATATCAAACTCAACCATGGGCTTAGTCCAGATAGCGATTCAGGAAAGTGGCAATGCGCTCGCAGCCGGCGGCGCACTCCGGGGCGAGCGCGCTGAGACCGTGATAGCCGTGAATCATGTGTGGTGGCATATCGAGTTCACTGACTAGATTCTGGGCGCAGGCTTTTTGGTGGGCGCGGCGCGCATCGTCACGGGTGATGTCTTCGCCGCCGGTGGCGAAGTAGAGCGGTGGCAGACCGTGAAAGTCAGCGTACAGTGGCGAAAGCTGTGGGTGAGCAAGTGGCATGGCAGCCGCGTAGTCGCGGCCGCGCTGGCGAATCCACTCGGCGCAGACAAAAGGATCGTCACCGGTATCGTTCAGCGCCGCGTCACCGCTCATGGTCAGATCAAGCCAGGGGCTCAGTCCTGCGTAGGCAGCGGGCAGAGCAATGTTTTGCTCGCGCAGTTCACACAACAGGCTCAGCGCAATACCACCACCACAGGAATCGCCGATAATGGCCAGGCGGCTGGCGTCATAAATTTCCAGAAGGCGGCGGTAGACGTTCAGGCTGTCGTGCAGGGCGGCGGGGAAGGGGTGCTCCGGCGCCAGACGATAGTCGAACACTACTATCGGCCGATGAAAGAAGCGCGACAGCGCAGCCGCGTAGGGTATGTAGTGCTCAATACCGGTAGAGACAAAGGCGCCGCCGTGAACCATCATTACCGCGCTGTCACGGTTTTTGACCTGCGGGGTTTGTACGCTGACACTTCGGACCGGAAAGCCTGCCAGTTCGGTGACCGTGGCATCAGCCGGAACGTCGGTGGGATGCACTGCGTGCATTTTTTCGCGCACCAGAGCTAGCGGGTCGGCAGGGTTGGCAAGGCCGGGGACAAGTGCCGCACGCAGTTGTTGGTAATTATCGCTAAGCGTCATTCGAATTCTTGGGCTATTGTTTTAAACGAAAATAACAGCAAGCAGTGAGTACAGCACAATGGGTGGGAATCTGAAAGCACAATACGGCCCCTGGGTCATGATTGCCGGGGCTGCGCAGGGCATTGGTCGCGCCTGGGCCGAGCGCCTGGGACAAGAGGGATTGGATCTTGTTCTGATTGACCGGGAGGCAGACCAGCTCAACGAAACCTGTCGCGAATTGGAAGAGCAGTTTGGTGTGACCTGTCACCCGGTGGTCGCTGATCTCGGACACGCGGATTGTCTGTCCACCATCGTCAGTGCTGTCGCCGATCGGGAGATTGGCTTGCTGGTTTACAACGCGGCGATGGCGGATGTGGGGCCCTTTTTTAAAGCGGAGACCAATCTGGACGTTGAACTGACCCGGGCTCAGGTCAATATGCTGTCGCCGTTGACCCTGATCTACCATTACGCCCGACCGATGTTGGCGCGCAAGCGGGGCGGCATCGTGCTGATGTCATCCGGTTCCGGTCTGCAGGGCGCACCGTTTTATGCCCACTATGCGGCGACCAAGGCTTACAGCATCGTGCTGGCCGAATCGCTATGGTACGAATTCAAACCCTACAATGTGCATGTTCTGGCCTGTATCGCGGGCATGACGCTGTCGCCGGCGATTATCGAAGCGGTAGAACGGGGTGAAGGCAAACACAGTGTTTACCAGACCCCGGCCGAGGTGGCTGATGAAGGTCTGGCGGCGCTGGGTAAAGACCCGAGCCATCTCTGTGGCATGCCTAATCGGGACGGTCAGGGGCATCTGAACAGCCTGCCGCGCGAACAGGCCGTAGCTGCGGTCGCCCAGCACGCTATTCGCAATTTTCTTAACGACGAGACACCTGAACAATACCTTGAAGAGATCGCGAAAGCCGGTGAGGCCAGCTAATGGCCGGCGGGGGGCCTGTAGAGCCGGAAGATGATGTTCCGTCGCCCTGTGTGCGCAACTGCTGTCTCGACGACAAGGATATCTGCATGGGCTGCAAGCGTTCGCTGCGGGAGATACTGGACTGGCATTCCGCCAGTGCCGACGAAAAACGCTCAATTCTGGCGCGCTGTGAGGCGCGGCGGCGATCTGACTAGCTACTGAAAGGCCAGCCGCTCGCTGCAGTGTTTACCTCTGGGAGCGCGTTTGTACCAGTCCGGGCCGCGACCATTGGCATACTCCTCAAAGCGGGTTGCGCCGTCTTCCTCATCCACCACAAAGCCCCAGGGCTGAACGCGGGGAATGGTGTGCCAGAAAACTGTCCAGGTTTCCGGCTTGGCCTTAACAATGCGATGCAGGCAGTCACTGTCGATACGATTGACACTGCCTGCACGCAGCTTGCGCGATTCAATGTTCAGGTCGGAATAATCCTCGGGGCTTTTGCGACGGGAAATAAATTCCAGATAACCGCCGGTCAGCAGCCAGGAGCAGGATTTTCGCCAGGGGTGGTTGTGCAGCGCCTCGTCGACATCGCCGCCGAGGAAGCGGTGCAGGTAAAAACGGCGGCCAAAGACTGAGCAAAGATAATAGCGCTCAAGATAGGGGTGCTTTTTGTCCCCACGGATGATTTTGCAGGGCAGATGATCGCTCACAAAATACAGCAGTCTCGTGAATTTCAGCATGCCTTCCTGTCAGCAGAGTGGTTACTTATCAGTTGTCGAACCCAGCGTTTTGCCTGGGGGTATTGGGCGCTGTCGAGGACAAATTCCTGCCCCCTGGCGGCGGCCTGCAGCTCGCACCAGCGAGGTTTTTGCTGCCAGCGCTCAGGCCGCTGATGATAGCTTAAAGGGGGCCGCCCTTGCGAGGGGTAAAACCAGCGCGGCAGGCGCCACTGGGACACGCTGCGGGCGCTGGGCGCCGTCAGTTGCAGTGCGGCTTGGAATAGCGGGAATGCCCCGGCGCCGGGCAGCGGATGTGCGAGCCCCGGCAGTTCCAGTTGGCGGCTCGCGAGGTAGAGCGTATTGCCCGCTAAATCGCCGCGTCCGGCGTGGGGATGGGATCGCGCCCAGCGCGGCAGTCTGGTCGTTTCTGCAGGCCAGATTTCGGCTATCTGCAGCCAACCCCAGAGCACGTGTTTAGGTGGTGTTTTCGACCACTGCCAGCGTCCGTCTTTGTATTCTGCGTGGCGAAACAAACCGAAAAACAGAAACAGGTCGCCTGGCCCAACGCCCTGATTGCGCAAATGGCTTTGCGCCGCGCCGAACTGACCGAACAGCGGTCTCCAGCCTGCCTGCCGCTTTTTTGTTGATTCAGGCAACACGTCCGGGTCGAGGTGGGCGCCGTCGCGACCACTGATTTTGCCGCCGGTCAGGTCACTGACAATGTTGGTGGGCAGGTTGATATCGTCGTAGGTGACAGGCGATTGCGGATCGGGGATCGGCAGCGACAGCAATCGGCCATCCGGCAGTATCGGGCTGGGGCAGCCTCCGGCCGAGGAGTCAAATCCCTTGCGGCTGAGGATGATTTTCACGGGAACAGTTTGGCCAACAGGGTGGGGACGGCACTCTCCACACGCAGAATGCGCTCGCCCAGGGTGATGCCGCTCATGCCTGCCTCGCACAGCTTGTCGATTTCATAGGGAATAAAACCGCCTTCAGGGCCGACGACCAGCACGGTGGGTGTATCGCTGCCCTGGGCGCTCTCAGCTGCGTAGGGGTGGGCCACCAGTGCCCGCTTGCCCGTCAGCATCGCCGGCAGCCGGTCTTCTACGAAGGGTTTGAAGCGTTTTTCAATCTGCAGTGTCGGCAGTACCGTATCGCCGGCCTGCTCCAGCCCCTCGTAAAAATACTCGAGAATGCGCGCTTCACTCAGCAGCGGGCTTTGCCAGTAGGATTTTTCCACCCGGTAGCTGTTGAGCAGAACCAGATGTTCGATCCCCAGTTCCGCTGCGGTGCGGCAAATACGGCGCGCGGCCTTGGGGCGGGGCAGGGCCAGTATCAGGGTAAGGGGCAATTTGGCCGGTGGCGCTTTTTGGCAAACAATCTGCCCAAGCCGGGTTTCGTTCTCGTCGGTCGCGTCGACAATTGCGCTGCCGCAGAGGCCGCCGAGCAGGCCTACTTTAAGGGTGTCGCCCGGCTGGCTTCCCAACACCTTGCGAAGATGGTGGTGGCGATGGTCACACAGCAGAGCGGTGCCTTCGGGCGTAACCTCGCCGGGTTCGAGCAACAGCAGGTTCATGTTCAGGCGGCGCTGGGGACAGCCCAGAGGTCGTAGTCGTCGGCGCCGACAATATCGACCAGCAGGGCGTCGCCCGGCTGAAGGTCGGTGATGCCGTCCAGATAGACCTTGCCGTCGATTTCCGGGGCGTCGGCGTAGCTGCGACCGATGGCGCCTTCCTCGTCAACCACATCAATCAGTACTTCCAGCTGCTGGCCGATACGCTGTTGCAGGCGATGGGCAGAAATGCGCTGCTGGGTTTCCATAAAGCGCTCCCAGCGCTCCTGTTTGATCTCGTCGGGCACCGGGTCGGGCAGGTCGTTGGCGGTGGCGCCGTCAACGGGGGAATACTGAAAGCAGCCGACTCGATCGAGCTGGGCCTCTTCAAGCCAGTCCAGCAGCATCTGGAAGTCGTCTTCGGTTTCACCGGGAAAGCCGACGATAAAGGTGGAGCGGATCACCAGATCCGGGCAGATCTCTCGCCAGGCCTTGATGCGTTCCAGGGTTTTTTCCTGATTGCCCGGGCGCTTCATTAATTTAAGAATGCGCGGGCTGGCGTGCTGAAAGGGGATGTCGAGGTAGGGCAGAATTTTGCCCTCGGCCATCAGTGGAATGACCTTGTCGACATGAGGGTAGGGGTAGACGTAGTGCAGCCGCACCCACACACCGAGTTCGCCCAGCGCAACCGCCAGATCCTGCATGCGGGTTTCCAGCGCACTGCCATCGACAAAGTCGAGTTTGTATTTCAGGTCCACGCCGTAGGCGCTGGTGTCCTGGGAAATCACCAGCAGTTCGCGGGTGCCGCTTTCCACCAACTGTTTCGCTTCGGTGACCACGTCAGCGATGGGGCGCGACACCAGATCGCCCCGCATCGACGGTATGATGCAGAAGCTGCAGCGGTGGTTGCAGCCTTCGGAAATCTTCAGGTAGGAGTAGTGCCGCGGCGTCAGTTTGATGTTCGGCACCAGATCAATATGCGGGTTGTACTCGGTTTTTTTCTCGGTGGGCACATACTGGTGCACGGCGCCGACCACCTGTTCGTAATCTGCCGGGCCGCTCACACTCAGCACACTCGGGTGAGCTTTCTGGATGGTTTCGGCATCCTTGCCCTTGCCCATGCAGCCGGTCACAATAACCCGGCCGTTCTCATTGATCGCTTCGCTGATAGCGTCGAGGGATTCCTGTTTGGCGCTGTCAATAAAGCCGCAGGTATTGACCACCACCACATCGGCGTCTTCGTAACTGGGCACTATGTCATAGCCATCGAGGCGCAGTTGCGTGAGAATGCGCTCGGAGTCGACCAGCGCTTTGGGACAGCCCAGACTGACAAAGCCGACTTTCGAATTGGACATAAAAACCTCGGGTTGAGCAAAATAGAGTAGTGCGTGCCAGCGGCGCGGGGCCGCTATTCTACCTGAGCATGGCGTGGACAGCCATGTTGCGGCTACCCGTGACATTCAGGAGAACCTTCGTGTTCCGTAGCGTACAAACTCTCATTCTGGCGGCCGGCATTGTCTTGCTATCCGCCTGCAGCCTGCCGGTCGTGCAGGACGATGCGGATAGCAAGCCCGCCCAGGGCGCCTTTCAGATTCCCTGGTTGAGTGTAAGCGCTGAGCAGACCATTACTCTGGATAGTGCCTATCGCCAGCAACGCACTGCCGTGCTCGAGGCTCTGGACGGGCGCGCTCCGGAAGGGTTTAAGGCTGGCCTGACCAGCACAGCCGGTCAGCAGCGTTTTAATGTGCGCGAGCCGGTAGCCGGTGTGCTCTGGCCGGAAGCCGGCATTGTCTTTGATGGCGACAAGGCGCTTATTCAGCGCAGTGATTTTCGCAAGCCCATGCTCGAACTGGAGCTGGCCTTTCGCATCAATACGCTGATTCCCGAGCCCCTGGCCGATGTGTCCGAAGTGCAGTTTGTGGTGTCTGAGGTGATGCCGGCGCTGGAAATTCCCGATCTCGGTTTTGACAGCGAGGTGGGTATGACCGGCGAAGCCATTGTCGCCGCCAATGTTGGAGCCCGGGCCTATCTGCTGGGGCAGGGTCTGAGCCCCGAAAATGTCGATATCAATGCCGTGCGCGCCCACCTCAGCCATGATGGCAAGCGCGTGCTGCGGGGGGAGGCGACCCAGGTCATGGGCAACCAGTGGAAAGCACTGTTCTGGCTGATCAATACTCTTGTGGAGCAGGGCTGGGTGATTCAACCGGGACAGGTGCTGCTGACCGGGGCGATGGGCGAGATGCTTCCTCTGGAAGCGGGTCTTTACGAAGCCCATTTCAGTGAACTGGGCCACCTGCGGCTGCAGGTAAATTAGGCCTGCAAGCTTTCCTGCTGGCTGTAGCCGCGCAAGTTCAAGCCCAGTTGACGCAGGGTCAGCAATAGCTGCTGGCTGTCTTCGCGGGTCAGAAATTCGCCGATCTCCACCTGGCTGACACCCTGGCTCAGGCTGATGCTGAGTGCCCTGCCAGCGTCGTCATCAGAGACGTGCACGGCCACATCATTGATTGCCCACTGCCAGCTTTGCTGAGGGCGATGGTAGCCTTTTTCAATGCGCAGTCGACCCTGTTCCAGCCACAGTATCTGGCGGTAGTTCTGGTGCAGGTTAACCCAGTAGAGGGAGCCGCTGAGCGCCAGGATTTCGAGCCCGGCAAAGGGGAGGATGAGCCAGGCGCCAATGGCGGCGAAGCTACAGGCGACCAGCGCGCTTACCAAACCGACGCCAATAATGATCTGCTTGTTCATCTGCCAGTCTGCCGAGCAATTCGGCTGAAGGATCAGGCAGACTCTGTCGTTATTTTTCTGCAGCTCAATCACACCGGGTAGCCCCCGCCGTTGGAATTTTTATCATAGGCCAAGGCAGCGCCGCTGCCCAAGCTTGTTTGGATCGCGCTTTTCCCCGCAGCTTAACCGGAGATTGCGAGACGGCTGATAATCAAGCCAAAAAAACTGTCGCCATCAGGGTTCTCGTAGTACCAGCCCATATGTTCGTGGCATTCACTGCAGGTCGCATACTGCCAGTAAAAGGTGCGGAACCAGCTGAAAGCGGGGGTGGGATTGCCGCTGATCGTGCAGCCGGGCGCCACTTCAAAACAGGCCAGCTGGAAGGTGATGTTGTGCGGATTGACCACACGATGCTCGTGGGAACCCTGAACGTTCAGCCGGGCCTGCTTGTGCGTTATCGGAGACAGGCAGAGGCTGCAGAGGATGTAGTCCTCCGGGCGGTGATCTTCCTGCTGGAGGCATTCGTCCAGCCAGCCGGGCAGTATCGTGTCTTCAGTGGCCATTGTCGCTACAATGCTCCGCTGCCAAACGGTTGTCCAAGTAAGGCAACCCAGTCTGTTAATCAGTATAGGATGGCTGACTTTGTCGCGCCAAGTTCTTAATCACGATTTGATAGCGCGGGTCAGCCGCTCGGTGCGCGGTGCCAGAATAGAGGCGACGCCGCTGCCGCTGGTGCCGGAAATATCGCTGTATCTGCTCAATGCTGATTACCCCCAGCACGCATTGAGTGACGACGAAGTACGCTGGCTGATGGATAACCCGGCCTACTGGTGCTTCTGCTGGGCCAGTGGTCAGGTGCTGGCGCGGTTTGTACTCGACAACCCGCAGTGGGTGGCGGGTAAAACCGTGATGGATTTTGGCTGTGGTTCGGGAGTGGTCGCCATAGCGGCAGCCCTTGCGGGCGCTAAACGCGTTATCGCCTGTGATCTTGATGCGGATGCGCTCTACGCAAGTCAGTGCAATGCCGAGCTCAACGACGTTGAGCTGAGCTGTATCGGTAATGCCGATGACTGCACAGAGCGCTGCGATCTGTTGATTGTCGCCGATGTGCTCTACGATCGCGCCAATTTGCCACTGCTCAAGACGTTTCTGGAACGTGCCGACAACGTCTTGCTGGCGGATTCGCGCATTCGGGATTTTTCAGAGCCGGGCTATGTCAGGCTCGGCGGTGAGCGGGCGTTCACGGTGCCGGATCTGGCGGAATCCGAGGAATTTTCCCATGTCAGTCTGTATCATGGCGGGCATACCCACCCTGCGAACCAGCCAGAGAGAGTCAAGGAATGAAGATAGGAATCAAGATCGGTCTGAGTAGCGGCCCCGAGGTGACACTGGCCAACCTGACAGCCATTGCCAAAGAGGTTGAGGCAAAGGGTTTTGCCAGCTGTTGGATGCCGAATATTTTCGGGCTGGATGCGATCAGTACCCTGGGTATTATCGGTCAGTCCACGCAGTCACTGGAATTGGGCACGGCGGTAACGCCGACCTACCCGCGCCACCCGGTGGCGATGGCGCAACAGGCGCTGACCAGCCAGGCTGCGGCCAATGGTCGCTTTGTGCTGGGTATCGGCCTGTCCCATAAATTTGTGGTCGAAGATATGTTCGGGCTGGACTACAGCAAGCCGGCGAGCCATATGGAAGAGTATCTGCAGGTACTGCAACCCCTGTTGGCGGGTGAGCAGACCCAGCATGCGGGTGAACAGTTTAAGGTCAATGCGGCCTTCAAGGTGCACGATTCCCCTGCCAAGCCGCCGGTTATCGTGGCTGCGCTGGGCCCGCGCATGCTGAACATTGCCGGTCGTTTGGCCGAGGGCACAATTACCTGGATGACCGGCGAGAAAACCCTGGCGAACCATATTGTTCCGGGTATCAACGCGGCGGCCAGCGAAGCCGGTCGACCCGCGCCTCGCATCATTGCCGGCCTGCCCATCGTATTGACCAGCAAGCCTGAAGAAGCCCGCACGGCGATAGCCGAGCAACTGGCCATTTACGGTCAGCTGCCGTCCTATAAGGCAATGCTGGAGCGGGAGGGCGCGTCCGGGCCGGGCGACATTGCGCTGGTGGGTGACGAGACCAGTTTGCGAGGTCAGTTGCAGGCGCTGCGCGAGGCCGGAGTAACCGACTTTAATGCCGCGGCGCTGGAGCTGGAGCCGGGACAGGCGGCGCGAACCATTGATTTCCTCGCCAGCGAACTGTCGGACTGACACGATGAGCACGCCGGAGGGAACCCGCGAGCGCCTGATACTCACGGCAGAACAGTTGTTTGCCAGTAAAGGTATTGAATCGGTGTCCTTGCGGGAGATTGCGCGCACCGCTGGCCAGAAAAATGTGGCGGCCATGCAATATCATTTCGGCGATCGCGAAGGCCTGTTCACGGCCATCCTGGAATTCCGCATGAGTCATATCGACAGCTACCGGACGAGCCTGCTGCAGGCCTGCGATGCGGACGGCAAGGGCGAGGACATAGCCGCGTTGCTGCGCTGTCTGGTGGTTCCTCTGGTGGAGCATATCCGTCAGGCTGGACTCGACAGCCACTATATTGAGTTTCTGGCGCGTCTACAGGTGAGTTATCCCGAATTTCTGGCAGAGGCAAGCTTAACCCGGCCCTGGCAGGCGAGTGTGAAAACCATCAGCGCGCGTATTCACGCTGGCATGAGCGGAACGGACGAGCAGCGCAACCAGCGACAATTAATGCTGGGCGTCTGCATGATTCACAGCGTAGCGGCCTTTGAACGCGGGCTGCGCGAAGGTCGCCATGACTTGAGTGAGCTTGAAAGCTTTAAAGAGAACCTGATTGCCGGCCTGTGCGGCATGGTGACCGCGCAGCCGCTTTAAGGCATCGCCGAATTAATCAGAGGTGCCTTAAGTATTCTCGAAGCCCTGCTCGTAGAGGGTCGCGTAGTAGCCGTTCTCGGCAATCAGTTCAGCGTGGCTGCCGCGCTCCACAATCTCACCGCCATCCATAACCAGAATCTGATCGGCGTTGACGATGGTCGACAGCCGGTGGGCGATGACCAGTGTGGTGCGGTTTTTCATGAAGTCTGTCAGAGCTGTTTGAATGGCGCGCTCGGATTCGTTATCCAGCGCTGAGGTCGCCTCGTCGAGTACCAGCAGCGGCGTGTTTTTCAGCAGCGTGCGGGCAATGGCAATGCGCTGCCGCTGTCCGCCGGACAGTTTTACCCCGCTCTCACCGACCAGCGTGTCAAAGCCTTGCGGCAGGCGCTCGATAAATTCTGTGGCGTGGGCGGCATCCGCCGCGCCTCGAATGGCTTCCATATCGCCGTAAGCGGCGTTGCAACCGTAGGCGATATTGTTGGCAATGCTGTCGTTAAACAGCACGACGTTCTGGGTAACAATGCCGAGCTGGGCGCGGTAGTCGTAGAGGTCGTAGTCACGAATGTCCACGCCATCGATCAGGATCTCGCCCTGTTCGTAGTCATAGAAACGGGCAATCAGTGAGGCCAGCGTCGACTTGCCACTGCCGGAACGCCCGACCAAAGCCGTTACCTGGCCAGGGTCGGCGGTGAAATTGATGTTGCGCAGAGCCGGAGCGTCGTCTTCGCTGTAACCAAAGCTCAGGTCGCGCACGACAATTTCGCCGCGCAGACTGTCGATGCGCTTTGTGCCGGTGTTTTTCTCCGGCGCCAGATCGAGCATGGCAAAGATATTGATCGCCGCTGCGATACCTTTCTGAATCATTGCATTGACGCCCGAGAGCTGGCGTACAGGTTTGGGAATCAGACCAATGGTGGTGATATAGGCCACATACTGGCCGGTGGTCATTTGCGAGAGGAATTCGGGGGCGAGGATCAGGAAGACAATGGCGCCCATGGCGATAACGATGATCAGCTGCATCACCGGCGTGTTCAGCGCCTGAATCTTGACCATCTTCATTTGCTGCTTGTAGTTCTTTTCGTTTACGTTGACGAAACGCTCGGTTTCCCGCTCTTCACCGAGAAAGGTTTTTACCATGCGGTTGCCGACGATGGCCTCGGAACACACCTGTGTGATTTCGGCGATGGAATCCTGCACTTTGGTGGAAAGCTTGCGCAGTTTCCGGCCAACACTTGCGACAATAATCCCGATAAACGGTGCGACCGCAAAAAAGATCAGTGACAGTTTCCAGTTGAGATAAAAAGCATAGGCCAGCAAACCGATAACGGTAAAACCTTCCCGTATCAGGGTACGAATAGCGTCAGTAGCCGCGCCGGTTACCATGCCGGTGTTGAATACGGTGC
>PAKT01000108.1 GCA_002710725.1 Spongiibacteraceae bacterium
CCGCGTAGATAGTCACCGATAAACAACACTCGTTCGTCCATAGGTTTTACCTCTCGCCAAGGCATAAGCATCTCCCACTGAAAGATGCTCAACATTTAAGCAAAAGTGTTACCTATGTATCTGAATAGAGTTGTCACCCATGTTCTTGATTCGTACAGGTGCCCTTTTTCTTGCCTACTTCTTTTTGGGCACGCAAAAAGAAGTAGGTCGCCAGCAGGCGAAACCCACACTCAAAACCCACCGCCCAAAAACCATTCAGCCCTCAAACGCTAAGCTAATTAACCCTCAATCTCCACCAGCACCTCCCCTGGCGTAACACGATCCCCCTTCGCCACATGAATCGCCGTCACCGTGCCATCAATAGTCGCCTGTACCTCAGCCTCCATCTTCATGGCCTCGGTCACCAGCACCGGCTGCCCGGCCTTGATCTCATCCCCGACTTTGACCAGTACTTCAACAATATTGCCGGGCATACCGGTCGTCACATGCCCCGGTTTGCTGGCCTGCAGACGGCCACTTGAGCCTTCTGCCTGGTATTCATTCAACGACTCAAACACCACTTCCTGCGGCACGCCATCAAGGGTCATATAGAAGTGGCGTTTGCTCTGCCCCTTCACACCGACACCGGTAATTTCCACCTGATAACTTTCACCGTGAACGTCAATGATGAACTCGGTCGGAGTACCACCAACCCCAGCGGTCTGAGCGCCTGCCTGCTCAGGTGGCAACAGCACTTCCGGCTCCAGGGTGCCCGCCGCGCGCTGCTCGAGGAAGGTTTTGCCGAGGTCCGGGAACATCGCGTAGGTCAGCACGTCTTCTTCGCTTTTAGCCAACTCACCAATGTCAGTGCGCAACTTATCCAGTTCGGGCGGCAGCAGATCTGCGGGGCGAACGTCGATCAAATCTTCACTGCCAACCGCCTTGCGGCGCAGCTCTTCGTTCACTGCCGCCGGTGCTTTACCGTAGTGCCCCATCAGATAGCGTTTCACTTCATTGGTGATGGTTTTGTAGCGCGCGCCCGCCAGAACATTCATCACGGCCTGAGTGCCGACAATCTGTGAGGTGGGAGTGACCAGCGGCGGGAAGCCGAGGTCTTCACGTACCCGGGGAATCTCCGCAAAAACCTCATCAATGCGGTTCAGGGCACCCTGTTCTTTAAGCTGATTGGCGAGATTGGACATCATGCCACCCGGCACCTGATTGATCTGGACTGACACGTCCTCGCGGGTGAACTCGCTTTCGAACTGGTGGTACTTTTTTCTCACTTCCCAGAAGTGGCGCGCGATCTCGTTGAGCAATTGCAGATCCAGCCCGGTGTCGTACTCGGTGCCTTTCAAGGCCGCAACCATGGATTCGGTAGCCGGGTGGCTGGTGCCGTTGGCAAACGCGGAAATCGAGGTGTCGATATGATCGACACCGTTTTCAATGGCCTTGAGCTGACACAAAGGCGCCAGTCCTGAGGTGTTATGGCTGTGCAGAAAGATCGGTAAATCCAGTTCGGCCTTCAGCGCGCGAATCAGATCACCCGTGGCAAAGGGTGTCAGCAGACCGGCCATATCCTTGATCGCAATCGAGTCACAGCCCATCGCCGCCATGGCTTTGGCCTGCTCGACAAAAGCTTCAACCGTATGCACCGGACTGGTGGTGTAACAGAGTGTGCCCTGGGCGTGCTTGCCGCTTTTCCTGACCGCCTTGATCGCGGTTTCCACATTGCGGACATCGTTCATCGCGTCAAATACGCGGAACACGTCAATGCCGTTTTCGGCGGACTTGGCAACGAAGGCCTCAACCACATCATCCGCATAGTGGCGATAGCCCAGCAGGTTCTGGCCGCGTAGCAACATCTGCAGGCGCGTATTGGGCAGGGCTTCGCGCAGCTGGCGCAGGCGCTCCCAGGGGTCTTCTTTCAGAAAGCGCACGCAGGCATCAAAGGTTGCGCCGCCCCATACCTCCAGCGACCAGAAACCCACCTTATCCAGTTTGTCACAGACCGGCAGCATGTCTTCGGTGCGAAGACGGGTGGCGATCAGTGACTGGTGACCGTCGCGCAGAACCACATCGGTGATTTGTACGGGCTTACTCATAGCTCTCTCCAAAAGGCTCTTTCTAGGTTACAGGCCAGCGTGGGCGGCGATGGCGGTGGCAATAGCCAGGGCAATATCTTCCGGCCGGCTCTTTTCCGAGTACTGCAGCAGCTCCGGGTGCTGATCGACAAAACTGGTGTCGAAGGTGGCGGAGCGGAAGTCAGGGTGCTGCAGTATCTGCTGATAGTAAGGCGCCGTGGTTTTAATCCCCTGCAGGCGCATATCGTTCAGGGCGCGCACCGCACGATCCAGCACATCCTCCCACTGCAGACTCCATACGATGAGCTTCAGGCACATGGAATCAAAGTACGGCGGAATGTCGTAACCGGTGTAGATCGCTGTATCCACCCGCACGCCCGGGCCGCCCGGCGCGTAGTAACGACTCACTTTGCCAAAGCTCGGCAGGAAATTGTTTTTCGGGTCTTCGGCATTGATGCGAAGCTGCAGGGCGTAGCCGCGATAACTGATATCCTGCTGGCGAAAGCCCAGGGGCAAGCCACTGGCGATGCGAATCTGCTCGCGCACAATATCGATACCGGTAATCTGCTCGGTAATGGTGTGCTCCACCTGCACCCGGGTATTCATTTCCATGAAATACACCTGATTGTCGGCCAGCAAAAACTCCACAGTGCCCGCATTTTCGTAACCGACCGCTTCCGCCGCAGTGACGGCTAACTCACCCACGTAGGCGCGCTGTTCCGGGGTCAATTGCGGCGAGGGCGCAATTTCAATCAATTTCTGGTTGCGGCGCTGGATCGAGCAATCCCGCTCAAACAAGTGCACCACATTGCCGTGACTGTCGGCCAGTATCTGAACCTCGATATGGCGGGGATTGACGATGCACTTCTCCAGAAACACATCGGCATTGCCAAAGGCCTTGGTAGCCTCCGAGATAACCCGCTGGTAATTTCGCTCAAGCTCCGCCTCGTTATCGCAGCGGCGAATACCCCGGCCACCACCGCCAGAGGTGGCCTTGAGCATGACCGGGTAACCGATGCGCTCGGCCTGCTTTTTGGCCTCGTCGATATCGGCCAGATTATCTTCACTGCCGGGAGTCACTGGAACCCCCGCCGCGACCATGGCCTGCCGGTCCTGGGTTTTATCACCAATGCGGTGAATGACCTCTGCCGAGGGGCCGATGAAAAGCACACCGCGCTGCTTACAGATTCGCGCCAGCTCGGCGTTCTCCGACAAAAAACCGTAACCCGGGTGGATGGCATCACAGCCGGTTTCCACCGCCAGATTCACGATATGGTGGGGGTTTAGGTAGCCCGCCAGCGGATCACTGCCAAGGCTGTGGGCTTCATCGGCCCGTTTGACATGCAGGGCGTAGCGGTCCGGCTCGGTATAGACCGCCACCGAGCGAATACCCATCTCGGCGCAGGCCCGGACAATGCGCACCGCGATCTCGCCCCGGTTGGCTATCAGAATTTTTTTGATCATAGGTTCTGCCCTCTCGCGGGGACGTCAACGTCAGTCAGTTACACTAGCGGATCAGTGGCTTAAGGCAAAATTGATAATAGTGTGATTTACTATAAGCAATACCTTATACATATTAGGCATAAACCTCGTGCGTCCCTCTTTTCTTCATCGCCTGACCCTGCGTCAGATCGAGATTTTTCTGGCGGTCTGCCGCCTGCGCAACTACTCCCGCGCCGCTGACGAGCTGGCGCTCACCCAACCCGCGGTCAGCGCGCAGATCCGCCAGGTAGAGCAGGTGGTGGGCGAAGCCCTGTTCGATTACATCGGCAAGCAGCTCAATATCACCCCGGCCGGCCAATTGCTTGAGCGGGCCGCTCGCGATCTGCAGCAACGCCTGGTCAGTCTGGAGATGGAACTGGCGGAATTGAAGGGAGAGGTGCAGGGCACCCTGAATATTGCCGCAGAAAGCAGCGCCCAATACTTTTTGCCGAAATTGCTGGCAACCTTCAGCGAGCGCAACCCGGCCATCGATATCCAACTCGATGTGGGCAATCGCGCTAATATCCTTAAACGGCTGAACGAGGGTCGCAACGAGCTGGTGATTACCGGCGCACCACCCCCGGATCGCAATCTGCAATTCACCCCTTTTCGCGACAACCCGCTGCTGGCCGTGGCAAACCCGAACCATCCCCTCATCCAGAGACCAAACCTGACTTTTTTCGAATTCAGTCAGGCACGTCTGTTACTGCGGGAGCCCGGCTCCGGCACCCGGCTGGCCGTAGATGAGTTCGCTCAGGAGCAAGCGGTGAAACTCTCCCAAACCGCCAGGCTAGGGTCGCTGGAAGCCATCAAGGCGGGCGTCATCAGCGGGCTCGGCGTCAGCATTCTCCCCCTGGACACCTGCAGGCGGGAACTGGAGCAGAAGCTGCTCTGTTCACTGCCCGTCAGCGGTTTTCCGCTGAAACGCTCCTGGTGCGTGGTGCATTTCCGCAAGCGCCAGCTCACCCCCGTGAGTCAGCGCTTTGTGCAGCACCTGACGGAAAACGAATAACCCGCCCGCCGGCAGAGCACGCAAGCCGCCCTAACACCCCCCAAATACAAATGATAACTTTTATCATTTGTATTACAATCTCCCGCGCTAGCCGCCCGCAAGAAGGCAGCATCCAGCAGATTGACAGCTTTAATGGGGTACTACAGCCATGACCATCCGCACTTCGCACCGCCGGTATGCAAGCCTGGCTGGACTTATACTGTCTATGGGCGCAGCCCATGCCCAAACCACAGCGCCTGAAAAACCACTGGAAGAAGTGATCGTCAGTGGCGGCCTGCTGCAACGCTCGACGCTGGATACCGTGGCCAGCATTTCCATCGTGCCGGCGGAGCAACTGCAGGCTCAGAACATTCGCGACCTCTACGACCTGCTGCTGCGCCAGCCCAATCTGAACGCCGCCAAGGAAGACAAATTCTCGGTGCGCGGTATCTCCAACGAAGGCGTCGGTCCCGGCGGCACCGGCCGCCCGACTGTCAGCATTTTCATCGACGGCGTTCGCCAGTCGGGGCGCGGCGTCGCCAACACCTGGGATGTGCGGCAGGTCGAGTTCTACCGAGGCCCCCAATCCACCGCATTTGGCCCCGGCTCGCTGGCCGGCGCCGTGGTCATTCAGACCCATGAACCGAATTACGAATCTTTTGACGGTGAGCTGAAACTGGGCGGCGGAAATTATGGCGGCCGCGAAGCCGGTATCGCCTTTGGCGCGCCACTGGGGGCTGGCTTTGCTTTCCGCTATGCCGGCGAAACCAACCAGACCGACGGCGAAGTCACCAATATCACCCTGAACGACGATGAGTGGCAGGCCCGGAAACGCTACATGCAGCGCCTGAAGCTGGGCTGGACCAGCGACAGCTGGTACAGCGCCACCCTGACCGGCCAGGTCAGCAAATTACGCGAAGGCATTGAATACCTGCCGCCCGAGCGCGCGGAGAACCGGGAATCCACCGATAATGTCGACGGCTACTACCGGGACGACACCACCCTGCTCGCCCTGACCCAGAGAGCCTCAATCGGCGATCACTGGCAACTCAGCCTGACCCTCAGTCACTCCGACACCGACAACGAAAAGCTCGGCGACTACGACGTGTCTGCCGAGGACAACGGCTCATTCCTGAATGCCACAACGATCAAAAACACCGCCGGCGATCTGCGCCTGCGCTACACCGCGCCGCGCTGGACAGCCGTGGCGGGCTATTACCGCTCCCGGGACGACCTGAACGGCACCTCTTACACCCGGGGCCTCACATTGAATGCCGGTGGCGCGCTGGTGGAAGTCGACGGCCTGCTCGGCGCCGGGCGCATTGCAGATGTCGAGGCACTGTATATGGAAAGCGATATCGATCTTTTTTCCCGCTGGATGCTGACCGTAGGGATGCGCTACGAGGAAAACGAAGCCGAGAATTCCAGCCTCTTCCGGCTGGACCGCGCTCAGGCCGTTGACCCGATCACCGGCACGACCCTGCCCGGCGACCTCAGCTCGGTTTTAAAGGCCACGGTGCTCCCGGATAGCGACAATAGCTTCCCCAGCGCAGACAGCGTGTTCCTGCCCAAGCTGGGTGTGACCTATGAGGCCAGCGAACACCTGAAACTGTTCCTGACCCACAGTCAGGGCTACCGCGCGGGCTCTGTGGATTTTGTCACCAGCGGTGAGGCACCTGCCTACGGCCCCGAATACACTGAAAACTTCGATCTCGGCTTTCGCTTTCATCGCGGCAGCTGGCGGGTGCAGGGCTCGCTGTTCCATGTCGACTACGAAGACATGCAGGTGGGCGTGCGCATCGATGCCACCAACTTCCGCACAGACAACGCCGGCGAAGCGCGAGCGCGCGGCGTGGAATTCGAATTCAGCGGCGATCTGGGTGCAGGTTTTTCGGTGTTTGGCGGGCTTGGCTATGTCGATTCCGAGTTCGTGGAGTACGAAGACGACGGCGTGGATTTCGCCGGCAACGAATTTCCCAATGCGCCGCGCCATACCCGCAACCTGGGAGTTGAGTATCATCACCCACAGGGCTGGTATGCCAGCGTTACCTGGTCACGCGCCAGCGAAAGTTACACCGACCGGGAAAACACCGAAAGCCTGCAGGCCGACGCCCGCGATCTGTTCGGCGCACGCCTTGGCTATGAGACCGAATCTTTCGGTGTGGAACTCTACGGGCAGAACCTGACGGATAAATTTTATATCACCGATCAGTTCAGCAGCCCCTCACTGGGTATTGAGGGGGTATGGGCCGGTGATCCAAAGGAGTACGGCGCTAGGCTCAGCTACCGTTTCTAGCAGCGCTTAGACCGGCTAGCAGTTAAACGAACGCTATCGAGACTTTACAACCCAGTCCAGCAGGCTCGCAGGCTTTGAGTCTGCTGGCGTTGCTTTATTCAAGCGATCAAGCACCCCTTTGGCGAGCTGTTTGCCCAGCTCCACCCCCCACTGATCAAAGGAGTTGATACCCCAGATCACGCCCTGACAGAAAACCTTGTGCTCATAGAGAGCAATCAGGCTACCGAGGGCTTTGGGGGACAGCCGTTTGAACACAAGACTGTTGCTGGGTTTGTTGCCGGGAAAATTGCGGTGAGCTGACAGCAGGGCCAGTTGCTCGCCCTCGACACCGGCTGCAACCAGTTCCTCGCGCAGCTGCTCTGTTGTTTTACCGCACATCAAAGCCTCACCCTGCGCAATGGCGTTAGCGATCAGGATACGGTGTTCAGCGGCGCAATCGGTATCCCCTTCAAGGGCAAACAGAATATCGCAGGGAATAAGATCGGTACCCTGATGCAGCAGCTGGTAAAAAGCGTGCTGCCCATTGGTACCCGGTTCACCCCAGATAACCGGGCCGGTGGCGCAGGCAACCGGTCGCCCATCCATGCGCACCTGCTTACCATTACTCTCCATGTCCAGCTGTTGCAGAAAAGCCGGCAGGCGACTCAAACGCTGGCTGTAGGGCAGCACCGCATGACTGCCCGCCGACCAGAAATTGCGGTACCAGACACCCAGCATTGCCAGAATCACCGGCATATTGTCTGCCAATGGCGCTTCGCAAAAATGTTCATCCGTCTCGCGAGCACCGGCCAGCAAGGCGCGGAAATTATCCATCCCCAGCGCCAGGGCAATCGATAAACCCACGCTTGACCACAGCGAGTAGCGACCGCCCACCCAATCCCAAAACAGAAAAGTCTGCTCCGGAGCAAAGCCCTGCGCCTGTGCCGAATGCGGATTGCTGGTCACCGCCACACAGTGTTGCAGCACCTGCTCTTGAGAGCCAAAGGCTGTCAGCAACCACTGCTGCGCCAGCGCGGCATTGGCCATGGTTTCCTGAGTAGTGAAGGTTTTGGACACAATGATAAACAGTGTGGTGGCGGGGTTGAGCCCCGCCAGCGTGTCGGTCATTTGCACCGGGTCAACGTTGGACACGAAATGCAGCGCCGGCCCGTCACCGCGATAAGGACGCAGAGCCTCACACACCATCGCCGGCCCCAGATCAGACCCGCCAATACCGATATTCACCACATCGGTAAATGCCTGACCGCTTGCTCCCTTTAATTGTCCTGCGCGCACAGCGCCCACAAAATCTTCAATTCTTTGCAGTTCAGCATGCACCTGGGAAACAACATTACAACCATCGACGTCAACGCGGGCCTCGGGCCCGGCGCGCAAGGCTGTGTGCAATACCGCGCGGCCCTCTGTTTGGTTGATCTTCGCGCCGGCAAACATCGCGTCGCGACGCTCGGTCAGGCCACTGGCCTCGACCAGCTCGATCATCAGCGCAAGAGCTTCATCGTCGATGCGGTTTTTTGAATAATCGAGAAACAGCTCGCCCGCCTGCAGGGAATACCGGGAAAAACGCGCATCGTCTGCCGCGCACTGCTCGCGCATATGCACGTTGTGCAACTGTTTCTGCTTAGCCTGCAAACGCTGCCAAAGCGCGTCGATATCCCTCATCCTTTTAACCTTATTGCTTTTCCCTCAGGGGAATAATCGTTTAACACAGCGCTGAATTCTATCAGCCCACTGTGCGCTCTGCCGATCAATGTCAGCGCAGAGCCTGACGACCGCCCGGCTATGATCGAAGCAGTGCCTGAGCACAACCCACCAGCCCCGGATGCTCAGCCAGCACTATTGCCAGCGGCACTTGCGCGCAGACGGGCTGGAATCGGCCCTTGTTTTCAAAACTCTTGCGGATAGCAGCAACATCAATCACATCCAGCATCTGCGGCAGTATTCCCCCGGACAGGTAGACACCCCGATAGGCGCCCAGGGCCAAAGCAAAATCCCCCGCGACCGCGCCGAGTATCTCTGAAAAGTCTGTCACCGCCTGCCGGCACAGATCATCGCCAGCCCGGGCACCGGCCGTCACACCCGGTGCGGGCAGCTCCCTTTCCTGGCCCAGCAATCTGGCATTGGCCCAATACAGATTGGCAAGTCCCATCCCAGAAAGCACGCGCTCGACCGACACCCGCTCATAGCGCAGCCAAAGCTGCTCCAGCAATTGGCTCTGATGAGCGCTTGTCGGCGCAAAGCCGACATGACCTCCTTCAGAGGGAACAATGTCTCCGCCCGGCATCATGGCAGCAACCCCTAGCCCGGTTCCCGGCCCCAATACTGCGGTAATACCGCCCGGTTCGCGCGGTGGGCGCGGCTCGCCAATCCACTGCAATTCCTTATCAGCCAAGGCTGCAATACTCAACACCTGAGCGCTGAAATCATTGATCACCGTCACTGGAAGCGACAACTCCTGCTCCAACTCACGGCGACTGAAAGCCCAGTGGTTGTTCGGCAGATCGATCCAATCCTGTTCCACCGGTCCGGCAACCGCGAGACAGACTCCATCGACAGGCGCTGTCAGACTGCGCATATAGGCCTGCACCGCATCAATGAACAAGGGGAAGTCGGCGCAGGGAAACTTTTCTATCGCGTGCAAATCCTGCTGCCCCACATGAACGCAAGCGAAGCGGGCATTGGTGCCACCAATATCCGCGACAATATGACAGGAGGTTTCGATACTGCTATTCATAGTCTTTTAACACGCTCGCCGCAAAACAGGCCTGTTCGCATAATACCATTCAGAGAGAGCAACAGACGCCGTTGCGTAATATAATTAAATTCTCCACGCGGCTATGATGGAAGCACCATGAGCATTCTCAGTCTTCTGAAATCACGATACGACACACTGAGCAAAGCAGAGACCAAAATCGCCAATGTAATTTTAGCGGCCCCGGAAAGCGCAACCGGCATGGCCACGGCGACACTGGCAGGCAAGGCCGGTGTCAGCGACCCGATGGTATCGCGCTTTTGCCGCACCCTTGGCTGCAGCAGCTTTCCCGAATTTAAAGTAAAACTTGCGCGAGACCTGGCTCAGAAATCCAGCTTTATTACCGAAGCGGTCTCGACCGGCGACAGCGCCAACACCATTATCGAAAAACGCATCAATGCCAATCAGGCCGCCCTCGAATACCTGCGCTCACATATCGATGCCAAGGCTGTCGACGCGGCCGTAAACCTGCTGTGTAATGCCCGCCAGATCGTTGTCGCCGGCATGGGTGGTGCCGCAGCCATAGCCCAGGATGCGCAGCACAAACTTTTTCGACTGGGTATTCCCACTGTGGCCTATGACGATCATTTGATGTTGCGCATGGCCGCAGCCGGTGCCGCAAAGGGTGACTGCTTTATCATGTTTTCCTTTACCGGGCGCACCCGGGCATCAGTCGATATCGCGGAACTGGCGAGCGCAAGTGGCGCCAGCCTGATTGCGATTACCAACCCCGCATCGCCGCTGGCCCGACTGGCCGACGTCACCATCACCTCCGGTGATGAACTGGAAGACACCACCGTTTACGTCCCGATGACGACGCGCATCGTCATACTCACCATCATCGATATTCTGGCCACCGGTATGACCCTCGCACAGGGGCCGGACATTGAACCCCACCTGAAAAAAATCAAAAGCAGCCTGGAAGCAACCAAAACCAAACCACGCAGTAAAACACGAAAGCAGTAGAAACTAGCGCGACAAGCCGGCGACTTCTCGTGACAGTCGCTCCACCGTATCCCAATCACCTGCAGCGATCGCCCGCTTGTCCAGCATCCAGGTACCGCCCACGCAGGCCACATTAGGCAGGTCAAGATAACTCGCGGCATTTTGCGGATTGATGCCGCCAGTGGGGCAGAAGCGCAATTGTGGTAAAGGTCCGGCGATGGATTTAAGCATCGCCACGCCACCCGCCGTCTCAGCCGGAAAAAACTTCAAGTGTCGCAAGCCCTGCTCCAACAACAGCATGGCCTCGCTGGGTGTATTCACACCGGGCAAAAGCGCAATATCCTCAGCCTGAGCGCTGGCAAGCAACCTTGGGGTGCAGCCGGGACTGACCAGAAAACGCGCCCCCGCCTGCCGGGCAGTTTTGACATCATCCGGTGTAATGACCGTACCGGCCCCGACCACCGCATCAGGCAGGGCCTGCCCAATATCCGCAATGGCCTGCAGGCCATATTCAGTTCGCAGGGTGACTTCTAACACCTTGAGTCCGCCGCGATACAGCGCCGTTGCCAGCGGCACGGCCTGATCGGGATCATCAATGACCATGACCGGTATAACCGGGCTCAAACCCATAATTCGATCAAGACATTCCATTATTGTTCTTCCTGTTCAGTCGCTCTCAGGCGGCCCAAAAAACATCCGTGGTTTGCGCTGCATTCAGTATCGCGCGCACCGGCATGGCCTGATTATCTTCACCGGCCAGCGCTTCGCGCAGCGCAGACCGTTTTTCTTCGCCCGTGAGCAGTAGTAGCCGCTGGCTTGCCGACAGAATGTAGTGCGCCGTCAGCGTCATCCGCGCCGTATACATTCCCGTCACATCACTTTGTTTCGCCGTAATGGCAGCACAACGCTGCGCGCTCGCCAGCGCCAGATCCAGTCCCTCAGCATAAGGAAACAGCGATGCGGTATGCCCGTCACTGCCCATACCAAGTAAACAGACATCTGCCCTGTCTGGCAGAGCATCGTAGCGCGATTCACATTCTGCGAGTCCCGCCTGCGGCGTTTCTGCCGAAGTTTTCATACCGATAAACTCCGCTTCTGCCGCGGGCCCGGTCAGTAAATGGCGTCGAATAAAGCCTTCATTGCTGGCGCTGTGGTCGGGTTCGACCCAACGCTCATCAACCAATGCCACACTGACCGACGACCAGGACAAGTCTCTTTGAGAAAGTGCCTTGTAGACCGGTTCCGGGCTGCTGCCACCGGAGACCAGCATTAAGGCTCTGCCGCGCTCGTTAATGGCCTGTGTCAACGCCTCAACAATACGCTCGACGGCCGCCGCGACCAGCGCATCGCGATCGTCAAAAACATGGTGCTCCTGCATCAGGCATGTTCCCCGGCGTTAAACCAGGCGGAACCGTCCTCAGCCAGCAGTTCATCGGATTCGGGGGGACCCCAGGTACCAGAACGATAAAGATGCGGCGCCTCATCGGCTTTCTGCCAGGCATCAATAATCGGATCGATCCAGGCCCAGGCGTGACCGACCTCGTCGCGATGGATAAACAGGCTCGGGTTAGCCGCTACCGCGTCGAGAATCAAACGCTTGTAGGCATCGCTCTTGAAGCGCTTGTAGGTATCAGAAAAATTCAGGTTGAGTGTCGCCGGCTGCAGTCGCATATCCAGCGTGTCCAGATCCTTGGCCATCATGGTCAGCTGAATACTTTCCTCAGGCTGCAGGCGAATGATCAGGCGATTGGGAGTAAGGGGCCCCGCCTCCTGCGGATAAACACGGTGCGATACTTCCTTATACTGAATCACAATTTCCGCACAGCGCTGTTTCATGCGCTTGCCGGTGCGCAGATAAAAGGGCACGCGCGCCCAGCGCCAGTTATCAATATGAGCGCGCAGGGCCACAAAGGTTTCAGTGTTGCTGCCGGCTTCACCCAGCTCTTCCAGATAGCCCGGCACCAGTTTGCCGTTGTGATTGCCGGCGACATACTGACCGCGCACAGTGTTGCGCAGCACCTCTTCATCGCGCAGGGGGCGCAGCGCTTCCAGCACTTTTACCTTCTCCGCCCGAATGCTGCTGGCCTTCATTTTGTGAGGTGATTCCATCGCTACCAGACAGAGCAGTTGCAGCAGATGGTTTTGCACCATATCGCGCAGGGCACCGGCTTCATTGTAAAAACCCGCTCGCCCTTCCAGACCCACAGTTTCCGAGATACTGATCTGAACGTGATCAATACTTTTTGCGTCCCAGAGGTGCTCAAAAATCACATTGGTAAAGCGCAAGGCCATCAGATTCTGGACAGTTTCCTTGCCGAGATAGTGGTCTATCCGGTAGATCGACGATTCCGGAAAGTAGCGGGCAATTTCTTCGTTGATCGCATTGGCGGAGGTGGCGTTGTAGCCCAGTGGTTTTTCAACCACCACGCGACTGTTGCGGTTAATCAGTTTGAAGGTATGCAAATGATGGCAGCATTCACCAAACAGGGTCGGCGGAATAGCGAGGTAATAAACCCGAACCCGGTCGGCCTCGCTGTCCAGCAGCTCAGCCATCGCCTGCCAACAGTGATTGGCTTCGGTGATATTCAGCTCAAAAGGCTGGAGGTGCTGCTGAAACTGTTCGGCACAATCGGCCCGGTACTCGCCCTCCGACAAATGCTCGCGCAAAGCCTCATCCGCTCGCTCGTAATAGCCCGCAACATCGGCGGGATTGCGACAGCAGGCGATCAGGCGAGAACCTGCCGGCAACTTGCCTTCGGCCACCGTCCGATACAGCGCCGGAAGCAATTTACGATGGGTCAAATCACCCGCACCACCGAATATCACGATATCAAAAGGGTCAGACATGGAACTTCCTGTATTCATGATTTGAGCTTACACCTCCAGCACGGAAGCGCCAGCCTCGGCGTCGCTTACCAGCCTGCGAAAACCGGCGAAAAGCTCACGGCCCATGCCCTGCTGATGACCGCCTTGATAGTCGGCCGGCGCCCTGTCGATCGCCGCCTCGTCCAGCACCCTCAGAACGCCCTGCTCGGCGTCGAGTTCAAGCATGTCACCGTCGCGCAGGCTGGCGATAGGCCCGCCGTCCAGAGCCTCCGGAATCAGGTATGGCTGCCGGCACCTTGCCCGAGGCACCCGACATGCGCCCGTCAGTAACCAGTGCCACCTTGTAGCCCCGATCCTGCAACACTCCCAGCACCGGGGTTAGCTTGTGCAGTTCAGGCATACCGTTGGCCTTGGGGCCCTGAAAACGCACCACGGCAATAAAATCGCGGTCCAGATCGCCTGCATCAAAACGGGCTTTCACCTCGTTTTGATCTTCGAAAATTACTGCAGGCGCCTTCACCACACGATGCTCCGGTTTCACCGCCGACAATTTAATGACCGAACGGCCCAGATTTCCCTTCAATAAGCGCAAGCCACCTTCCTTGCTGAAGGTCTTCCGGC
>PAKT01000109.1 GCA_002710725.1 Spongiibacteraceae bacterium
CTCGCGGTACCGACCGTCCGATCGCGGTGCAGGTCGACAGTATTCTGGGCTCGCGGGAGATCGTGGTGAAGGCCCTGGGGCCGCAATTCAGTCATGTGCACGGCCTGTCCGGTGCCACAGTGCTCGGTGACGGCAGTGTCGTTGTGATCGTCGATATTCCTGCGCTGGTGCGGGCGGAAGTACAGCGCGGTCGCGATGCCATGCTGGATCACAAACCGCAGCAGATGGAGCAGCGCAACCCGCTGGTGATGGTGGTGGATGATTCGGTTACCGTGCGCAAGGTAACCTCGCGTCTGCTGGAGCGACAGGGTTTTGAAGTGCTGCTGGCCAAAGACGGCGTCGATGCGGTGACCCAGCTGCAGACCGCAGAAGATCTGCCCGATGTCATTCTGCTGGATATCGAAATGCCGCGTATGGATGGTTTTGAGGTGGCGAGCCGCGTGCGCCACACCAGTCGGCTGCAGGACATTCCGATCGTGATGATTACCTCGCGCACCGGTGACAAGCACCGGGAGCGCGCCCATCAGCTGGGCGTCAACCGATACCTCGGCAAGCCCTTCCAGGAAATCACCCTGCTGCAGACCATTGGTGAGGTACTGGGAGAGACTGCTGCGTCTTGAGCTGCCCGATGTACCAGAGGTATAGCTGATGACTCAGCTGGCGCTGGTGGTCGACGACCCCAGGCAGCGGAGCTGGCTGGAAAATCAGCTGGTGAAGGCCTCGCATTATGTATTGCTCAGCTGCAGTGCTGATGAGCTGGAAGTACTGCACGGGCGTCTTGGCGAAAAGCCGCAGATCTGGCTGGTGCTGTTGCCCGCCACCCGGATAGAGCGGGCGCTGGGTTACATCAGCGCGGTCTCGGAAGCGCCGACACTGGTGTTGGATGACTGGCCCAGTCAACGCGAACAACTGATTCGCTGGCAGGCCCAGTTGCTGCGCAAACTTGAGGCGGCACTGGTGCCGACGGTGAATCCGGCGGTGGTGGAGCTGCGTCAGGTCTGGCTGCTGGGTGCTTCGCTGGGAGGCCCGCAGGCGGTGACTGAGTTTCTGTCCGCTGTGCCGGCGTCGCTTCCGGTCGGCTTTGTATACGTGCAGCACATTGAAGAGGCTTTTGATAAGGCGCTGTCGACTCATCTGCTGCGCCATACACCGCACGATATCGCCATGTTTACCGGTGAGTCGCGCTTGCAGGCGGGGCGGGTTCTGATTATTGCGCCGGAAACCAAGCCCCGCTTTCTGCCCTTCGGGCGGGTGATCCCATCGTCGAAAGGTTGGCGCGGTGGTTACCGACCTTGCATCGACGAGGTGGCCGAAGGCCTGGCGCGACAGTATCGGCAGCAACTGGGCCTGATTGTGTTCAGTGGCACCTGTAACGATGGCGAACAGGCGGCCCGCCAGGTGCACGCCGTGGGCGGCAGGGTCTGGACGCAGGCAATATCGAGCTGCGCAAGCGATACCATGCCGGAGGCGGCTAATCGCACCGGGGTGGTCAGTGTCAGTGGCACGCCGGCAGAGCTTGCGGCAACCTTGACCAGCCGCCTGCGCAAAGAAGACGCTGAGCGAGGATAAGCGCTGCAGCGGCAATGAAATAAAACCGACGAGGCGAGAAGGCTTACATAATGGAACAGGACGTCAAGCAACTGCAGTTTACCGATACGGTGCCGGTGCTGATGTTGCCTTCGCAACGCAAACACCTGCTGCTGCCCAACGTTAACGTGGCAGAGTTTGTGCCGGCGTCGTCGCTGCAGCCCGTGGCCGAGGGGCCGCCCTGGTTGTTGGGCATGATGGAGTGGCGTGGCCAGAGTATACCGCTGATTTCTTTTGAGAAACTGAACGGCGACCCGATGCAGGACGAGGATGCCGGCAGTGGTCAGGTGGCCATACTAAACGGCATCAGTGGCCGGGCCGGACTGCCTTTCTACGGAATTCGCTGCTACGGCATTCCCCGTCAGGCGCGTATCGCCAAGGAAGACCTCAAGACCGATGATCATGCCGAGCCCGGTCGCGTAGAGTTGTCACAGGTAAGACTGGCGGGTGACGCCGCTGTCATTCCAGATCTGGAGATTATTGAAGCGCAGATTTCGCGGGTGCTGATGAATTGATGAATCGATGAGCGCGCAGCTCAGTCGCCAAAGTCACCCCAGCAGTATTGCAGGATACTGATCGCAGCCAGCGGCGCGGTTTCCGTGCGCAGAATGCGGGGCCCGAGTTGCAGGGCCCGAAAGCCTTGATCCAAGGCCAGACCAATTTCATCGTCTTCAAACCCGCCCTCCGGACCAACTAGCAAAGCCGCGCTGCTGGCGCTCTGCCCCGGCTTCAAACCGCCCTCATGAGCCGGCGACAACACCCATTTCTGCTCAGCATCCACCGACGTCAGCCAGTCTGAAAGGGCTTGCGGTTCTGCCAGTATCGGCAGTCGATTGCGACCACACTGTTCACAGGCACTGACAATAACCTGCTGCCAATGCCGCTGCTTTTTCTGCGCCCGTTCGCGATTGAGCTTTACATCCACCCGCTGGGTCTGCAGAGGGGTGATGGCCGCGACACCCAGCTCTGTGGCTTTCTGCAAAACCCAGTCGAAACGATCGCCCTTCGACAGCGCGATACCGAGGTGAATAGCCAGGGGGGATTCGAGCGACTGGCTGTCGCAGTCATCGACCCGCACCCGCGCCTTCTTTTTGTCGGCGCTGACAATATGGGCCGGGTAGCGACAGCCGTCGCCGTTGAACAGTACCAGTCTGTCGCCATCGCCGAGACGCAGAACCTGACACACATGGCGCGAGGCACTGTCATCAAGCTGCAGTTCCAGATCGATTGCCAGTGGCTGTTCGGTATGGATTCTCGGTATGCGCATCAGAGTGCTTTGGAAAACACCTTGGAGTTGCGCTGGAAATTGTAAAGCTGCTGTTTGCCGGGCGGCAGCGCATCAATGCTGCTCGGCACAAAACCCTGCTCCTGAAACCAGTGTGCAGTGCGGGTGGTCAGCACAAATACAGAGCTCAGCCCCATCTGTCGGGCCTGCTTTTCCAGCGAGCGCAGCAGGCGTTCACCGCGGTCACTGCGGCGGTAATCCGGGTGGGTGGCGACGCAGGCGATCTCGCCACTGCTCTGGTCAGGGTAGGGGTAGAGCGCAGCGCAGGCGATCACCACACCATCGCGTTTGATCACCCGGAAGCAGTGGATTTCGGTTTCCAGTACCTCGCGGGAGCGCTTGACCAGAATTCCGTCCTGTTCCAGCGGTGCGATGATTTCGAGAATACCGCCCACATCGTCGATGGTGGCGGTGGCCAGTTCTTCGTAGTCATCGCTGGAGATCAGGGTGCCGGCACCGTCGCGGGTGTAGAGTTCTTCCAGCAGGGCGCCGTCCTCGGTATAGCCGATCAGGTGGCAGCGCGGCACGCCGCGTTCGGCGGCGCGCACAACCGTATGCAGGCCGCAGGGGTTTTCGACCCGGCCGAGCAGGCTGCGCGCTTCGCTCAGCTCGCACTCGCGAATCAGTTCGCCGGCATCGATCGCGCCGGCCATGTCATCAAACACGATAAGTTTGTCGGCGCGGATCGACGCCGCGGTTTCCACCACAACATCTTCCAGCGTCACATTGAAAATCTCGCCGGTGGGTGAATAGCCGAGCGGTGAAATCAGCACCACATTGTCTTGGGCGAGCTGGCGCTGAATGGCTTCCACGTCGATTCGACGCACCTGGCCGGTGTGCTCCAGATCGACTCCGTCGATCACCCCGATGGGGCGGGCGGTGACGTAGTTGCCGGACACAACCCGGATGGCGGCGCCGTGCATGGGGGAATTGGCTACCCCCATCGACAGCAGCGCTTCGATATGGGCGCGCACCGAACCGGCTGCATCGCAGACACAGGCCAGTGTGCCCGAATCCGTAATGCGCAAATCGTGATGAAAGCGGCTTTCGATGCCGCGCTGTTGGACCCGTGCCTCAATCTGTGGGCGGGCACCGTGAATCAGCACCAGATTGACGCCAAGACTGTTAAGCAGGGCGATATCGTGAATGATGTTGTCAAAATTCGGATGCGCGATGGCCTCGCCGCTGATCATCAGGACGAAGGTTTTGCCCCGGTGCGCATTGATGTAAGGCGCTGAATTGCGGAACCACTTGATGTAGGGGGTATCGTCGGCCATAGCTATCCCTTGTTTCCGGCTATTTTGCGCACAGTAACAAGGGGATACAAGCGGTATTTGCTTGCGGGTATAGGTCGGACGCCAGACGTCGGACGAAAAAGCGGGTGCGGCTGCGCCGCATGAAGTGGTCGGTAAGGTTTTTAGTTTTAGCGTCAGACGTCCGACGTCCGACTCAACTGAACCGGCAGCGCATTCAACGCGGCATTACCGGACAGGGCATCGAGCGACTGTTCATCGGTCAGGTCATTGACGCTGACGCCAGCGTGCTCCTGCGCGACGCGAAGCTGCACCCCTTCGCGCTGGTGTCCCCAGCCGTGGGGCACGCTGACCACACCTGGCATGATCTGCTCGGTAATTTCGGCGGGTATTACCACGGAGCCGACCCGCGAGGTAATGCGCAGGTTCTGGCCATCGTTCAGGCCCATACGAGCCGCATCGCGTGGATGTATCTGGGCGGTGCAGCGCGGTTTGCCCTTAACCAGCCGCTGGCTGTTGTGCAGCCAGGAGTTGTTGCTGCGCACATGACGCCGCCCGATCAGCAGCATCTGCTCGCTGTCACCGCTGTCGGCTAACAGATTCTGCAGGCGTTTCAGGTCCTCCAGGAAGAAGTCGGTGTGCAGGTGAATGCGTTTGTCGCGATGGGCCAAACCGGCGGGAAGCTGGGGCTGAAGTGGGCCTAGGTCGATGCCGTGGGGCTTGGCCCGAAGCTGTTTCAGGCTGAGTTTATAAGGGCCGCGTTTAAGCAGTACATTGAGCAGGCGTTTGGGCGTCAGAAAGCGGCGGCTGATCTGATTGAATTTCTGCTTCAGATTACGGGCTGGCGCCAGCCGATCAGCCAGCGCGAGAAAAATTTCCCAGTCGTGGTAGCTGCCTTCGGGTTTTTCAAAGAGGGCGTCGGCGTAGCGGGTGCTGTTGCGCACTGCCAGCAGGTGGAAAATGACATCGTAGTGCTCGCGTTCCAGCGGGCTCACCGGCGGCAGAATGATATCCGCGTGGCGGGTGGTTTCATTTAAATAGAAGTCGATACAGACCATAAAGTCGAGCTGGTCAAAGGCCTTGTCCAGCTGCCGGCCATTGGGCGTCGACAGCACCGGGTTGCCCGCCACCGTCAGCAGGGCGCGAATCTGGCCCTCGCCGGGGGTGAGGATCTCCTCGGCTAGAGCCGCGACCGGATACTCGCCGGAAAAGGCCGGTAGCTGTCTGACCCGACTGCGGCTGCGATCAAAATTGCCGGGGCCGGTTACAGTGAGAGTGTCTACCGCCGGGCGGGTAAACATCAGGCCGCCGGTTTCGTCCAGTCGACCGCAGAGCAGGTTGAACAGCATGATCAGGTACTGGCTCAGGGTGCCGAAGGGCTGCACCGAGACCCCCATGCGGCCGTAGGCGACTGCGTGTTTTGCGGCGCTGAACTCGCTGACCAGACGGCGAATTTCCAGCGCGCTGATGCCGGTGGCCTGGGCGACGGCTTCGGGGCTGAAGGGGGCGAATTGCGCTTCCAGTCCGTCGAGGCCATCGGTCGCTTCGTGCAATCGGTGTGCCTCGACTTTGCCGCTGGCGTAGAGTTCGTGAATCATTGCCGCAAGCAGCAGGGCGTCCGTGCCGGGTCGGATAAACAGATGCTCGCTGGCAAGATCAGCGGTTTCGCTGCGGCGCGGGTCGATCACCACAATTTTGCCGCCGCGCTCGCTAATGGCCTTTAATCGGTGGCGCACATCCGGCACGGTCATGATGCTGCCGTTGGAGGCCATGGGGTTGGCGCCGAACACCAGAAAATAATCACAGTGATCGATATCGGGCACCGGGATTTTAAGCTGATGGCCGAACAGCTTGTGAGCGATCAGGTGGTGGGGCAGCTGATCAACCGAGGTTGCAGAAAAACGGTTGCGGGTTTTCAGGGCGTGCAGCAGATGGCGGCTGAACAGCATCGAGCCGGTGTTGTGCACATTGGGATTACCCAGATAGACGCCGACACTGTCATGGCCGTGGGCGTGTTGCACTGCGCCAAGGCGCTGGGCCACTTCGTCCAGCGCTTCATTCCAGCCAATGGGCTGCCAGTGGCCGTCCACTTTTTTCAGGGGCTGGCGCAGGCGATCCGGGTCTTCATGGATGTCCTTGAGGGCGACCGCCTTGGGGCAGATATGACCGCGACTGAAGGGGTCCTTCTTGTCGCCCTTGATGCTGAGAATCTGCACGCCGTCGTGCTCAATTTCGAGACCGCATATCGCTTCACACAGATTGCAGGTACGGTGGTGTATAGTAGAGGCCATCGAATGTTTTCCCTGAATATATGGGCTCAGTCTAGCCTGATCCCGCGCCGACCCGCAATTGAGAATGCCTGACGCCAGCCCCCCAAGCTTTTCGTCCAAGCCGACGACCGAGCAGTGGAATGCCCAGCTTAATAATATGCTGGACACACACTTTGCTGCGGCCCGCCAGCGCGTGCCCGAGGTGTGTGCCCGGCATTTTCATTCTCTTGTCGGAGTGACCCGACGTCACTGGCAGCATCGCCGGGATATCCCGCGTGATCTGGCGACCATCCCGCGCTTTACCTGGCGCGCCCTGCGCCGGCTGGGTGGGCGCAGGGTGCTGGTTCAGCATCATTACAGTGCCAAGGAGTTGGCGCTGGCGGGTGTGGTTGCCAGTGAACTGTTGCAGCTGGCGGTGCTGGAAGAGGCCCTGTTGCGCCATCTGGGTCAGCACCCGGAACTCGATCCCGGCAAGCAGCGGGAAGTGGAAGCCCTGTTGCAGCGCTATTCTCCCGCCGAGCTGGAGCTGCGGGTGCGCGAGGCGGTGGCAAGGCTCGCGGTAGACCACGAAGGCAGCCGTGATGTACTGCTGTTTATTACCCTCGGAGTGGCCGGTCGGCTGGTCAGCGACAAAATCGCTTTTGGCAGTGCCGGGGTGCTCGGCGCGACCGCGGCCAGTTCGCTCTATCTGTCCCAGCAGTCTTACCTGTCTGCCCTTTGGGTCAAGTGGTTCGGCTTGCCGGGCTGGGTTTCGATAACGGGCGGTGCGCTGGGCTTTGCCGCGCTGATTCTGTTGACGCCGGTAGTGGCGCCGCTGGTGGAGTGCGGCATCAACCGCTTTCGCGCCGAGCGAACCCTGCAGCGGCTGATTGATGAGGTTCAGCAGCAGCTTCAGTCACCGGGCACAGATGGCTATACCCTGGCGGCGTATGCGGGCACCTATGTGCAGTTGTTGCCGGATCTGCTGCATATTCTGCGCAGCCTGCGCTAGTGCTGTATCAGGGCCGGCTGATAAGGCCCTTTGCCGCCAGCGCTTCTCGCAGGGCTTCCACCCGTTCGCGATTGACCTCGAAATCGTAGTAACCGATACGGCCGGATGAGCGAACATCGACACGGCCGCTGCTGCGGTCGAGCAGCATTTCCAGATCGTCGGTATAGACGCCCCAAGGGCTGGTGACTTCCGCGTGAACATAGTACTTATCGCGGGAGACAATGCGGGTTCGCGGCATGGCAGCCAGCGTGGCGATTGCGTCGTCCCAGCGGACGTCGAAAGGCGGTTGCAACTGAAAGGGCGCCACCTGGCGCTCGGCATCGGCGCTCACACTGCTGACACAGCGTGGCCAGCTCGGGCAGGGTGTCAGCTGGTTGTTCACCAAGCCTGTGCTGTGCTCGCTGAACTGGGCGCAGCCGGTGATAAGGCCGAGACAGACAAGGCTTAGCAGGATGGGGCGTAGGAATATGCGCACAGGAGCTCTCCGTCGCGGTACAGGATTATGTCCTTAACGTACGCAGGCGTGAGGGAATCAGTTTATTTCCAGTTGCCGAAGTTTGTGCAGAGCCTCTTCCAGCTTGTCATTGACGCGTTTGACGCTATCGCGGTCCGTCTTGCTGGCTTCACCGCCGCCGTTAATCAACTCGTAGGTGTTATTGAGGGCGACCATAATGGCAATGCGCTCAAGGCCAATCACCTTGCCGCTGGAGCGTATTTCGCGCATCTGCTTGTCGAGGCGGGCGGCGGCCTGATGCAGGCCAGCTTCCTGGTCGGGCGGACAGGCAACCTGGAATTCCTTGTCCATAATGCGCACGATAACGGTGTTCTGGCTCATGATTCCTGCTCCAGGGCACGCAGGCGCTGAATCATCGACTCGACCTTGCTGCGAGCGACATTGGTTTTTTCCAGCAGGGATTCGCGCTCGCGCTGCCAGGCTTCGGTGTTGGCCTTGAGTGTCTGGTTTTCCCGGTTCAATTGCTCGCAGAGCTGAATCAGCTCGTCGATTTTTCGTTCAACCGACTTGATCGATAGGTCTGGCATGGACTTCCCCTGCGAGCGTTCTGGCTGGTAAGCAAATACGTTAGGGCACCTCTGATTAATTCGGCGATAGCTCAGGCTTTGCGTTGATTTGCCTGGCAAAGCGCGGTTACGCAGGAAGGCTGGTTGCCTTTCAAGTGAGCGCAACGCAGTCAGGCGGATCAACGCAAAGCCCCGGAGGGCGGGCCTCTGGCGCACACTGGGCGTCGTTGCAGCGCTCGTCAAGGAGAGTAACCCTTGACCTTCGCACTGCGCCTTGCCAGTGCGCGCCAGAGGCTCCGCTGAGCCATTGCCGAATTAATCAGAGATGCCCTAGTCTAGAGCCGCGGGCGGGGGTGGTCAATTGCCCAAATAGTGCAGCATTTCAAACGCCTGCCATTATCAGTTCACAAAGTTCTGAAAACCCCGGAAAAGTCTCGAAGGGCCGAAATGATCGATTTTGCGGGAGGGGCCAGTTACTATGCGCTGCTGTTTTATAAAGCTCAGGGAGAGCATCGGCGCAATGGCTACCGCACTACCCAATCACGATGAAATTGCTGATGTATTTGTTCGTCTCGGCGCCTTGTATCCGCCCTCAGAGCTGCACGGCTTTTTTGTCGGGCAGCTGGTGGTTGGTGAGCGCATCGATGAAAGTCGACTGCGTGAGCAGGCGGCGCAGCTGCTGGACATCGAGGCCATCGCAGACCAGGATTGGGCTGCGCTGATGCGCCTGTATCAGGTGACAGTGGAGCAGCTCAATGCCGATATTGGCGCCCTTACCCTGTTTCTGCCGGAAGAGGATATCGATCTGGATCAGCGGGTCAGTGCCGTGGGCAGCTGGTGTCAGGGCTTTCTGACCGGCTTTGCCATGGCCGGCAAGGAGCGCGAGAAGAACCAGGGCGCGCAGAACTACAGTGATGCGGTGGGCGAAATCCTCACCGATGTGGCCGCCATTTCCCAGGCGGGCCTTGATAGTGAGCAGACCAGTGAGGCAGAGAAGCAGTACCACGAGCTGGTGAAGTACCTGGAGATGGCCGCCGTTTCAGTGTTTGTTGAATGCTGTACCCAGTCGCGCCGCCCCGGCGAGCACCCCGCGCCCAAGCAGTTGCACTGAGCGTTTTAAAACTGAAGTGGGGGTGCAGAGGTGCCGGCTTCACTTTTTTGCTAACCTGCTTCACTTCGGCAGTCAGTAGTTCAGTACGAGAGATGGAATGAAGGTGACCAAGCAGGAGTTTGCCCGTCGTCGCAGCAATCTGATGGCGGTGATGGAACCGAACAGTATCGCGATTATTCCCGGCGCGGTGGAGAAAGTCCGCAGCCGCGATACCGAATACCCCTTTCGTCAGGACAGCGACTTTTACTATCTCAGCGGCTTTGTCGAACCCGACGCGGTGATGGTGTTGCTGCCCGGCCGCGAGCACGGCGAGTTTGTCATGTTCTGCCGCGACCGCGACCCTGCAATGGAACTCTGGACCGGCTACCGTCAGGGGCCGGAAGGCGTCTGTGCCAACTTTGGGGCCGACGATGCCTTTCCGGTCGGCGATATCGATGACATTCTGCCGGGCCTGCTGGAAGGTCGCGAGCGGGTTTACTATTCCATGGGGCGGCATGCCGATTTCGACGCCCACCTGATGCAGTGGGTCAATGCCATCCGCGCTAAGGCGCGCACCGGCGCCCATCCCCCGGGCGAATTTATCGACCTCGATCACTTCCTGCACGACATGCGCCTGTACAAGAGCGCCGCCGAGCAGCGGGTCATGAAAAAGGCCGGCGAGATCAGTGCCGGCGCCCATGTGCGCGCCATGAAAAGCTGCAAGCCGGGCATGTTCGAATATCAACTTGAAGCGGAAATCCTGCATGAATTTGCCATGCACGGCGCGCGCTTTCCCGCTTACAACACCATTGTCGGGGCCGGCGCCAATGGCTGCGTACTGCACTATGTGGACAACGCCAGCCAGATTCGCGATGGCGATTTGATTCTGATTGACGCAGGCTGCGAGCTGGAGGGCTATGCGGCTGATATCACTCGCACTTTTCCCGCCAGTGGTCGCTTCAGCAAAGAGCAGCGCCTGCTGTATGACGTGGTGCTCAAGGCGCAGGATGCAGCCATCGCGGCCGTCAAGCCCGACAATCACTGGAATCAGCCCCACGACGAAACGGTGCGGGTGATTACCGAAGGTCTGGTTCAGCTGGGCCTGCTCAAGGGTGAGGTCGATAAGCTGATTGAGAGCGAAGCCTACCGGGACTTTTATATGCACCGGGCGGGACACTGGCTGGGTCTGGATGTTCACGATGTCGGTGACTACAAGGTGGGCGACGAGTGGCGTCTGCTGGAGCCGGGTATGGCCCTGACGGTCGAGCCGGGTATCTATGTGGCGCCAAATAACGACAAGGTTGAGGCGCGCTGGCGCGGTATTGGTATTCGCATCGAAGACGATGTGGTGGTCACCAAGGATGGCTGTGAGGTGTTGACCAGTGGCGTACCGAAATCCGCCGATGAGATCGAAGCCCTGATGGCCGAGGCAAGCTGAATGTCACCGCGCGCCGACTACGATGTGGTTATCGCCGGTGGCGGCATGGTCGGAGCCAGTCTGGCGCTGGCCCTTAGCGATTACAGCCAGGGCCGTTTGTCAGTGCTGTTGGTAGAGAGTTTTCCCTTCCCCAAGGCGGGTAGTGCTCCGGTCTATAGGCCGAGTTTTGACGCCCGCTCCACCGCACTGTCCTTTGGCAGCCGGCAGATACTGGAAAGCATCGGTGTCTGGAGTGACCTTGCCGAACACGTCACTGCCATTGACAAGATTCATGTGTCAGATCGCGGTCACATTGGCAGCAGCCTGCTGACAGCCGCGGAACAGGCTTGGCCAGCGTTGGGCTATGTGGTGGAAAACGCCTGGCTGGGCAGTGTGCTGCTCAACCGGCTTCACACCGCTGACGGGGTGACCTGTCTGTCGCCGGCCAGTGTCAGCAAGGTTGAGCACACTGGTGGTCAGGCCGAACTGACCGTTGAGCCTAAAGATGGCGAACCTCAGCGTATTCGCTGCGGCCTGCTGGCGGTTGCCGATGGCGCCCAGTCGGGTTTGCGCACTGCGCTGGGCATAGCCAGTCAGACAGTCGACTACAGCCAGTCGGCCTTGATCGCCAATGTCACCTTTGAAAACCCGCATCAAGGTATTGCCTACGAGCGCTTTACCGATCAGGGACCGCTCGCCTTACTGCCCTTGTCAGACAGTGAAGATGGGCAGGCGCGCGCAGCGCTGGTCTGGACTCTTTCACCCGAGGATGCAGAGCGTTTGCAGGCGGTACCGGAGGCAGAATTTTTACGTCGCCTGCAGGAGCGCTTTGGCTATCGTCAGGGGCGCCTGTTGCGCTGCGGCGAGCGAGGCCTGTTTCCGCTGCAGCTGGTTGAGGCCGAGGAGCAGGTGCGGCCGAATGTGGTGGTTGTCGGCAATGCGGCTCACGCCCTGCACCCGGTGGCCGGACAAGGTTTCAATCTGGCGCTGCGGGATGTCGCGCGGTTGGCGGAACACTTGGTGGCGCTGGACACTGGTCAGCTCGGCGAGCTGAGTCAGTTGCGGGCATACCTCGGTAGGCAAAAAGACGATCAGATCAGCACCGTTCAGTTTTCTCATCAATTGCCGCGGCTGTTTGCGCAAGCGAACCCGCTGTTCAGTCTGGGGCGCAATCTCGGTCTGCTGGCGCTGGACGTGCTTCCGGTGTTCAAGCGCCGCTTTGTGGAACAGGCGGCGGGACTGGCGCCCGGCAATGCCCGGGGCGGCAAACGGGTTTCGGGGCGAACTTTATGAGCCGCAGTCGACACTACGATATCGTGATTGTAGGCGGCGGGCTGGCGGGTCTGGCCATGGCTGCCGGTATGGCGGACCTGCCATTGCGCGTCGCGCTGGTCGAAGCCGGCCCGGTCAGCGCCGAATGTCCTGAGCCCGGTGAAGGGGTGGACAGCTACGACCCGCGAGTCAGTGCCATTACCCTGGCCAGTCAGCAGCTTCTTGCCCAGGTCGGAGCCTGGGAGGCAATTGCCACTGCCAGAATCTGCCACTACACCGATATGCAGGTGTGGGATGCGGAGGGAACCGGCGAGGTGCACTTTCAGGCCGACGAGGTCAACGCGGACAATCTGGGTCATATTGTTGAAAACCGACTGGTGCTGGCGGCGCTGGCTGATCAGGTGCACAACGCTACCAATATAAGGCTGTACGACAACGCTCCGGTTGCCGGCATGAGCTACGCCGGCGCCCAGGCGACACTGACACTTGAAAGCGGAGACAGCCTGGAGGCGGACCTGCTGGTGGCCGCCGATGGGGCCAACTCCCGTGTGCGCCAATGGGCGGATTTTGCAACGCGCGAGTGGAGCTACAAGCAAAAGGCACTGGTGACCACGGTAAAAATGTCGGCTAGCCATGCATACACAGCCTGGCAGCGGTTTTTACCAACCGGCCCGCTGGCTTTTCTGCCGCTGGGTGCCACTGACGCGCCGGATCGCTACTGTTCCATTGTCTGGTCCGCTGATACGGCTTACGCCGAACAGCTGTTGTCACTGGATGACGAGGCCTTTAAAAAAGCACTGGGCCAAGCCTTTGAAGGGCGTCTGGGCGAGGTCGAAGCGGCCAGCCGCCGTTTCAGTTTTCCCCTGCAGCAGCGCCACGCCGTTGACTATGTAAAGCCCGGCATCGCGCTGGTCGGCGATGCGGCCCACAGCATTCATCCATTGGCGGGGCAGGGCATCAATCTCGGCTTCAAGGATGTGGCGGCACTGCAGGAAGAAATCCGCCGGGCACTGGCGCGCGACGAGGCGCTGGGGTCGCTGGCGGTACTGCAGCGCTATCAGCGTCGCCGCAAAGGCGACAACCTGGCGGCCATGGCTGCAATGGATGGCTTCAAACGTCTGTTCGGTGAAACCGCGCTGCCGGTGCGCTGGCTGCGCAATACTGGCATGAAGCTGGTGAATCAGACGGCCCCACTCAAGCGTCAGCTAATCCGCAAGGCGATGGGCTTCTAAGGCGGCATTCGTCGTCGTGAGGAGCTTTCAGGCTCACTGCTATTCCAGACATGCCAGAAAGCTTGCTTCGCTGTGCTCGCATTAGCGGCAGATCTGAATTAATCGGGCTACCTGATTTTGGCGATTCATTTTAATTTTGCTGCCAGGGCCATGCCGGCCATTGTTATCTGAAATGATAATAATTATCATTCTGTGCGTTCTTAATTCCCGTATCTTAATTCCAAGGAGATGTTCATGCGTTCCCTGCTAGTGTTTGGGTTGGTGTTGCTGCTGGCCGGCTGCGGCGAGGGCCCGGCGAGTCAGAAGGCCGATGAGGGGCTGGTGGTTTACACCGCGCGCAAGGAGCATCTGATCAAACCGCTGTTTGACCGCTTTACCGCGCAGACTGGTATTCCCATTCGCTACGTTACCGATGCGGCCGGGCCCCTGCTGGCGCGTTTGCAGGCCGAGGGCGAGCGCAGCCGCGCGGATCTGTTGATTACGGTTGACGCGGGTAACCTGTGGCAGGCCGCCGAAGCTGGTGTGCTGCAGCCGATAGAGTCCGAAGTGCTTACAAGCAATATCCCCGCGGCTCTGCGCGATGCGGAAAATCGCTGGTTCGGGCTGAGCATTCGCGCCCGCACCATTATCTATTCCACCGAGCGGGTTAATCCTCTCGAGCTGAGTACCTATGCGGCGCTGGCGGACGACAAATGGTCGGGGCGGCTGTGCCTGCGTACCGCCAAGAAGGTCTACAACCAGTCGTTGGTGGCCACCATGATTGCCGCCCGTGGGCAGGAAGAAGCCGAGCAGGTGGTCAGCGGCTGGGTCAACAATCTGGCGGCGCCGCCCTTTTCCAACGACAACAAAGTGGTTGAGGCGATTGCCGCCGGTCAGTGCGATGTGGGGATAGTGAATACCTACTATCTGGCGCGCATGGTCGCCGACGAGCCGGACTTGCCGGTCACCATGTTCTGGCCCAACCAGCTGGGTGAGGGCGCTGACGGTCGCGGTGTGCATCTCAACATTTCCGGAGTGGGCATCACTCGTGCCAGCCAGCACGTCGCCGAGGCCAAACAACTGATTGAATGGTTGTCTGGCGCCAACGCCCAGCTGCAGTTGGCGCTGCTAAACCAGGAGTATCCGGTCAATCCATCGGTCAGCCTGCCCGAGCCGCTCAAGCGCTGGGGCGAATTCAAGGGCGATGATATTCCTATAGCCGAGGCCGGGCGCCTGCAGGGTGAAGCCATCCGGTTGATGGACCGGGCCGGTTACCGCTAAACAATGTCCTCGGGCCAGGCCGCGAGCCTGATCAACGCGGGCCAGAAGAGTCTGCGCCCGTTGTCGCGCATTGCGGCCTCCGCCGCCGTGCTGGCGGTACTTGCCCCGATTCTGGTGGTGGTGTTCAGTTGGGGCTCGGACCAGACCGAAATCTGGCAGCACCTTATTGCCACCCAGCTCTCGGGCCTGCTGCGCAATACCCTGGTACTGTCGCTTGGTGTTGGCCTGTGCGTGTCGCTGTTGGGTATCAGTCTGGCCTGGCTGGTGGTGATGTGTGACTTTCCCGGTCGCGCCAAATTCGAGTGCCTGCTGATGCTGCCGATGGCGGTACCGGCTTACGTGCTCGCCTTTGTGGTGCTGGGTCTGTTTGATTTCAGCGGGCCATTGCAGAGCTTTTTATCCCGTGAGCTGGGTTTGCCGCTGGTGGATGTGCGCCATGAAACGGTCGTTATTCTGGTGCTATCGCTGGTGCTCTACCCCTACGTATACATGCTGGCGCGCGGCGCTTTTCTGTCACAGAGCAGTGACACCATTGAGGCGGCGCGCAGTCTGGGCAGCGGTGCCTGGGGCGCCTTTTTCCGGGTGGCATTGCCGATGGCGCGCCCGGCCATCATAGCCGGTGTTTCGCTGGCGCTGATGGAAACCCTGGCCGACTTTGGCACCGTCGCCGTATTTAACTACGACACCTTTACCACCGCTATCTACAAAGCCTGGTTCGGTTTTTTTAGCTTGCAGGCGGCGGCGCAGCTGGCCTCTCTGCTACTCCTGTTTGTTGCATTGACCCTGTTTGCGGAAAAGCGCCTGCGCGGTCGCCGTCGCTACGTGCAGGGCAGCCAGCTGCACCATCATTTTCGCCACCCCCTGTCACGTCCTCTCGGTTGGTGTGTAACCGCCTACTGCCTGCTGGTGCTGACGGTGGCTTTTTTCCTGCCGCTGGGGCAGATGCTGATCTGGGCCTTTGAACTGGGGCTGGAGCAGATCGATGCGCGTTTTCTGGCCCTGCTCTGGCACTCCCTGTCGCTGGCCTTGCAGGCGGCGGTGATTACTGTGGCCATTGCTGCCTTGCTGGCCTTCAGCCGCTGGCGGGCGCCGCCGCGGCAGCGGGCCTTTTTCGATCTGGCCCAGCTTGGCTATGCGCTGCCTGGTTCGGTGCTTGCGGTGGGGGTGGTGATTTCCTTTACCGCCCTGGAGCAGCAGCTGCTGTTCCCGGTCCAGAGCTGGTTGGGGCTGGAAAATCGCTCGCTGCTGGTTGGAACGGTGTTGGCGCTGTTGGCGGCGTACGGGATACGCTTTCTGGCAGTGGCCAGCGGCCCCATTGATGCCGCACTACTGCGCATCAAGCCCTCCATACCCGATGCGGCCCGCAATCTGGGTGCCCGGCCGACGGAAGTTCTGCGCCGGGTTTACCTGCCGATGCTGCGCCCGGGTCTGTTGACCGCGGCCATTCTGGTGTTTGTGGATGTGATCAAGGAGATGCCTGCGACCCTTCTACTGCGCCCCTACGGCTGGGATACCCTCGCCGTTCGCATCTATGAAATGACTTCCGAAGGGGAGTGGCAGCGCGCCGCCCTGCCGGCTCTGACCATTGTTCTGCTCGGTCTGATCCCGGTGATTATCAGCATCAAGCGCACTCTGAAATAGCGAGCATTCCAGCCGCTTGTTTGTATTTGGCGAAAGCGGCGTTAGAATGCGCTTTTTGCCAGCAGTGGGAAGATCACATGAGCAATTCGCCCAGCGAACTGAAATACGCCAGCAGCCATGAGTGGGCGCGTCTGGAAGCCGACGGCACCATAACCGTGGGGATTACCGATCACGCACAGGAAGCTCTGGGTGATGTGGTTTTTGTAGAGCTGCCCGAGATCGGTACCAGCTACAGCGCCGGTGAGGAAATCGGCGTGGTGGAATCCGTCAAGGCGGCTTCTGATATCTATGCGCCGGTCAGCGGCGAGGTTATTGCGATCAACGAAGCGCTGGAAGAATCCCCTGAGGTGATCAACGACTCGCCCTACGACGACGGCTGGTTTTTCAAGCTGCAGCCCGCCGAGCTGGGCGAGCTGGATAACCTGATGGACGCAGAAGCCTACGACAACGAGTGCGAAGATTAAGCTGGGCAAGCAGTATGACGAAGCCGGCCGCTGTGCCGGCTTTTTTGTATCTGTTTGTGTAAAAGAAAAGCTTCGGAAATACACATCGATCGCTGGGCAATCCGGATAAAACCATGGTGCCAGCGAATCGGGCGGAACCGGGTACGCTGTTCGAATCGGACATCACCCAGGCGAAAACGCCAGCGCTGCGGAACTCGCAAACAGCGCTCAGACAGTCCTCGCGACATCTCTGGCGTTTTCGCCTGGATGACAGCATGCCCTGAAGGATTCGAACAGCGTACCCGGTCCCGTCCTTACTTGGTTGCCACTGTAAAAGTAAGGAATTTTCAGTTTGGCACGGAACCGGCCTAGCGGTTCCTTCCCCTCTCCGAGACCCTTCAGGACGCGATTAAGCCTGCCCGCGAAAGGGGTGTGTTTCGCGAGGACTGTCTGAGCGCTTCGGAGCGAGTTCCGCAGCGACCCCCCTTTCGCGGGGAGGCTTGCGGCCGGTCTCGGAGAGGGGAAGGAACCACTGGGCCGGGCTAATCCTACTTGCCAACACTCCAAGGGCTGACCAAGATGTAATGGTCGCTTAGCTTTTTTAGAGCCACTCTGGTTAAAAGAATAAAAGATGGGGAGCGGGCGATGAAACGAGGCATGCTTTTTCTGTTGGCAATCGCGGCTGTTGTTATGGCGTATCAGTGGGCCACATCGGAACCGGTTGATCCCGAACAGCGACGCCAGACCATGCGGGATCGGTACTACAGCGAGCCCGCCATTCGCCCCAGCGGTGTCGCATTGGGGCGTGAACCCTGCCGCGAGCACAATGTGGACAAACGGCCCTTGTTTGGCGATCTGCATGTGCACACCGCCCATTCTACCGATGCTTATGCCTTTGATACCCGCGTGACGCCCGCTGAGGCTTATCGTTATGCGCGTGGTGGGGCGGTGCTGCTGCCGCCCCTGAATGCCAGTGGTCAGGGCACTCGCCTGCTGCGCAACGAGCGGCCGCTGGACTTTATGGCGGTGACCGATCATGCGGAATATATGGGCGAAGGCAGTCTGTGCCTCGACCCGGAGCAGGAAGCTTACGGCACGCTGGTGTGCCGGGTTTATCGAGGCGATATCACGCCGCCCGTATCCGAGGTGATGCAGCCCTTGATTCGTATGCTGGCCTTTATTATCTACGGCAAGGAGCGGCCGAGTTCTGTGTGCAACGATGACGGCAGTGCCTGTATCGAGCGCAGTGAAACCGTGTGGCGCGATATCCAGCAGGCGGCGGAGATGACCTATGACCGTAGCAGTGACTGCCGCTTTACCAGTCTGGTGGGCTATGAATATTCGCTGGCGGAAAAGTCCAGCAACCTGCACCGCAATGTCATTTTCGCCAATGCCACCGTGCCGCCCTTGCCCTTGAGCGCGAAAGAAGCGCCGGAGCCTCATCTGCTGTGGCAGTGGCTGGCCGAGACCTGTCTGGACAGCGACACCGGCTGCGACGCGTTGGCCATTCCCCACAACAGCAACTGGAGCAGTGGGCGCATGTTTTTCCCCGAGTATCCGGGCGCTAGCTCGCCGCAGCAGCAACGGGAGGCCGCCGCGCTGCGTCAACGCATTGAGCGGCTGGTGGAAGTGATGCAGGTCAAGGGCGACTCGGAGTGTCGCCGCGGCCTCTACGGGGTGGTTGGCGCAGTGGATGAGCAATGCGATTTTGAAAAGCTGCGCGACCCGCGTGAGCCGGTAGAGGACTGCCGCGACGGTGTCGGAGAAGGCGGAATGATGCTCAAGGGCTGTCTGTCCCGATTTAATTACACTCGCTACGGGCTGATTCAGGGTCTGGCCGAGCGGGCCAAACTGGGTGTGAACCCCTTTGAATACGGTTTGCTGGCCTCCTCAGACAGTCATAACGCCACCGGAGGCGATGTGGATGAAATGCAGTATGACGGGGCTCACGGTATGGACTCCGATGCCGAGAAGCGGCTGATCAAGGAATACGATGTGCCCGGCGGCATCGCTACCGGCTCGCCCCTGCGCTACAACCCGGGCGGTCTGGCCGGCGTCTGGGCCGAGGAAAACTCGCGCGAGGCTATCTTTGCCGCCCTGAAGCGTCGCGAGACCTTCGGCACCAGTGGTCCGCGCATTGTGCCGCGCCTTTTGGCGGGTTGGGATATCCCGCAGGGTGTCTGCGCTGGCGGCGATGAACCGGCAAACAGTGTGGCGATGGGTGGCGTGCTGGGTGCGCGTCCGGCCGGGGCCGGGTCGCCCCAGTTTATGGTTTCGGCCCAGCGCGATGCGCAGGGCAATCTGCTGCAGCGCCTGCAGATCGTAAAAGGCGTCGTGCGCGATGACGGCCAGCTGGAGGAGCAGGTCTACGATGTCGCAGGTCATTCGGCCGGTAAGGCCACGGTTGATCCTCGCAGCTGCGCGGTCAGCGGCCCCGGCAGCGCCAGCCTGTGTGCTCGCTGGCAGGATCCCGATTTTGATCCCGAGCGGGCCGCGGTCTATTACCTGCGGGTGCTGGAAAACCACAGCTGCCGCTGGAGTGTCTGGCAATGCCTGGAACTGACCGAGCCAAAGCCCGCTGCCTGCAGTGATCCGGATATTCCCGCAGTAATTCAGGAGCGGGCCTGGACCTCTCCGGTGTGGTATTACCCGGCGCCGGTTCTGTAGGCCGCCTGCACAAACTCTTGGTTGTTAACGGCTTGTTGCCGGAAGACTGCCTACCTCAGTGAGCAGTTCGCGTGCTTATGAGCCCTTGGAGGAAATGCAGGCCGCCTAGTCCCGCAGTGAGATAACGCGCCAGTTCTGGCGCAGTGCTTCCTTGAGCAGGGTTTCGTCCGGGTCGACAGCCACCGGCTTTTCCACTAGGCGCAGCAGGGGCAGGTCGTTGTGAGAATCTGAATAGAAGGTACTGCCCGCCAGCTTCAAGCCCTGTTCCTGCAGGCGCTGTTTCAACAGCGTCACTTTGCCTTCCTGAAAGCAGGGTGTTCCCGCCACATTGCCGGTATAGCGCCCGTCGATTACCTCCGGCTCGGAACCGATAATGTCGGATATGCCCAGGCTTTCGGCGATGGGGCGGGTGATAAAGGTATTGGTGGCGGTCATGATCATGCAGTGATCGCCGGCCGCTTTGTGCTCGGCGATCAGGGCATCCGCCTTGGGCAGGCGCATGGGGGCAATGTAATTGGTCATGAAGTCGCGGTGCAGTGCTTCCAGCTCGTCGGGGCTGAAGCGCGTCAGCGGCTCCAGCGCAAAGCGCAGGTAGGCGTGAATATCGAGGCCGCCATCCTGATACTGTTGATAAAAGCGGTCGTTGGCCTCGCGAAAGGCGTCGCCATCCACCAGTTGACGGTCTACCAGAAACTCCCCCCAAGCATGGTCACTGTCGCCGCCGAGCAGGGTGTTGTCGAGATCAAAAATTGCTAATGCCACGTCGTGTCTGCCGCGCTTTTTTAAAGAGGCGTAAGCATAGCGATTGCCGGCGCGCATTTCACGGCCTTTGCGCCTGTAATTTCTGCCGATTCCCTGTGCCGGGGAATTGTGGAACAATGAATTGCGTGCGACAGTAGCAAAAGTGTTTCACTAACAACAAATTACGAAACAAGCGGCGAGAGTGTTTGAGTGATAGACGCGGAAGGATTCAGGCCCAATGTCGGCATGGTACTGGCCAATGGCCAGGGCCAGGTGCTGTGGGCGCGTCGTGCCGGTCAGAATGCCTGGCAGTTTCCCCAGGGGGGTATCCAGCAGGGCGAGAGCCCGGAGCAGGCGCTGTATCGAGAGCTGGAGGAGGAAATTGGCCTGCAGCCCGCACACGTCAGGGTCGTCGGTGCTACTCGCGGCTGGCTGCGCTATCGCCTGCCGCAGCGGCTGGTGCGTCGCAACAGCAATGGGCCAGTGTGCATTGGTCAGAAGCAGAAATGGTTCCTGCTGGAGTTTCTTGGCGCGGACGATGACGTGAATCTTGGCGGCGACCCGGCCAAGCCGGAATTTGATGCTTGGGACTGGGTCAGCTACTGGTATCCGGTCAATCAGGTGGTGACCTTCAAGCGCGACGTTTATCGGCGCGCGATGAAAGAGCTCTGCGCGCGCCACAGTCGTCTGGTTAGCGACGACAGGCGGAGGGCTGGCGGATGATGCTCGACGCCCTGCGCCGGATTGTGCAGGCGGTCAATGCCGCCGACGACCTGCAATCCGCGTTGGATATCATGGTGCAGCGCATCGCCCAGGTGATGGGTGTTGAGGTGTGCACGGTCTACCTCAAGGATTTTGAATCCGGCCGTCTGGTGATGATGGCAAACCAGGGCTTTAACCCCAAGCTCGTGGGCGTTGTCAGCCTTGCCGAGGATGAGGGTCTGGTAGGCGTTGTGGCGCGGCGTGAAGAGCCGCTGAATCTGGACAACGCGGAAAAACACCCCAGCTATTTCTATCTGGAAGGCATTGGCGAAGAGCTGTACCACTCCTTTCTGGGGGTGCCGATAATTCACCAGCGGCGCCTGCAGGGTGTGCTGGTTGTACAGCAGAAGGACAGTCGGCGCTTCGACGAGGACGAGGAGGCCTTTCTGGTCACCATGTCCGCCCAGCTCGCCGGGGTCATCGCCCACGCCAAGGCGACCGGGGCCATTGGCGGCAAGAATCGCCAGCGCGATCCCTCGCGCAGCGCGGAATTTACCGGTATTCCCGGCGCGCCCGGCATTGCCATGGGCACCGCAGTGCTGGTTATTCCGGAGGCGGATCTGTACGCGGTGCCGAGCCGCCCCTGCGAGGATATCGACACCGAAGTTGCCTTCTTTTTTCAATGCCTGCAGGCGGTGCGCGAAGACATCACCGCCATCAAGGACCGGCTGCAGGACAAGCTCGCGAAAGAAGAGCAGGCGCTGTTTGATGTCTATCTCAGTATGCTCGACGACCGCGCGCTGGGCCTGGAAATAGAAGGCCGTATCCGCGAAGGGGAGTGGGCGCAGGGCGCGCTTGCCCAGGTGGTGATATCCCATATCCGTACCTTTGAAAGCATGGAAGATGCCTACCTCAAAGAGCGGGCCACCGACGTCAAGGATCTGGGGCGGCGGGTGCTGGCCTACCTGCAGACCGCCAATACCCGCGATATTGAATACCCCGAGCGCACCATTCTTGTCGGCGAGGAACTGACTGCATCCATCATGGCCGAGGTGCCCCGAGAGAAGCTGGCGGGGCTGGTCAGCGTTCGCGGATCGAGCAACTCCCACGTGGCGATTCTGGCGCGCGCCATGGGGGTGCCCACCATCATGGGGGCGGTGGACCTGCCCTTTACCCAGGTGGAAGGCGCCAAGCTGGTGCTGGACGGCTACAACGGTATAGTCCATTACAATCCGGCCAAAGAACTCTATGCCCGCTTTGAAGCGATATACGCCGAACAGCAGGAGCTGAGCAAGGGGCTGGAGAGCCTGCGCAACGAGCCCAGCGAAACCCTGGATGGGCGAAGGCTGCCGCTGTGGGTGAACACCGGTTTGATGGCTGATGTGGCTCGCTCGATCGATCACGGCGCCGAAGGTGTCGGTCTGTATCGCACAGAGATTCCCTTTCTGTTGCGTGAGCGCTTTCCCAGTGAAGAAGAGCAGCGGGTGATTTACCGCGAACAGTTGCAGGCCTTTTCACCGCTGCCGGTAACCATGCGCACGCTGGATATCGGTGGTGACAAATCCCTGCCCTATTTCCCGATTGAAGAGGAAAACCCCTTTCTCGGCTGGCGCGGCATTCGCGTAACCCTCGACCACCCGGAGATTTTCCTGGTGCAGGTGCGGGCCATGCTCAAGGCCAGTGTGGGCATGGACAACCTGCGCATCATGCTGCCCATGATCAGCAACGTGCCTGAACTGGAAGAAGCGCTGGAGCTGATCTATCGCGCCCACGATGAGCTGGTTGATGAGGGCGTGAATGCCAAATTGCCGCCGATCGGCGTCATGGTGGAAGTGCCGGCAGCCGTCTATCAGGCCCGCGAAATGGCGCGCCGGGTCGACTTTCTGTCAGTGGGTTCCAACGACCTTACGCAGTATTTACTGGCGGTGGATCGCAACAATGCCCGGGTAGCCGACCTTTACCATTCACTGCATCCGGCGGTTTTGCGGGCGCTTAACGATGTGGCCCAGGCTGCGCAGGCAGAAGGCAAACCCGTGGGCATTTGCGGCGAGCTCGCGGGTGACCCGGGGGCAGCGATACTTCTGCTGGCGATGGGTTACGACATGCTGTCGATGAACGCGAGCAGCCTGCTCAAGGTGAAATCGGTCATTCGCAGTCAGACTCTGGCGGGAGCCAAAACCCTGTTAGAGCAGGCGCTGACCCAGGAATCCGCAGTGGACGTTAAAGAGCTGGTACGCGATGCGATGGTCGCGGCGGGTGTCGATAAAATGCTGCAGCCGGCGATGGGTGAAAAACTGCGCCCGAAGCGTTAGTCGGCAGCGTGCTAACTGCTCTGTTTCTCCTGCGTTTCGAAGCGGTTGAAGGCGTAGCTCAGCGGCTTGCCGGGTTTGCCGGATTCATCGTAGGGCTGTTCGCAGAAGGTCACATTGCCGAGCGTGTCAATCAGTACAATTGTGGTGGCGCGGGTACCGTAGCCGTGCTCACCGAGGTCGACAAAAAACGCTGACAATGCGCACTCGCGGGCACTGTCCGAAGTGCTTGTGGCTTCGCGATTTGCCAGCAGCTCGATCAGGCGCTGGGGGGTTGGGGTTTTATGCAGGCATTTGGCCATTTCCGCGCGGGCAACCTGTACCTTGCGCTCGCTGGTATCCATGCGCGAGTTGCCGATCACATGAATGCCGGGCGACAGCAGCTCGTGGTCGGCATGGTCGTCGGCGGTAAAGGCCAGCGTGTCGCCGTCAAAAATCAGCAGATTGAAAGGGTTATAAAGGCTGCGCTCGGGGTTGATCCGGGTAAGGAAACTTGCGCATGATTCGCCGCTGAGCAGATAGCGGGCAACCAGCTCACCGCGGGAGCGGCCTTCAGCGGGCAGTTCACCGCCACGATAGTTGGTGACTGCGGCCAGGTGCCCCTGGCGATTGACGCCGAGCCAGGTGCCGCCTTTTTCCATGTCGCGACCGCCGAGTA
>PAKT01000110.1 GCA_002710725.1 Spongiibacteraceae bacterium
AGGCTCGTGGCGGTGCGGCGCCTTCTTATATGGCCGGACATAGCCTGGGTGAATTTTCGGCACTGGTGTGTGCCGGCAGCCTGAGCTTTGCAGAGGGCGTCAAGCTGGTTCGTGCCCGCGGCCAGTTTATGCAGACCGCCGTGCCGGTAGGTGAAGGCTCTATGGCTGCGGTGCTGGGACTGGAGGATCAGGTGATACTTGATATCTGTCAGCAGTGCAGCGATGCCGGCGTGGTCGAGGCGGTGAACTTCAATGCACCGGGTCAGGTGGTTATTGCGGGCAAGGTCGCCGCGGTCGACAAGGCGATTGAGGCATTGAAAGAGGCGGGGGCCAAGCGCGCCATGCCGCTGCCGGTCAGCGCGCCTTTCCACACATCCTTGATGCAGCCCGCCGCAGAAAAATTGAGTGAAGCCATCAATGCCATCCAATGGCAGGCCCCAAGTGTGCCGGTGATACATAACGTGCACGCGAAGCCCGAAAACGACGAAGCTGCGATTCGCGACATTCTGATCAAACAGCTCTACAGTCCGGTGAAGTGGGTGGACTGCGTGCAGGCAATGGTTGACGCCGGTGTGGACACCACATTGGAGTGCGGCCCCGGCAAAGTCTTGAGCGGTCTGAACAAGCGTATTCACAAACCGTTGAACTGCCTCAATATTGAAGACCCGGCGAGCGTGGACAAGGCACTGCAAGCCCTGGCGTGATAACGAACAAAGATAATTGGAGAGTACAATGAGCGATAAAATCGCACTGGTAACCGGCGCCAGCCGTGGCATCGGCAAGGCGATCGCCACAGCGCTGTCGGCCCAGGGGATGACCGTGATTGGCACGGCCACCACAGAGAGCGGCGCTGAAGCGATCACCGCCTATTTGAAAGAGTCAGGCAATGCCGGCTGCGGCATGGCGCTGAATGTTTCTGACGCGAGCTCGGTAGATAGCGTGATCAAGGCGATCAATGAGCAATTTGGCGCGCCGACGGTGCTGGTCAACAATGCCGGCATCACCAAAGACAATATCATGATGCGAATGAAAGACGAGGAGTGGTTCGATGTGATCGACACCAACCTCAACTCCCTCTATCGCCTGTGCAAGGCCTGCCTGCGCGGCATGACCAAGGCGCGCTGGGGGCGTATCGTCAACATCAGCTCAGTGGTAGGCTCCATGGGTAATGCCGGTCAGGCCAACTACGCGGCCACCAAGGCCGGTATGAATGGCTTTTCACGGGCGCTGGCGCGCGAGGTCGGGTCGCGCAATATCACCGTAAACAGTGTGGCACCAGGCTTTATCGACACCGACATGACCGCCAAACTGCCCGAAGAACAGCGCCAGGCGCTGGCTTCCCAGATTCCGCTGGCGCGGCTTGGTCAGCCCGAGGAAATTGCAGGTGTGGTAGCCTTCCTGGTCAGTGATGCTGCGGCTTACGTGACCGGGGATACCATCCACGTGAATGGCGGCATGTATATGGCGTAAACATTTGTTGTGCGGGATATTTTTGCCAGAAATAGGGTGAATTCAGTAAAATCCTGTGCACAAATTTGAAATCACGGGGTACAATGCCGTCCATAATTTTGGGTGGTAGTTTATACGGGTTTTCTACACGGCTTCTGCCTCTGCGGCAGCTCCGGTAAAAACCGGCAAATACCGATTCATTAAACTAGGAGTCAATAACGACATGAGTAGCATTGAAGAACGCGTCAAGAAGATTGTTGCCGAGCAACTGGGCGTTAAGGAAGAGGACGTACAGGAGTCAGCTTCTTTCGTCGAAGATCTGGGCGCGGATTCTCTGGATACCGTTGAGCTGGTGATGGCGCTGGAAGAGGAATTCGAGACTGAAATTCCCGACGAAGAAGCCGAGAAAATCACGACTGTGAAACTGGCCATCGATTACATCAAGGAAAACCTGCAGTAATCACACGCCATTAGAGCGTAACTGGTCTACAAAAAGCCGTTTCTATTGTTTAATAGAGCGGCTTTTTTTTTGGCGCCGAAAAAATGAGAAGATAGGCGCAAGTGAACAGGATCGACAGGGGCGGAGAATGTTGAGAAGAAGAGTCGTTGTTACTGGAATGGGCATGGTGACCCCGCTGGGTAATAACCTGGATGAAACCTGGAAAAACATCTGCGCGGGCAAAAGCGGTATTGGCCCCATAGAGAGTTTCGACGTCAGTGCATTTTCTACGCAGTTTGGCGGCTCGATAAAGGATTTTGATGTCGGCTCTTATATGGAACCGAAAGAAGCCAAGCGCTTTGACCCCTTTATTCACTACGGCATGGCGGCGGCGATACAGGCACTCGAAGACAGTGGTCTGGAAATCACCGAAAGCAACGCGGATCGGGTCGGTGCGGCTATTGGCTCCGGTATTGGCGGCATTGGCCTGATTGAAAAAAGTCGCCATATTCTCGATAAATCCGGTCCGCGCAAGCTGTCGCCTTTTACGGTACCGGGGGCGATTATCAATATGCTCGGCGGTTTGTTGTCCATTCGTTACAACATGCGCGGCCCCAATATTGCCATCACCACCGCCTGTACAACAGGCACTCACAACATCGGTATGGCCGGGCGCATGATTGCCTACGGCGATGCCGATGCCATGGTGGTCGGCGGTGCCGAGCTGGCAACCACTCCGGTGGGTTTGGGTGGTTTTGCTGCAGCGCGCGCCATGTCGACCCGCAACGACGACCCGCAGGCGGCTTCACGGCCCTGGGACAAGGATAGGGACGGCTTTGTATTGTCTGATGGCGCAGGCGTTATGGTGCTTGAAGAGCTTGAAAGCGCCAAAGCCCGGGGAGCAACCATTTACGCGGAATTGCAGGGCTTTGGCATGAGCGCCGACGCCTTTCATATGACTGCGCCGCCGGAGGACGGAAACGGTGCCGCCCGGGCCATGCAGGCGGCGCTTGCCGATGCGGGCGTGACAGGCGCTGACGTGCAGTACATTAATGCCCACGGCACTTCCACTCCCGCCGGTGATGTGGCAGAAGCCCGTGCAGTTAAAACCGTTTTCGGCGAGGCGGTGCATCAATTGGCGGTCAGTTCCACCAAGTCCATGGTGGGGCACCTGCTGGGTGCGGCCGGTGCCGTTGAAGCGATATTCACGGTGCTGGCAATTCGCGATCAAATTGCCCCGCCTACCATTAATCTGGATCATCCCGATGATGAATGCGATCTGAATTTTGTGCCCCATAAAGCGCAGAATCTGCCCATCACCCGGGCTCTGTCGAATTCTTTCGGTTTTGGTGGCACCAACGGCAGTCTGCTGTTTGGCAAAGTCGATTGAGGGTGAATTCGCGATCGACAGTAATGCAAACCTTGCACAACGGTAAGCTGACCCGCTCTGTTTCGCTTGAGGATCGCGGCTGGTCGCTGGGAGAGGCCCTGTTCGAGACCCTGCTGGTGCAGCAGGGAAACCCAGTCTGGCTGGAGGAACATCTGGCGCGCCTGGCCCGGGGCTGTGAGCGTCTGCAGTTCGATTTTCCCGAGCGGGCCCTGCGCGACGATATCCATCAACTGCTGAGCGAAAGCCGCGATGACAGGGCGGTACTGCGTTTATGTTTGAGTGGTGACAGCCTCGGTGTTCGCGGCTATGGGGCGGTCAGCCGCACGCCTCACCGTTACTGTCAGCTGGCAGCGCTGGCGCCGCCCGTCCGACAATATTGGGACGAGGGTATCCGCGCCTTTGTCGCGAAAACCCGGCTGCCGGAGCAGGTTGAGCTGGCGGGAATCAAACACAGCAACCGCTTGCCCCATGTACTGGCGAGAGCTGAGCGTAAAGCGAGAGATTTTCCTGAAGGGTTGATGCTGTCAGCGTCCGGGCTGGTTGTAGAAGGTATTGCGTCCAATTGTTTTATTGCCGTCAACGGCGAGCTGAAAACGCCGCTGCTCGACAGGGCCGGGGTAGAGGGCATTGTCCGGCAGAAAGTTATTGAGGTTTTGCGTACACAGGGCGTCACCATCAGCGAAGCGCGGCTTACTCTGAGCGATATTGAAGCTGCAGACGAGCTGTTTTTCTGCAATAGCCTGATCGGCCTCTGGCCGGCGCGCCAGCTCGATTGCCTGTCATTTTCGTCTTTCAGCTTGTGCCAGCGGGTGCAAAAGGAACTGGAATCCGTCTGGTATGTTTAAGTGGTTAAAACGGCTGCTGCCTTTGAGTCTGGTTTTTGTGACCTTGGCGGCACTGGTGGTGCTCTGGGCGGATCAGCAGCTCACGCGGCCTTTGAATGTGGCTGGTGACGAATATCTGCTCGATCTGAAGCCCGGCACCGGTTTTTCCAGTATGGCACGGAGTCTCGCGGCTGATCAGCTAATTGACTACCCAGTAGAATTGCTCAGTGTTTACGCGCGTTTTGCGGGTTACGCTGGCGCTATACAGTCGGGCGAATACCGCTTGCGGCCCGGCCTGAACAGCTATGATTTGCTGGCGCTTTTGGTGAGCGGCGAGGTAGTGCGCTACCGGGCCACCTTGATTGAAGGGTGGACCTTCGCCGATCTGACGGCCTATCTGGCGGCTCACCCTGATCTGGATAAGCGTTTTGATTCCAACGCGCCCGTTTGGGCTCAGCTGGGTATTGACGAGCCGCTACATGAAAACCCGGAAGGGCTGTTTTTTCCGGATACCTACAGCTTCGTAAAAGGGGCAACGGATATTGGCATCATGAAGCGGGCTTATCGTCGCATGCTGTCGGTGTTGGACGAGGAGTGGGCTGGCAGGAGCGAAGGTCTGCCATTCACTGATCCCTATGAGGCTCTGATTTTGGCTTCGATTGTTGAGAAGGAAACCGGGCAGCCCCATGAGCGTGAGCGTATTGCCGGGGTGTTTGTCAGTCGCTTGCAGAAAAACATGCGTCTGCAAACCGACCCCACGGTTATCTATGGTCTGCCCCAGGTGGAAAGAAAAAACCTGAGGTCCAGACATCTTGCTGATGCGAGCAACCCCTACAACACCTATCGTCGGAAGGGCTTGCCACCGACGCCGATTGCCATGCCGGGCAGGGCGGCGATTCATGCGGCGCTGCATCCGCTGCAGGACGGCGCGCTGTTTTTTGTGGCGAAGGGCGATGGCAGCCACCAGTTTTCGGAAACACTGGAACAGCACCAGCAGGCAGTGCGAGACTACCAGCTGCAACGCCGCAAGGACTATCGTTCTTCGCCGGCTAAACAATAAGCAAAAGGTTGGCTGTGAGCGGAAAATTTATCACTCTCGAAGGCACGGAAGGGGTTGGCAAGTCCACTAATCTCGCGGTGATTGCGCAGTGGCTCGAAATGCACAGCATCCCCTATATCCAGACCCGCGAGCCCGGCGGCACGCCCTTGGCCGAGCAATTGCGCGAGCTGCTGTTATCGCCGCGCGAAGAAAAGGTGGATCCAAAAGCCGAGCTGCTGATGGTCTTTGCGGCGCGTGCCCAACATCTGGCGGAAGTTGTGAAACCGGCACTGGCCCGTGGGGAGTGGGTGTTGTGTGACCGCTTTACCGACGCCACCTTTGCCTACCAGGGCGCTGGCAGACGATTACCGAAGTCGCTGATCGAACAGCTTGAGCAACTGGTACAGGAGGGGCTGCAGCCAGACTGCACTGTGCTGCTGGACCTGTGCCCATCCGTTGGGCTGGCCCGAGCCCAGGAGCGGGGCGAGCTGGATCGCTTCGAAGCTGAAGCTCAGTCTTTTTTCGAACGTGTGCGCGAGGCCTATTTACAGCGGGCTGCTGCCGACCCCAAACGTTTTCACATTATTAATGCGGATCAGTCTATCGAAGCCGTCGCCGCCGATATAACAAAGGCACTGGATAACATGCTTCCAGGAGCTGCTCATGGCTGAGACCATACTGCCCTGGCAGGTTGCGCAGTGGGATCAACTGATCCGCGCCCAGGACGAGGGCCGCCTTGGCCACGCGCTGCTGTTATCGGGGCCGGGCGGTATCGGTAAACAGCGCTTTGCCCGCGCCCTGATGCACTGGCTGCTCTGCGAGCAACCGGCGGCCCAGGGTGCCTGTGGCAGTTGTCGCTCTTGCCGCTTCGGGCTGGACAACCCGGATGTTCATATCATTGAGCCGCCTGAAGGTAAGCGTCAGATCGGTGTGGATCAGGTGCGCGAGCTGGTGGGTGTATCGGCCCAGACCGCGCATCGCAGCGGTGGCCGAAAGGTGATTCTGATCCAGCCCGCGGATGCCATGAATACCAATACCGCCAATGCGCTGCTCAAAACCCTGGAAGAACCGACCGGGGATACGGTGCTGATTTTGATCAGTGACGAGCCGGCGCGCCTGCTGCCCACTATTCGCTCGCGTTGTCAGCAAATACCGTTTCCGATTCCGGCGCGGCAATTAGCGCTCGACTGGTTGAAAATGACCGTCGCCGAGCCGCAGCAGTGTGAAGTGTGTCTGGATGAGGCGGGAGGGCGTCCGCTTGCGGCCCAGGCCTTGTTTGAAAATGATGGTCTGGCAGCGCGCCAGCGCTGTGATGAGACCCTGCAGGGCTGGGTTGAGGGGCAGTTGAATCTGTCTCAGGCATCTGACGCATTGAAGGAGTTTGAGCTGGATTTTCTGCTGGAATGGCTGGCCCAGCGCAGCCATCACTTGTTGCTGGCGGTGATGGGCGGCGAAGGCTACAGTGTCAATACCGTGTGGCAGCGCTGGCTTAACCGTCCCGCGGCCGATATTCTCAGCTTTCAGCAGCAGGTGCTGGAGCTGCGGGCTCAGGTTCAGCGGGGCGTTGCCGTCAACCGAACGCTGACTATGGAATCCTTGCTACTGGCCTGGATTGCCTCGTCGAAGCAACGCGCGGGGCTTGGCCTCTAGGCACCATCCCGTTATGCTTGTGGTCTAGTTTCTGCCCTGATGCTTTCGGTTTTAGTTTTTCTGTTTTGGTTATAGGAGCAAAGTGAGAATGGCACTCAACCCGGGTGGTAAGGGTGGCATGCTGTCACTGAACATCAAGGATAAATCTGTGCTGTTCAGCGCCTACATGCCCTTTGTGCAAGGTGGTGGTCTTTTTATCCCCACCAACAAGCCCTATCAGGTCGGTGATGAGGTCTTCATGTTGCTCACTCTGATGGATGAGCCGGAGAAAATACCGGTTGCAGGCAAGGTGGTGTGGATAACGCCGCGCGGGGCGCAGGGTAACCGCAGTCCCGGCATAGGTGTTCAGTTTATTGGTGATGACGACACGGCCAACCGCAAAATCGAGGAATATCTGGCAGGCATGCTGGATTCTGATCGCGCTACGCACACAATGTAGCCTGCTTGAGTTGCATTCAGCTCAATCCCGGTGATTTGCGCCTTTTGCATTGCGGGGCGCGACATTTAACCCGTTCGGGTACAGGAATACGGAACAGTTACTATGTTGATCGACAGCCACTGTCATTTGGACAGACTGGATCTCTCTCCTTATGACGGCAATCTTGACGCAGCTCTGCAAGCCGCGCGCGAACGCGGTGTGAAACGCATGCTTTGCATTGGTATTGATCGGGGCAATGCCCAGACCGTTATTGATATCGCCAATCGCCATCCGGATATCTTTGCCTCGGTCGGTATCCACCCGCTGGATCTGGCCGACGAAGTTGAAGCGACAGAGGCGCTGGTAGCGCTGGCCGACAGCGACAAGGTGGTTGCCATCGGTGAAACCGGTCTCGATTATTATTACTCCGAAGACAACAAAAACGCGCAGCAGGCCAGTTTTCGCAACCACCTGCGCGCGGCCGCCCAGACTCGCAAGCCGGTTATCGTGCACACCCGCAATGCACGGCAGGACACACTGGATATTATTCGCGATGAATCGGACCCCGAGGTGGCCGGTGTTCTGCATTGCTTTACCGAGAGCCGGGAGATGGCGCACGCGGCGCTGGATATGAATTTCTACATTTCCTTCTCCGGTATTATCACCTTCAAAAATGCCGCAGATTTACGCGAAGTGGTTGCCAGCGTGCCGCTGGATCGTATGCTGGTCGAAACCGACTCCCCCTATCTGGCGCCCGTGCCGTTTCGGGGTAAGAAAAATGAGCCAAAATACGTGGTGGAGGTGGCGCAGTGCGTTGCGGACATCAAAGGCATATCTTTTGACGAGGTGGTCGCGCAGACCGCCGAAAATTTTAATCGCCTGTTCAAACTGGCTGCATGAGAGGCTGAGCTGTTGTCCGACTTGCTGAAAACCCCGCTGTACGACCTTCATCAGAAATTGGGCGCCAAGATGGTTCCCTTTGCCGGCTATGCGATGCCGGTGCAGTACGCCGAAGGGGTGCTTAAGGAGCATCTGGCTACCCGCGACAGCGCGGGCCTGTTTGATGTCTCGCACATGGGGCAGATACGCCTGACCGGCGAGGGCATCGCCGAGGCGCTGGAGAAAGTACTGCCGCAAGACGTCATCGGGCTCGGCGAAAACCGCCAGCGCTATGGCCTGCTGACCAATGAACAGGGCGGCATTCTGGACGACCTGATGTTCTCCAATTGCGGCGATCATTTCATGCTGGTGGTGAATGCCGCCTGCAAGCACGAAGATTTTGCCTGGCTGCGCAGTCATTTGCCCGACAGCATTGGAATGACCTTGCTTGAGGATCGCGCACTGCTGGCATTGCAGGGGCCCAAGGCCCGACAGGTCATGGCGCAGCTCGCCCCGGGAGCGGAGCAGATGGTGTTTATGGATACCGCCGATCTTACGGTAGCCGGCGTTGACTGCTGGGTAAGCTGCTCCGGCTATACCGGCGAAGACGGCTATGAGATTTCCGTTCCCGCAGTACAGGCGCAAGCGCTGGCCGAGACCTTGCTCGACAATGAGGCCGTTTCCGCTATTGGTCTTGGCGCGCGCGATTCCCTGCGACTTGAAGCTGGACTGTGTCTCTATGGACACGATATTGACGACAGCAAAACACCGGTAACGGCCAACCTGAAATGGGCCGTGTCCAAGGTGCGGCGGCCCGGCGGCGAGCGCGCGGGAGGATACCCGGGGGCGGAGGTGCTGGCCTCCCAGTGGCAGGAGGGTGGTGACCGGCAGCGGGTGTTACTGGATATCGACGGCCGCGCACCGGTGCGTGAAGGCGCGCAACTGGTCAATGAGCAGGGCGAGTCAGTGGGCGTGGTTACCAGTGGCGGTTTCGGTCCCAGTGTGGGCAAGCCGGTTGCAATGGGCTATGTGAATGTCAGTGCTCTGGATTCCCCGGTATATGCCGAGGTGCGCAAGAAGAACATTCCGGTCAGCCCGCGCAGCAAACCTTTTGTTGAACAGCGCTACTTTCGCGGCTGATACCTCGTGAGCAACTATCCACTGGGCATTATTGAAGGCTTTTACGGTCGCCAGTGGTCTTGGGCTGAGCGCCATTCGATGGCGGGCTTTCTGGCCGCAGCCGGTTACAGTCATTATCTCTACGCGCCCAAGGGCGATGCCTCATTGCGCAGCCAATGGCGCGAGCCTTTTGACGATTTGAGTGAGTTGAGATCTCTGGCGGCTGCCTGCCATGAGCACGGTCTGGCTTTTGGCGTCGGCTTGTCGCCCATGGGGTTGCAGATTCGCTACACCGACGCCGATAGAAAGCTGTTGGCAGCGAGGGTAGGCGAGTTGTCATCTATTGGACTTGATGTTCTCTGGGTGTTGTTTGATGACATGCGCGGTGATCTGACCGGCATTGCGACCACCCAATGCCAGGTAATGGCCGATGTGCGGGCGATGTTTGACGGGCAATTGGCCGTTTGCCCGAGTTACTACAGTTTCGACCCGGTGCTGGATGAGGTATTTGGTCAGCGGCCGCCGGGCTATCTGGAGCAGCTGGCCGCTGGTTTGTGCGATCCCATCGACATTCTCTGGACGGGTAATCAGGTGGTCAGCCCGGCGATTTCTCCTGAAGACTGTCAGCGCTTTACCGAGAAGACCGGTCGGAAACCCCTGCTGTGGGATAACTACCCGGTCAACGATGGCCGCAAGACCAGTCCGTTTCTGCATCTGGCACCCTTTGCCGGCCGGGCCGGCTTGAAGCCCGTCAGCGCCGGGCACTTTGCCAATCCCATGAATCAGCCGAATCTGTCAAAAATTCCGCTTTCTACACTGCCGGCGCTGGTCGATGGCTACACTGACGAGGCGGTGTTGATGGGCAGGGTGCTGGCGCAATTGCCGGAGGGCTTGTCCCGTCTGATAGCGCGCGATTCGCAGCGATTTCAGAGCGAGGGTCTGGACGCGATATGCGCGGACGACAAGCAGGCTCTAAAGCGTGATTACCAGCAGATTGAGCACCCGATGGCCGATGAAGTCGTCGATTGGCTGGGCGGGGGCTATGTTTTCGACCCGGACTGCCTGACGGGCTAGTCCGGGACGGCCAGAGCGGTTGCGCAATGGCACGGCTTGCGGTAATGTCTGCACCCCATGTTTACATGGTAAACATGAGTTGCGGGCGCCGCACTGACATTTGTGGCACTGCAGGTTGCGAAAACCTGACCCGCGACGAGCGATCTACCCTGAACGCCCGTCGGTTTCAACGACTGCCGGTTCGCCGGTGATGTGTTCAAGCTGCACTGCAGCCAATAACTCAAGTGATGTGAGGAAAACACATGATTTACGAAGGCAAGGCCATTTCGGCCAAGTTCCTGGATAACGGTATTGCTGAGCTGTGTTTTGATCAGCAAGGCGAATCAGTCAACAAATTCGACCAGTTGACCCTGCGGGATCTGGACGAGGCCACCAAGGCCCTGGCCAAGGAGAAAGACCTGAAAGGGATTCTGGTCACCAGCGCTAAATCGGTTTTTATTGTCGGTGCCGATATCATGGAATTCACCGATATGTTCAAGCTGCCTGACGACGAGCTGAAAGGCTGGGTGCGTGAGGCCAACGGCATTTTCAGCCGCTTTGAAGACCTGCCGGTGCCAACCGTTGCCGCAATTAACGGCATTGCGCTGGGCGGTGGTTATGAGATGTGCCTGGCCTGCGATTACCGTGTTATGTCCAGCAAGGCACGCGTCGGCCTGCCCGAAGTAAAACTGGGCATTAACCCCGGCTTTGGCGGCACCGTGCGTCTGCCGCGCGTTATCGGCCCGGACAACGCCATGATGTGGGCGGCCACTGGCAACGATCAAAAGCCCGATTCGGCTCTTAAAGACGGCGGTGTTGACGCGGTTGTTGAGCCTGAGCTGCTGAAAGAAGCGGCGCTTGATCTGTTGGGCAAAGCGATCGACGGCACCTTTGACTATAAAGCCCGTCGTCAGGAAAAACTGGATCCGGTCAAGCTGAACGACATTGAGCGCATGATGTCCTTCACCACCGGTAAAGCGATGATCGCCCAGCAGGCCGGCACCAACATGCCAGCACCGCTCACGGTCGGCAAATCGATGGAAAAGAACGCGGCACTGTCGCGCGACGAAGCCATCGAAGTGGAAATTGAATACTTTGCCAAACTGGCGAAAACGCCCGAAGCCGCCTCACTGGTCGGCCTGTTCCTGAACCAACAGGCACTGGGTAAGCGCAACAAGCAGTGGGAAGGCAAGGCCGCTCCGGTTGAGAAGGCCGGTGTGCTGGGTGCGGGCATTATGGGTGGCGGCATTGCCTTCCAGAGCGCGTCCAAAGGCACCCCCATCCTGATGAAGGACATCGCCGATGCGGGTCTGGAGTTGGGCATGAGCGAGGCCGCCAAGCTGCTTGCCAAGCGCGTTGATCGCGGTCGCATGTCCGCCCTGCAGATGGGTGAAGTGCTGAGCAGCATCCGCCCGACGCTGGATTACACCGGATTTGATAAAGCCGACGTGGTGGTCGAAGCGGTTGTTGAAAATGTGAAGGTCAAGCACGCAGTGCTGGCCGAGTGCGAACAGCATATTCGGGAAGACGCGGTGCTGGCCTCCAACACCTCCACCATCTCCATTACTCGTCTGGCTGAACCGCTGAAACGCCCGGAAAACTTTTGTGGCATGCACTTCTTCAATCCGGTGCACCAGATGCCCTTGGTCGAAGTTATTCGCGGTGAGAAAACCAGCGATGAAACGGTCGCGCGCGTTGTTAAATACGCCACGCAGATGGGCAAGACGCCTATTGTTATCAACGACTGCCCGGGGTTCTTTGTTAACCGTGTGCTGTTCCCGTACTTTGCCGGTTTCGACATGATGGTTCGCGACGGGGTGGATTTCCGCCGTATCGACAAGGTCATGGAAAAATTCGGCATGCCGATGGGGCCGGCTTACCTGATGGATGTGGTCGGTATCGACACCGGTTTCCACGCCGCGGAGGTGATGGCAGAAGGTTTCCCCGAGCGCATGAAGCACGACTACACCGGCATCTCCGAGAAGATGTTCAAGGCGGACCGCTACGGTCAGAAAAACGGTGTGGGCTTCTACCGCTACGAGAAAGACAAGAAGGGCAAGCCGCGTAAGCAGGAAGACGAAACGGCCCTGAAAATGGCCGCAGATTGCGCCGAGAAATCCATTGAGATTTCCGACGAGGATATCGTGGCGCGTATGATGATCCCGATGTGTACCGAAACCCTGCGCTGCCTCGACGAGAACATCGTCAGCTGCCCGGAAGATGCCGACATGGGCCTTATCATGGGTATCGGCTTCCCGGTATTCCGCGGCGGCGCGTTGCGCTACATCGACCAGATGGGTGCCAAGGCCTTCTGTGAACTGGCGGATCGCTTCAGCGATCTCGGCGCGCTCTATGAGCCCACCGAAAGCATTCGCAAAATGGCCGCTAACGGCGAAACCTTCTTTAAATAATCTGGTGCAGGAGCTTAAACAATGAGTTACCAAGATACTGATGTTGTAATTGTTGATTGCGCCAGAACCGCTATGGGGCGCTCAAAGAACGGTGTGTACCGCAAAGTACGTGCCGAGAACATGTCGGCCGCACTGGTTGACGCGCTGCTGGCGCGCAACCCCGAGCTGGATCCGGCGGATATCGAAGACGTGATCTGGGGCTGTGTTAACCAGACCCTGGAACAGGGCTGGAACATCGCCCGCATGATGTCTGTGCTGACGGTTATTCCACACACCGTGGCCGGCCAAACGGTCAGCCGTCTGTGTGGCTCCTCCATGTCGGCGCTCCACACCGCCGCGCAGGGCATTCAGACCGGCTACGGCGATGTTTTCCTGGTCGGCGGCGTTGAACACATGGGCCATCTGGCCATGAACCATGGCATCGATCCCAACCCGCAGGCCAGCAAGCACGTTGCGCGCGCGGCCGGCATGATGGGCATGACCGCAGAGGCGCTGGGCATGCTGCACGGCATTACCCGTGAGCAGCAGGACCAGTTTGGTCTGCGTTCACACCTGCGTGCGGCCGATGCTCGCGCCAACGGTCGTTTCGACAATGAGATCCTGGCCATCGAAGGGCACGACGAAGACGGCAGGAAAATTCTGGTTAGCGAAGACAACACCATCCGTCCGGAAACCACCCTGGAAGGTCTGGCCGAGCTCAAGCCCGCTTTCGATCCGCGCAACGGCACTGTGACAGCAGGTACCAGCTCCCAGATCGCTGACGGGGCCTCTGCCATGCTGGTGATGTCGGGTGCCAAGGCGAAAGCCATCGGCGCCAAGCCCCGCGCCCGGATTATCGGTATGGGTGTGGCCGGTGTGGATCCGTCAATCATGGGTTATGGCCCGGTACCGTCTACCCAGAAGATCCTCAAAAAGCTGGGTATGACCATCAAGGACATCGACTGTGTCGAGCTGAACGAGGCCTTTGCTGCGCAGGCACTGCCCGTGCTCAAGGATCTGGAACTGCTGGATGTGATGGACGAGAAGGTCAACCTGAACGGCGGCGCCATCGCCTTGGGGCACCCCTTTGGCTGTTCCGGCACGCGTATCACCGGCACCTTGCTGAACGTGATGGAGCAGCAGGACAAAAGCGTCGGCCTGTCCACTATGTGTATTGGCATGGGGCAGGGTATCAGCACCATTATCGAACGCCTCTGATTTCAGACGCTGTTCGCGAAACGGGCCTTACTTACTTAAGGGGGCCCGTTTTTTGTGGGCGCAGGTTTTGCCGCGCCGATGACGTGCTAACATTGCCGCCTGATTTTATTAGCCACGACTCAGCTTATGACCGTCCCTGTTCTGATAGCCCATCAATCGCCGGAATCCCTGCTCAAGGCCCAGCCACCCGGTGGGCTGGTTGCCATTGCCTATCGATTGACGCGTTTCTGGTCGAGCCAGGGCGGCGAGGATGCGCTGGTGGCAGTCTATGAACGTCAGGCGGGCAGGACGCGTTTTCTGGTTGCTCCGGACAGCTCGGAGCTTCGCGAGGGGCTTGCTGGCTTTACGGGTGATCTTGACGCGCTGGCAGAGCAGCTGAAGACTGAGGTTTTTGCCAGCGATCAGGCCATAGCCCTTAGTCCGATACATATCCCCAAACCCTGGGGCGAGGAAATCTGGTATACGGGCATGGAAGACCGGGGCGTCGCCCGGGCCGGTCACGCCAAGCGCGCTGTGCCCTTGCCCTGCGTGCTGTCAGCCCTGCCGGAGCAGCTTACCGCCAACCGCGAGCAGGGGATCATCCTGCTGAAAATACTTGCGCCGCGCCCTGAGGAGGTCTTTGGTGACCTCTACTTCGAGCTGCACGAGGAAAAGCGGGAAGTTTATGTGGTGACAGCCGTTGACGAGCGCGCCTGGCCCGATGGCGAGGGGGCTATACGCTTTGGCTTTGATCCGAGGGTTAGGGCTGAATACCCGGACGATCAGGCCTTTCGCAAGGCCTTTGCCGGTGCAGTCAGTGACTACGAAGCGGTGCGGCGGGAGATTGACGCCAGCCTTGATCAGCGCGCTGCAGAAGAGGGGCAGGAGGGCGATCGGGAGGCCTGGCTGGCTGATTTGCCGGCCGAGCTCACAGCAAAGGAAAAAACACTGCGCGAGGCGATGAATCGGTTCACGGCGCTGAAGCCCTTACGGGTGGGCGACGTGGTCAAAGTGCCGACCTTGACCCCGCACTCCCTGCAGCACGGTGTCCGAACCGTGGAGTTTCAGACCCCGGTCTACGAGCGGCTGATTGTCGCCTTTGCCCAGAAGGTACTGACCCAGAGCCACTGGGATACCGCCAAAGCGGTCGAGTTGATGAAGCTGGAAGCGGAGCGCGAGGCATCGTTTGAGCGCCTGTCAGCAGGCGAGGGCGTGGTCGCAGAGCGCATTGTCGATTTCGATGATTTTGAAGTCCGCCGCTTTACCCTTGAACCGGGCGCGGTTGCGCGCATTCCCTCGCCGCCGGACTATGCGGTGCTGATGCAGGTGCAGGGCGAGCTGGCTTTGGGAGTCTGCCCCTTGCAGCCGGAGCAGGCGGTGCTGCTGCCGCGCGGCTGGGAGTCGCCGGCGCTGACGAACGAATCGGCGAATACCATGATATTTCTGGTCGCCTACCCCCGGTAATGGCCGCGCCGGCGGCTTGCGGGGCGTGGGGCGCTGTGGCACAATTGCCGACCAAAATTTGCAGGCCAAAATGCATTTGCTCGATATTTAGCCTGCCAATACAAAGGCTTATAGCTGCCTTTTGAAGAATTTGCGAAAGTGGCGGAATTGGTAGACGCACTGGATTTAGGTTCCAGCGCCGCAAGGCGTGAGAGTTCGAGTCTCTCCTTTCGCACCATACAGTTTTGACAATCTACTTTTTCGACAGACAGGCCGCGCCTCAGCTGCGGCTACCTCAGAGGGATTCCCATGCAAGTGTCAGTAGAAACGACTTCTGGTCTGGAGCGTCGTTTAATCGTCGGTGTACCTGCAGAGCGCATCGACAGCGCGGTTAACTCCAAGCTTCAGAAGGCGGCCAAAACCGTTCGTCTTGATGGCTTTCGTCCCGGCAAGGTGCCGATGAAGGTTATGCGCCAGCGTTTCGGTGAATCCGTGCGTATGGAAGTGCTGGGCGAAGTGATGAATGAGTCCTTCTACGAGGCGATTCAGCAGCAGGATCTGAAGCCGGCCGGTCAGCCCGCCATTGAGCCCAAGTCCATGGATGCCGGTCGCGATCTTGAATATGTCGCTACCTTCGAGGTTTTTCCCGAGATTGAGCTGAAAGACTACAGCAGCATCAAAGTGGTCAAGCCGGTTGCGGAAGTGACCGATGCTGACCTCGACAAAATGATCGACAACCTGCGCGAGCAGCGCGCCGCTTTTGAAGTGGTAGAGCGCGCCGCAAAAGACGGTGATCAGGTGCTCATCGACTACGTCGGTACAAAAGACGGTGAAGAGTTTGAAGGCGGCAAGGCCGAAGACTCCAATCTGGTGCTGGGCTCAGGCAGCATGATTCCCGGTTTTGAAGACGGCATCATTGGCATGTCTGCGGGCGAAGAGAAGGTGCTGGCGCTAAGCTTTCCCGAGGACTACCACAGCGAAGAGCTGAAAGGTGCTGCGGTTGAATTCAAGATTACCGTCAAGGAAGTCAAAGAAAAGGTCCAGCCTGAGCTGAACGATGACTTCTTCAAGCTGTTTGGCGTGGAAGAGGGTGGAGTAGACGCCTTCCGTGCTGAAGTGAAGAAGAACATGGATGGCCAGCTGGAAAGCGCGATTGAAAACCGCATCAAACAGCAGATCATGGATGGCGTACTCGAAGTCCACAGCGATCTGCAGGTGCCGAAGGCACTGATCAGCCAGGAGATCGACGCACTGCGGAACCAGCAGCTGCAGCAGTTTGGCGATCTGGCCAAGCAGATCAACGCCAAGGACATCTTTCCGGATGAAGTGTTCGCGGAAAATGCCGAGCGCCGCGTCAAGCTGGGGCTGGTGTTGAATGAGCTGGTCAGTAAGGAAGGTATAGAAGCCGACGCGGAGAAAGTGCGCGAAACCGTCGAAAAGATGGCCGCGAGCTATGATGATTCCGAGCAGGTGGTAAACTGGTACTACAGCAACCCGCAACAGCTGCAGGGAATCGAATCTCTGGTAGTGGAAAATCAGGTTGTTGATAATCTGCTTGAAAAAGCGCAGGTTAGCGAGGAAACTTCCAGTTACGAAAAAGTGATGTCGCCACCCGAAGAAGCGACCGCAGAAGACGAGTAAATCGTCTTCAGTGTGGTAGGCTCCTAAAGCGATCGGGTGAAAATTCGGTCGCTTTGTTTTTTGTGGGCCGGATTTTTACAGTACTGCTTTTGCAGAAACTACAATGGTGACGCTGATCAGTAAGCAAGCCGGAGAATAAAGAGGGACTATGTCGCGCTATAGCTCAGAAGGTTACAACTCTACCCAGATCAATAATCTCGGCCTGGTGCCGGTCGTCGTAGAGCAGACTGCTCGTGGTGAGCGCTCCTTCGATATTTATTCCCGTCTGCTGAAAGAACGGGTTATTTTCTGTATCGGTCCGGTCGAAGATTATATGGCCAACCTGATTGTTGCGCAGATGCTGTTCCTCGAGTCGGAAAACCCGGACAAGGATATCCATCTCTATATCAACTCTCCGGGCGGCTCAGTCACTGCTGGACTGTCGATTTACGACACCATGCAGTTCGTCAAGCCTGACGTCAGCACCATGTGCATCGGTCAGGCGGCCAGCATGGGTGCTTTTCTGCTGTCCGGCGGCACCAAGGGCAAACGCTACATCCTGCCCAATGCGCGGACCATGATTCACCAGCCCAGCGGCGGTGCGCATGGGCAGGCGACGGATATCGATATCCACGCCCGCGAAATCCTGATTATCCGCGAGCGGCTGAATGAGCTGATGGCCCAGCACACGGGACAGGACATCGAGAAGATCCGTCTGGATACGGAGCGGGATAACTTCATGAATGCCGAGCAATCCAAGGCCTACGGCCTGGTGGACGAGGTTATGATGCGCCGCAAGCTGGCTGACAATACGTAGTATTCGTTGTGCCGCGGGCTTGCAAATCGCGGCAAAAATCAGCATCTTTAGAGTGTAAAAGTTTTTAATGCACCTTTATGGTGCATCTGTTGGAGAGCTTGATGGCAGATCACACGAAAGACGGGGACGACAGTGGCAAACTGCTGTACTGCTCGTTTTGCGGCAAAAGCCAGCACGAAGTCAGAAAACTGATTGCGGGTCCGTCTGTATTTATCTGCGACGAATGTGTTGATCTCTGTAATGACATTATTCGCGAAGAGATTCAGGAAAGCAGCAGCGAAGGCGGCCACGATCGCCTGCCTACCCCCGCTGAAATCAAGGATATTCTGGGTCAGTACGTTATTGGTCAGGAGCGCGCCAAGAAGGTCCTGGCGGTCGCGGTTTACAATCACTACAAGCGTCTGCGCTATGCAGATACCAGCGGTGATGATGTTGAGCTCGGCAAGAGTAATATATTGCTGGTAGGGCCTACCGGCAGCGGTAAAACCCTGCTCGCGGAGACCCTGGCCCGCTTGCTGGACGTTCCCTTTACCATCGCGGATGCGACCACCCTGACCGAGGCCGGTTATGTGGGTGAGGACGTTGAGAATATCATTCAGAAGCTCTTGCAGAAGTGCGACTACGATGTTGAAAAAGCCCAGATGGGGATTGTCTACATCGATGAGATCGACAAGATCTCCCGTAAATCCGACAACCCTTCCATCACCCGCGATGTGTCGGGTGAGGGTGTGCAGCAGGCGCTGCTGAAGCTGATCGAGGGCACCGTAGCCTCGGTGCCGCCGCAGGGCGGACGCAAGCACCCGCAGCAGGAGTTTCTGCAGGTTAATACAGCGAATATTCTCTTTATCTGCGGTGGCGCCTTTGCCGGTCTGGATAAGGTTATTCGCGATCGTTCTGAGCGCGGTGGTATCGGTTTCTCTGCCGAGGTCAAAAGCAAGAACGACAAGCGCAATGTGGGTGAGGTGCTGGCGGAGCTGGAACCGGAAGATCTGGTGCGCTACGGCCTTATCCCCGAGTTTGTCGGTCGCCTGCCGGTGATAGCAACGCTTGAAGAGCTGGACGTTGATGCCCTGATCAGCATCCTGACCGAACCCAAAAACTCGCTGACCAAGCAGTACAGCAAGTTGTTCGAGATGGAAGGGGTGGATGTGGATTTCCGCGAAGACGGTCTGCGCGCGGTTGCCGAGCGTGGCATGGAGCGCAAGACTGGTGCCCGCGGTCTGCGGTCCATTCTTGAGGCTGTTCTTCTCGATACCATGTACCAGATTCCCTCGCTGGAAAATGTCAGCAAGGTGGTTATCGACGAGTCGGTCATCAAGGGCGAATCCGAGCCCATGCTGGTGTACCACAACAGCGACAAGAAAAAAGCTGCGCCAGACGATTAATTTCTGAGCAAGTCGTTGAATATGGGCTGAAAATACGGCCCATATTCAACTATTTCACTGTCAATCCCTTGTAATTCCCGCGTCGACGCCCCATGTTAATGGGAGTCGGACACAGGTGCCGACCTCCGTTCCACCTGTTACGAGGTTACCAATGGGTGATTCCAACGAGATGAAGGATTTTCCGTTACTGCCGTTGAGGGATGTGGTTGTCTACCCTCATATGGTGATACCCCTTTTTGTCGGGCGCGATAAATCAATTCGTGCGCTCGAAACGGCGATGGCCTCCAATAAGGAGATCATGCTGGTCGCCCAGCGTGACCCCAATGTCGATGAGCCGGGCACGGACGATCTGTACGATGTAGGTACGGTTTCCAATATTCTCCAGTTGCTGCGCCTGCCCGACGGCACGGTCAAGGTGTTGGTAGAAGGCAGTTACCGCGCCGAGATTCACCAGGTGGAAGACAATGGTGAGTTTTTCCAGTCACAGGTTTCTGTCCTTGAATCTGAAGAAGTGGACGAGGCTGACGTTGAGTCCCTGATTCGCAGCGCCATTACTCACTTTGAAAAATACGTCAATGTCAGCAAGAAGATACCCGCTGAAGTTCTGACCTCTCTGTCGGGTATTGATGAAGTGGGCCGTCTGGCCGATAGCGTTGCCGCTCACATGACCATGGAGCTGGAGCAGAAGCAGGCCATCCTCGAGATGTTGTCAGAGCGCGAGCGCCTGGAACATCTGATGACCGTCATGGAATCTGAAATCGATCTGTTTACCGTGGAAAAGCGTATTCGCGGCCGGGTCAAAAAACAGATGGAGCGCAGCCAGCGCGAGTATTACCTGAATGAGCAGATGAAGGCCATTCAGCGCGAGCTGGGCGATATGGAAGAGGGCGGCAACGAACTCGAAGCCCTCGAAGCCAAGGTAAAAGAAGCGGGGATGAGCGCCGAGGCCGAAGAAAAGGCCATGTCAGAGCTCTCCAAGCTGAAAATGATGTCGCCCATGTCGGCAGAAGCCTCTGTTGTTCGCGGCTATATCGACTGGTTGATTTCGATACCCTGGCAGAAGCGTTCGCGGGTCAAACACAACCTCGATAAGGCAGAGGAAGTGTTGAATGCCGATCACTACGGTCTGGAAGAAGTAAAAGACCGGATCGTCGAATATCTCGCCGTACAAAAGCGCGTGAAAAAAGTTAAGGGCCCCGTGCTGTGTCTGGTTGGCCCGCCCGGTGTAGGTAAAACCTCGCTGGGGGAATCCATCGCCCGATCCACCAACCGTAAATTTGTGCGAATGGCACTGGGCGGTGTGCGCGACGAAGCGGAAATCCGTGGTCACAGACGTACCTATATCGGCTCAATGCCCGGCAAAATTATTCAGAAACTGTCCAAGGTCGGTGTGAGAAACCCGCTGTTCCTGCTCGACGAAATTGACAAAATGGGTATGGACCACCGGGGCGATCCGGCCTCTGCGCTGCTTGAAGTGCTCGACCCGGAGCAGAACAACAGCTTCAGCGATCACTATCTGGAAGTGGACTACGATCTGTCAGACGTTATGTTTGTCTGCACGTCCAACTCCCTTAACATACCGCCGGCCCTGCTGGACCGGATGGAAGTTATCCGTATTCCGGGTTACACAGAAGCGGAAAAAACGAATATTGCGCGTCGCTATCTGATACCCAAGCAGATGAAAAACAATGGTCTTAACGAAAAAGAGCTGACCATTGAAGAAGACGCCATTCGCGACATTATCCGTTTTTATACCCGCGAGGCCGGGGTGCGCGGATTGGAGCGCGAGCTGGCAAAAGTCTGTCGCAAGGTTGTGAAAAGTCTTGCCAGAAAGCAGGGCAAAGATTCGCAATTGCTGGTGTCATCTGACAATCTCGGTGAATATCTTGGCGTGCCTAAATTCAGCTTTGGCAAGGCCGAAGAGGAAAACCGCATCGGCCAGGTGACCGGTCTGGCCTGGACTCAGGTGGGCGGCGAATTGCTCACCATCGAAGCAGTCTCGGTAGTTGGTAAAGGCCGACATGTAAAAACCGGTTCGCTCGGCGATGTTATGCAGGAGTCCATTCAGGCGGCTCTGACTGTTGTTAAGAGTCGCTCGCAAGCGCTGGGAATTCCTGCAAATTATCACGACACGCACGATATCCATATTCACGTGCCCGAGGGTGCCACACCCAAAGATGGTCCGTCGGCGGGTACCGGTATGTGCACGGCATTAGTGTCGGTGATAACCGGTATTCCGGTAAAATCTACAGTTGCCATGACCGGTGAGATTACACTGCGCGGTCAGGTGCTGAAGATCGGTGGGCTCAAAGAGAAACTTCTCGCAGCTCACCGCGGTGGTATCACCACGATCATCATTCCCGCTGAAAACGAGCCGGATTTGAAAGAGATCCCGGACGATATTAAAGCGGATCTGGAAATCAAACCGGTTAAATGGATTGATGAGGTTTTGGAAATAGCGCTTGAGCATTTACCAAAGCCAATTTCTGATGAGGAGTACCTTGCGGGCTTGTCTCAGCAGAAGTTGGATGCAGATGTGACGGATGGCCAGGGAAGCTCGCGATTTAGTGCGCATTGACGCGACACTTCCTTGACCGTCATAAAAGCAGTTGGTATAAATCCCACTCTGATTCAGTTGATAAGCCTGTTGTCACTGAGACTAGGGAGTGGTTTATTAATTACTTTCTTTACGCATTGCCTACTAAACGAAGGGGATAATAAGTGAATAAATCTGAGCTAATCGACGCCATCGCTGCTTCAGCGGACCTGCCAAAAGCTGCTGCGGGTCGCGCCCTTGACGCGGTTGTCGATTCAATTACGGATGCATTGAAAAAAGACGATTCGGTTTCTCTGGTTGGTTTTGGTACTTTCAGTGTAAAAGAGCGCGCTGCTCGCACTGGTCGTAATCCGCAAACCGGTGAGCCAATCAACATTGCTGCGGCCAAGATTCCCAGCTTTAAAGCGGGCAAAGCACTGAAGGACGCTGTTAACTGATACGGCGCCTGTTTTGTAAAAAACCCGTTCGGAGTCTTTGAGCTCCATAATAAAGGCGCATCGAAAGATGCGCTTTTTTTGTAAGTAGTGGAATAACATGCTTCAGAATATCCGCGACAACATCCAGGGCGTCGCCGCCAAAATCATTATCGGTCTGATGATCGTTCCCTTTGCACTGTACGGTATCGACTTTCTGTTCAGCGGCAGCACTGAAACGCCGGTCGCCGTGGTCAATGGCGAGAAGGTAAGCCAGTATGAACTGGATCAGGCGCTTGCCATGCAGAAGCGTCAGCTGCTGGCGATGATGGGGGACAACATTGACCCCGGTCTGCTGGACGATGCGGTGTTGCGTCGACCGGCGCTCGATTCGTTGATTCGCCAGAAGGTTCTGTTGCAGGCCGCCGAGGAAGCTGGAATCGCCGTGCCAGATCGGGTGCTGAACCAGACGATTATGCAGATGCCGCAGTTCCAGGAAGGCGGGCGCTTCTCCACTGAGCGCTTCCGTCAGATCCTTGCCGCCCAGGGTTTTACCCCGCAACTGTTCCGCTCACTGCTGCGCACTGATCTGTTGATCGATCAGTTGAATCAGGGCGTTGCCGGTTCAACCTTTATTACCGATTTTCAGGAAAGTGCTGCGATTCGCCTCGGCGATCAGAAGCGCAGTTTCTACTACCTGACGGTTGACACTGAGCGCTTTGCCGAGCAGGCCACGCCATCGGCAGAAGCAATTGAAGCCTACTACCAGCAGAATCAGAGTCGCTTCAAATCGCCCGAAGCGGTTCGGGTCGCCTACCTCGAACTGAAGATCGAAGATTTCTATCAGCCGGTAGCCGAAGAAGATATACGAGCGGCATACCAGCAGGAGATCGAGTCTGCGAAACAGCTTACCGAGCGCCGGGCAGCTCATATTCTGCTTGAAGGCAGCAACGACGAGGCCCGACAAAAGCTTGAAGCTGCCCGCGAGCGCATTCTGGCAGGAGAAAATTTTGCCGATGTGGCAAAGGAGCTTTCCGACGATTTTGGCAGCGCCGAGCAGGGTGGTGATCTCGGCTTCAGCGCCGGTGATACCTTCCCGGAAGCTTTTGAAGATGCCCTGGCAGAGCTGGAGGTTGGCGAGGTTTCTGAGCCGGTCGAGACAGACGCCGGCCTGCATCTGGTCAAGCTGCTGGAAGTGCGCGAACCGGACGTTGCATCGCTTGAGTCGCGCCGTGCGGAACTCGAACGGCAGTTGCAGGAGCGTGCCGCCAAGCCCCGGCTGGTCAGTGAGGTTGAAGCGCTTCGCGACCTGGTGTTTAACGCCGACGGTCTGGAGGAGCCGGCCAAGGCCCTTGAGCTTGAGGTACAGGAAAGCGACTGGCTGACGGCGGATCAGAATGAGGGGTTGCTGGCCCACTCTGCGGTCAAGGCTGCGGCATTTAATGCCGAGCTGCGCGAGCAGGGTTACAACTCGGAGGTGTTTGAGGTTTCACCGAGTCATTATGTGGTGCTGCATCCGATCGCGCATCGCCCACCTGAGGTGCAGCCGCTGGCTGATGTTCGCGACGTGATTGTTGCGACCCTGAAGGAGCAGGAAGGTCGTGAGCGTGCAGATGACGTTGCGCGTGAGCTTATGGCAGCGCTGCGCGCTGGTGAATCGGCCGAAGCGCTGGCCAAAAAGACCGAAGGTGTCGATTGGCAGGTGGCTGTGCGCTCATCGCGACAGGACTCCAGTATAGCTGAATCTGTCCGCCGTAAAGTCTTTCAGATGGCGCGTCCGCAAGAGGGCGGGAATGTTGCCATGACCCGCGATGCGGGCGGTAATTCAGTGGTTATTCAACTCACAAATGTATACGATGGTGAGCGAAGTCTGGTGGCGGAAAATCGTCGCCGAGAACTCTTGGCGGGCGCACAACGCGTGCAGGCGAATCAGAGCTATAACGCCTATTTTGCCAGCCTGATGCGCCGTGCTGAGGTGAAGTACAACTGATCAGCCGTTGCCGGTACGCCTGTATCGGCACAAGGATACATAATAATGATAGAGCCGGGATCAGAAAGCGCATTACCCGGTGGACAGTTGGATATCTGGCTGGCGATTTCGGCCCACGTGGCCGATCATCGCCAGGACGCTGCCTATGAGGCCATGCTGGATACCGGTGAGCTGGATCACTACCATTCCCTGCAATACCCGGAACATCGCTTTGATTATCTATTGAGTCGCGCGTTGTTGAGAACTGTCCTGTCCTGTTACACAGGCCTGGCACCGGAAGCGC
>PAKT01000111.1 GCA_002710725.1 Spongiibacteraceae bacterium
CCGGGCTTTTCCTCGAAGCCCACCCGGATCCGGCCAAGGCCAAATGTGATGGCCCCAGCGCCTTGCCGCTGGACAAGTTAGAGCCCTTCCTGGCGCAGATGAAGGCGGTGGACGACACCGTGAAACAGCTGCCCGCCCTCGATATTCAGTAACGCGAACCGAATACCTTTTGATCTATCTGGAGAACATTCATGGCAGAAATCGTTGATATTAAAGCCTTTGAGGTGCTGGACAGCCGGGGCAACCCCACTGTCGAGGCCGATGTGGTTCTGGCTTCCGGCGCCATTGGCAGCGCCTGCGCCCCATCAGGCGCCTCAACCGGCTCGCGCGAAGCACTGGAGCTGCGCGATGGCGACAAAAACCGCTACCTGGGCAAGGGTGTTCAGAAAGCGGTCGCCAATATCAATACCACCATCCGCGATCTGCTGATGGGCCGCGATGCCGAAGATCAGCGCGCTATCGACCAGGCAATGATTGATGCCGACGGTACGGAAAACAAAGCCAATCTGGGCGCCAACGCTATTTTGGCGGTGTCGCTGGCGACCGCCAAAGCGGTTGCCGCCGAAAAGGGCATCCCGCTTTACCAGCACATCGCCGATATCAACGGCACATCCGGTCAGTACAGCATGCCGGTTCCCATGATCAATATCATCAATGGCGGCGAGCACGCTGACAATAATGTCGATATTCAGGAATTTATGATTCAGCCCGTTGGCGCCGACAGTTTTACCGAGGCTTTGCGTCAGGGCGCTGAAATTTTTCACGCACTTAAAAAGGTATTGTCGAGCCGGGGCCTGAGCACCGCGGTAGGTGACGAAGGCGGCTTTGCGCCCAACCTGCCGTCCAATGAAGCGGCACTGGAAGTGATTGCCGAAGCGGTCGCCAATGCGGGCTACAAGCTCGGTGAAGACATCACCCTGGCGCTGGATTGCGCATCCTCCGAATTTTATAAAGACGGCAAGTACGATCTGGCGGGTGAAGGCAAGGTATTCGATGCAGCCGGTTTTGCCGAGTACCTCGATGAGCTCTCGCAGAAGTACCCCATTATTTCCATCGAAGATGGCATGGATGAAAGCGACTGGGACGGCTGGGCGATTCTGACCAAGCGTATAGGCGACCGTGTGCAGCTGGTGGGTGACGATCTGTTTGTGACCAACACCAGGATTCTCAAGCGCGGTATCGACGAAAAAGTCGGCAACTCCATTCTGATCAAGTTCAACCAGATCGGTTCACTCAGCGAAACTCTGGACGCCATCAAGATGGCCAAAGACGCCGGCTTCAGTGCGGTTATTTCCCACCGCAGCGGCGAGACGGAGGATACTACTATCGCCGATCTCGCGGTTGCCACAGCGGCCGGCCAGATCAAAACCGGTTCGCTGTGCCGTTCCGATCGGGTTGCCAAGTACAACCGCCTGCTGCGAATCGAAGCAGAGCTGGGTGCGGCATACCGCGGTCGGGATGAATTCAAATCCTGATTGCTGAATCGGGGAGCGCACCGGTGATCAGACGCAACTGGTTACTGTTCGCCCTGTTGGCGGTATTGCTCTGGTTGCAATACCGCCTCTGGTTTGGCCCCGGCAGCTGGGAGGAAATTACCCGGCTGCGCCGTGAGATTGCGCAGCAGGAGGAAACCAATGCCGAGCTGCGCGCTCGCAACGAAAAACTTTCTCGTGAAGTCCACAGCCTGAAGTCTGACCTTGGTACGGTAGAAGAACGCGCCCGTCGCGAGCTGGGCCTGATCAAGGAAGGTGAGACTTTTTATCTGATTGTCGAAGAGGACAAGAAGCCTTGACGGCAGCCACCAGTAAACTCTGGGCCGTTGTACCTGCTGCCGGTGTCGGCAGTCGCATGCAATCGACGACGCCCAAGCAATATTTGCTTCTCGCCGGTAAGCCGGTGTTATCGCACAGTCTCAGTCGGCTGTTGGCTCTGCCTGCGCTGCAGCAGGTGGTGGTGGCTGTCGCTGCCGACGATGCCTATTGGCCCTCCTTGCCGGAAGCTTCCGAGTCACGGGTGCTGGCGGTGGAAGGTGGGCGCGAGCGGGCAGATTCTGTGTTGGCGGGGCTTTTGGCTCTGGTGGAAAAAGCAGATGCCGATGATTGGGTGCTGGTGCACGATGCGGCACGCCCCTGTGTGCAGTCGAAAAGCATTGCCGCCATGGTGGCCGCGTTGGTCGATCATCCGGTGGGCGGCATTATGGCAACGGCCATCGCGGATACGGTCAAGCAGGCCGGTGAAGGCCTCCGTATTGAGGCGACGCTGGATCGCTCGCGCTTGTGGGCCGCGCAAACACCGCAGCTGTTTCGTTATGGGTTGCTTAAGTCTGCGCTGCAGCAGGCCTTGGCGGCCGGCGTCGCGGTTACCGATGAAGCCTCGGCGCTGGAATGGGCAGGCCACACACCGCAGCTGTTTGCGGGCAGTAAGACCAACCTGAAAATTACCGTGCCGGAAGATATACGCCTGGCGGAATTGATACTGGAAGCGGAAGGGGAATAAAGCATGGCGCAGCTTCGTATCGGGCAGGGCATTGATGTTCACAAGTTTGGTGAAGGCGATGCGGTGGTGCTCGGCGGCGTAAGTATAGAGTGCGATCAAGGGCTGATAGCCCACTCTGACGGTGATGTGGTACTGCACGCCCTGTGCGATGCGCTTCTGGGGGCCTTGGCGCTGGGCGACATTGGCAAACATTTTCCCGATACCGATTCACGCTACGCGGGCATCGACAGTCGCCAGTTGTTGGGTCATGTGTATGCCTTGATTACTGAGCAGGGTTTTAAACTGGGTAACGCTGACATCACTGTGGTAGCACAAAAACCTCGGCTCGCGCCGCATATCGACAGTATGTGCAAAACCATTGCTTCGGATCTGCAGGTTGCCACCTCACAGGTCAGCGTGAAAGCGACCACCAGCGAAAAACTCGGCTTTACCGGCCGTGGCGAAGGCATTGCTGCCTTTGCCACTGTGCTGGTCGAGGCGGTCTGACTTGCTGCCTTATGCTTGGGGCGGACCGCTTGCGACAGGGCAGTTGCGCGCCAAACCGGAACATTTCCAGGTCACGGAATTACTTGAGGTCGATTTCAGCGCTGCCGGTGAGTTTGATTGGGTCTATGTCGAAAAGAACGGCCTAAGCACACCGGAGGCGGCGGAGCTTCTGCAGCAGTTTTCGGTAGCCAAAGACATCAGCTACTCCGGGCTGAAAGACAAAGACGCGGTAACGCGGCAGTGGTTCAGCCTGCACATGTTGGGGCAGGCCAGCGCGGACTGGCAGAACTTTAATCATTCGGGCCTACGTGTTCTGGACTCTCAGCGTCACCAGCGCAAATTGCGGCGCGGTACCCACCGTTATAACCAGTTCACACTGGTATTAAGTGGGGTGTCTGCGGACGAGCTCAGCGAGCGAGTGCAGTGTGTCGCAGAACAGGGTTTTCCCAATTATTTCGGGGAGCAGCGCTTTGGTCACGGCGGCAATAACCTTGATCAGGCGCGCCGCTGGTTGAGCGGTGGCCGCAAGGTTTCGCGTTTCAAACGTGGCTTGTGGTTGTCGGTATTGCGCTCTCACCTGTTTAACTGTGTATTGGCCGAGCGTGTGCAGCAGGCCAACTGGAACCAGCCACTACCGGGCGATTTGTTTTGTCTGGGTGATGGCAACAGCGTTTTTCAGGAAGCAGATGATGAACTTGCTGCAGCGCGGGTAAACGCGGGTGAAATCCACCCCTCCGGCCCCTTGCCCGGCAGTGTCGGACGCATCTGGGTAGAGTCTGCTGCGCTGGAACTGGAGCGGGAAGTGCTGGCGACGGAGCAGGACACGATTGCGGCGCTGGCCGCCCGGCGTGTTGATGCAGCTCGGCGTCCACTGCGGGTGATCCCGAAAGCATTGACCATAACGGGAGTAGCAGAGGGCTGCCAGCTGGAATTCAGCTTGCCCAAAGGCTGCTTCGCCACCGCGCTTGTGCGAGAATTGATAGATTATTAAAAAGTGACAGCCACCGGTATGACGCAGTTAAACCTCGGCGGGATCGGGATGACCTCCCAGCGAACCCGCGACCGCCTGATCAGCCGCCTGAAAGAGCAGGGTATTGATGATCAGCGCGTGCTTGAAGTCATGGGGCGAACCCCTCGGCATATCTTTCTCGACGAAGCCCTGTCGCACCGCGCCTACGAAGACAGTGCGCTGCCGATAGGCTATCAGCAAACCCTGTCCCAACCCTATATTGTGGCACTCATGACCCAGTTACTGCTGAGTATGGGCGAGCGCACGCGGGTGTTGGAGATCGGCACCGGTTCGGGCTACCAGACCGCGATACTGGCGCAAGTGGTTACTCGGGTATACAGCGTGGAACGCATCCTGCCGCTGCAGGAGAAAGCCCGTGAGCGGCTACGCACACTGGGCTTGAGCAACGTTCACCTGAAGCACGCTGATGGCGGTATGGGCTGGGAAGAACGCGGCCCCTACGATGGCATTATTGTCACCGCAGCCCCCGAGCGGGTTCCGCCCGCGCTTACGGAACAGCTTGCCGAAGGCGGTGTGTTGGTGATTCCGGTTGGGGACAATCGCGGCCAGCGTTTGCAGCTGCTGAAAAAGCGGGATGGCGAGCTGGAAGAGGTTTCCATTACCCCAGTCATGTTTGTGCCGCTTCTGGAAGGCGTGGTTGGTCGATGAAGCCGGCGGGCATTTTTGTTCGCGGGCTGGCGATGGGGGCGGCGGATGTGGTGCCGGGGGTTTCCGGTGGCACCGTCGCCCTGATTACCGGCATTTACGAGCGGCTGATCAAAAGCCTCAGCGCCTTTAGTCTGGATGCCTGTCGCTATCTGCTGAAAGGGCAGGTGAGTGAAGCCTGGCGCCATATTGACGGCAACTTTCTGCTGGCGCTGTTTGCCGGTGTTGCCACCAGCCTGTTCTCGCTGGCGAAAATTATAAGCTCAGCGCTGGAGCAGCACCCGCACGAGGTGTATTCCTTTTTTATGGGCTTGATTCTCGCATCGTCGATCCTGTTGGCTCGGGATATTCGTCCCTGGCGGGCGGGCAGCTGGATGGCCTTGATCATGGGCGTTCTGTTGATGTTGCTGGTATCTGAGCTGCGCCCCGCAACACCGGAAGTCGGGCCCCTGCTCTTGTTCGGCGCGGGTGCCATTGCCATTTGCGCGATGATCCTGCCGGGTATTTCCGGGAGTTTTCTGCTGCTCATCATGGGCGTTTACCCGGTAGTGTTGGGTGCGATAGAGTCGCTGGATTTCGCAACACTGGCAGTGTTTGCCTTGGGCTGTGCTGTCGGCCTGTTGTCCTTTGTGCGACTGCTGTCCTGGCTTTTACTTCACTGTCGACTCATCCTGATGGCTTTTCTGGTTGGCGTGCTGTTGGGTTCATTGAAAGTGCTATGGCCTTGGCAGTCGGAGCAGGTGCTGGTATTGCCGGTCTGGCAGGAGAGCGCTATGGCGGCGGCCATGTTCGTCTTTGGCCTGGGGCTGGTGCTGGCATTGGCGCAGCTGGGGGAAGGTCAGCGACAAAGTGATTAGTGGCGTTTTTTAAGATTTTTTTCGCATAAAGACGTACGGTGTAGCTTTTCCTGGTTATTAAAATTGAGAGGAAAGTCCCTGTTTTTTGTCTCCGCCGGTGTCAAACAGTGAGTCTTTCTGAGCGCGTATCGCGAGGGGATCAACGTTATTTCTCAAGTCGGTAAGCCTGAAAATTCATTGTCTTGGCTGCGTTTTCTAAACCGTAGCCTGCTCTTCGCTGGGGCCGCAATTCTGCTTTTGGCCTGTGGCTCCGGACCTAACTTTGCCCCCGTAGAAGACCTTCATTCGCCGCCGGAGCGGGTGCCGGAATACTATGTAGTGCGCTCGGGCGACACCCTGTTCTCTATTGCATTTCGCTACGGGCTGGACTTTCGCGGGTTAGCGTCTGCTAACGGAATTGGTCGGGGCTACGCTATCTATCCCGGTCAGAAACTGCGCCTCGATGACTCATCGTCAAGCGCCCGCGCGACTGCTCCGGTAGCTTCTTCCTCGCCCGAGTCCAGCTCATCTAACGCACTGAGTAAGCCGAAAAAACCGGCGGCGTCGGTTGCCAATAAACAGCGTACAACTCCGCCGCCAGAGCGCGTTATTACGCCGATTTCGACCTGGCTGTGGCCCAGTGAAGGAACGATCGTTAGAGGCTTTAACAGTTCTCAGTACGCCCACAAAGGTATTGATATTGCTGGAAAGTTGGAGCAGCCTGTAACTGCGGCTGCGGCCGGTGTGGTTGTGTATGCAGGCAGCGGTTTGGTCGGATACGGCAAGCTGCTCATTGTTAAACACAACGATCGCTACCTGAGCGCTTACGCCCACAACAATCGGCTGTTGGTTAAAGAAGGGGAAACCGTTCGACAGGGACAGACGATTGCCAAAATGGGCGACACGGGAACAGATAGCGTCAAACTGCATTTTGAAATACGAGAAGACGGCAAACCGATTAATCCGGTAAAGCTGCTACCGAAAAGGAATTGAGCGCAACAACACAAGGGAATCAGGGGAACAACAGCACGCTATGCAATCGTTTTTGAAACGCTGCTGGCGGGCGGATCATCAGGCAGACAGAGACAAGAAAAGGATGTTGCCATGAGTACAGATGCCCAAGAGTTTTCCTTAGAAGAACCAGCCGTCGAAATACTCTCCCGTGGAGATGCCGCGCCAGATACTGCGAAATCCCCTAAAAAAACGCGCCGCGAACCTCGCGGTGAACTCGATGCGACTCAGCTTTACCTCAACGAAATCGGCTACTCCCCGCTGCTTACTGCAGAAGAAGAAGTGCATTTTTCGCGACTTGCTCAGCGTGGCGATGAGGCAGGTCGTAAACGCATGATCGTCAGCAACCTGCGTCTGGTTGTTAAAATCGCAAGGCGTTACACCAATCGCGGGCTCAGCCTGCTTGATTTGATTGAGGAAGGAAACCTCGGTCTGATTCACGCGGTTGAAAAGTTTGACCCTGAGCGCGGCTTTCGATTTTCAACCTACGCCACATGGTGGATACGTCAGACCATTGAGCGTGGTTTGATGAATCAGACGCGAACCATTCGTCTCCCGATTCACGTCGTCAAGGAGCTCAACGTTTACCTGCGAGCGGCGCGTGAGTTGACCCAGACACTTGATCACGAACCTACCTACGATGAGGTCGCCAAACGCGTCGACAAGCCGGTGGCCGCGGTAGAAAAGATGATGGGTCTCAATGAGCGGGTCGGCTCGGTGGATGTGCCCATGGGGCGCGAATCCGATAAGCCGCTGCTGGAATCGCTGCCCGACGAAGCGGCGCAGGATCCGGCGGATCTGCTGCAGGACGACCATCTCAAGGAAGCGATTGGTGAGTGGCTGGATGAGTTGAACGAGAAACAGCGGGAAGTGCTGGCCCGGCGGTTTGGCTTGCGAGGCCATGAACCTGCCACCCTCGAAGAGGTAGGCGCAGAGATTGGCCTGACCCGCGAGCGGGTTCGCCAGATTCAGGTTGAAGCGCTTAAGGCTTTGCGCGGTATCTTTGAGCGCAAGGGGGTCGATCAGGAAGCGGTCTTTAACTGAAAGCCTAACGTTTTGAACAGACACAAAAAGCAACAGACACAAAAAAAGCGGCCCAGGCCGCTTTTTTATCGCCCGGAAAAACTCAACGCTCCAGGTACTTGAGTTTTCCTTCCACGCCGGCCCATTCTTCGGCGTCAGCCGGCGGCTCTTTCATCTCGGTGATGTTCGGCCAGATTTCAGCCAGCTCGGCATTCAGTTCCAGAAATACCTGCTGGTCTTCCGGCAACTCGTCTTCCGAGAAGATAGCGTCTACCGGGCACTCGGGCTCACACAGGGCGCAGTCAATGCACTCGTCGGGGTGGATGACCAGAAAGTTTGGCCCTTCGTAAAAACAGTCGACGGGACACACTTCCACGCAGTCTGTGTGTTTGCATTTGATGCAGCTTTCCCCAACCACAAATGTCATATTCTGCCTCGTTATCCTGTCCGAATACTTGCCTGGTAAGTGACCGCAGGTCTTTGAAGGCGGCTATTCTACCACCTCAAAAAGAAATGGGTACCACCCAATGGCTAACAATCGGTAACAATTCGGGTCACTTTTTTTCCAGGGATTTAAGCGTGTAGAGAAGCTCGAGGGCCTGCCGGGGGGAGAGCTCATCGGGTTCAACGGCCTGCAGGGCTTCCAGCGCAGGGCTGGGCTCCGGGGCCGCGGCAAACAGGTCCGGCTGGGCTGGAACGTGGCCGTTCACTTTGGTCGGTGCTACCTGCTGCTCCAGGCTGGCCAGCTTGCGGCGGGCGTTGTGGATGACGGCGGGTGGATTCCCAGCCAGTTTGGCCACCTGCAAGCCGTAGCTTTGATTGGCCGGGCCTTCCTGAACCGCATGCAGAAACACAATATGGTCTTCGTGCTCGGTGGCATCCAGATGCACATTCACGGCTTCGGGATACTGCTCGGGCAGGGCGGTCAGCTCAAAATAATGGGTGGCGAAGAGGGTGCAGGCGCGAATCTCTTCTACCAGCCGCACGGCGCAGGCCCAGGCCAGTGACAGGCCATCGAAGGTACTGGTGCCACGACCGATTTCATCCATCAGCACCAGGCTGTTGGCGGTGGCGTTGTTCAGGATGTTAGCGGTTTCTGTCATTTCGACCATGAAGGTCGAGCGCCCGCCGGCGAGATCATCGGACGACCCTATGCGGGTAAAAATCTGGTCGACCAATGGAATACGGGCGGATCTGGCGGGCACAAAACTGCCAATATGGGCCAGCAGCACAATCAGTGCAGTCTGGCGCATATAGGTCGATTTACCGCCCATGTTCGGGCCGGTGATGACGAGCATGCGTCGCTGTTCGTCAAAGCGGGTATCGTTGGCGATAAAGGGGGTGTCGAGTACCGACTCCACAACCGGGTGACGGCCGCCTTCGATATGCAGCTCGCCCTCTGGTGACAGCTGCGGCTGACAGAAATCCAGGGCCGTGGCGCGCTCGGCCAGGGTGGCGAGCACATCCAGTTCGGCAACGGCTTCAGCGCAGCTTTGCAGCGGCAGCAGAGATTTATTCAGCGTTTCCAGCAGCTCGTCGTAGAGCCCCTTTTCCCGGGCCAACGCCCGGCTTTTGCTGCTCAGGGCCTTGTCTTCAAATTCTTTCAGCTCGGGGGTGATAAAACGTTCCGCGTTTTTCAGGGTCTGGCGGCGTGTGTATTCCACGGGCGCTTCGCTGGCCTGGGCGCGGCTGATTTCGATGTAGTAACCGTGCACCCGGTTGTAGCCGACCTTGAGGGTGGTGAGGCCGGTGCGTTTGCGTTCGCGGGTTTCCAGCTGTACCAGAAAATCACCGGCGTTGGTGCTGATGTTGCGCAGTTCATCCAGTTCGGTATCGAAACCTTCGGCAATGACGCCGCCGTCGCGGATCACCATGGGCGGGTTTTCCACCAGCGCCCGGTCGAGCAGCTCGGTCAGCTCGGGAAAGTTGCCAAGCCGGTCGGCCAGTTGTTGCAGGTGAGGGTTTTCGATGGGGCGTAATTGGGCCACCAGCGAGGGCACCGCTGTGAGAGAGCGGCACAGGCGTGTGAGATCGCGGGGCCGGGCCGAACGCAGGGCGACCCGCGCCAGAATACGCTCCATATCACCAATCTGCTTCAGCTCGTCGCGAATCTGATCAAAGCGGAAATCGCTCAGCAGGTCGGCAATGCTCTGCTGGCGCCCCTGCAATTCGTGCAGGTCGCGCAGGGGGCGGTGCAGCCAGCGTCGCAGCAGACGCCCGCCCATGCTGGTGCGGGTGGTGCCCAGTACGGAGTAGAGGGTGTTGTCTTCACCGCCGTTCAGGTTGATATCCAACTCGAGATTGCGCCGGGTGGCGGCGTCGATGGCGACGCTGTCACTGCGGTTCTCGTGCCGGATGCTGCGAATGTGGGGCAGGTCGGTGCGTTGGGTTTCTTTGGCGTACTGCAGCAGGCAGCCCGCCGCGCCGAGAGCTGTCGTCAGCTCACTGCAGCCAAAGCCCTGCAGATCCTTGGTGCCGAACTGCTGGTTCAGCAGTCGCTGGGCCGTTTCCAGTTCGAACTCCCAGGGCGGGCAGCGACGAAAGCCGGGGCGGCTTTCCAGCGATTGGCTGATGGACAGGCTTTCATTCACCAGCAACTCGACCGGGTTCAGACGCTGTATTTCTGCCCTCAAGGCATCTTCGCCCTCGGCTTCGAGAACTACAAAACGGCCGCTGCTGATGTCGAGGCAGGCAATGCCAAAGGTATCGGCCTGTTGATGCAGGGCCACCAGCAGGTTGTCGCGGCGTTCCTCCAGCAGGGCCTCGTCGCTGACAGTTCCGGGGGTGACGATACGCACCACCTTGCGATCCACCGGCCCCTTACTGGTTGCCGGGTCGCCGATCTGCTCTGCTATGGCGATGGATTGCCCCTTGCGCACCAGTCGGCCGAGGTAGGATTCTGCCGCGTGGTAGGGCACCCCGCACATGGGAATGGGCTCGCCGCCGGATTTACCGCGGGCGGTCAGGGTAATGTCGAGCAATTCGGCGGCCTTTTTGGCATCGTCGAAAAACAGCTCGTAAAAGTCGCCCATGCGGTAGAAAACCAGCTCGCGGGGGTGCTCCGCCTTGATTTTCAGGTACTGCTGCATCATGGGGGTGTGCTGTTCTTGCTTGGCGGTGGCGCTCATTGACTCTTACAGGCCCTGCGTTGTGAAGGTGCCGATTGTACGGCGGTGCACCGGTTCCGGCAAAGGCTCGCCCCGGCATTCTGTCGGTTTGATCACCCAGGTGAAAAAAGTTGCTGTCAACGGTTGACACTGCCCCTTGTTATACTGATTATATATACAGTTAATTTACTGTATGCGAAATCAACGGGGTCAGCTATGGATGATAACAAGCAGAAGGCGCTGAGTGCAGCGCTGTCGCAAATCGAACGTCAGTTCGGCAAAGGCTCGATCATGCGCATGGGCGAGCAGGAGCGTGTTGTGGTGCCGGTTATCAGTACCGGATCGCTGGCACTGGATATCGCACTGGGCGTGGGCGGCCTGCCACGCCGCAAGATTATCGAAATTTATGGCCCGGAATCCAGTGGTAAAACCACCATGACTCTGCACGCCATTGCCGAGAGCCAGAAAAAAGGTGGCGTCTGTGCCTTTATCGATGCCGAACATGCCTTTGATCCGGGCTATGCCGAAAAACTGGGCGTCGATCTGGACAATCTGCTGATGTCCCAGCCGGATACCGGTGAGCAGGCGCTGGAAATTGCCGAAACCCTGGTGCGCTCCAGCGCGGTGGATCTGGTGGTTATCGACTCGGTGGCCGCCCTGACACCGAAAGCGGAAATTGAAGGCGAAATGGGCGACAGCCACGTTGGTCTGCAAGCCCGTCTGATGAGTCAGGCCCTGCGCAAGCTGACCGGTACCATCAACAAGTCAAACTGTACTGTGATCTTTATCAACCAGATCCGTATGAAAATCGGTGTCATGTTCGGCAATCCCGAAACAACTACCGGTGGTAACGCGCTGAAGTTCTACGCCTCGGTTCGTCTCGACATTCGCCGCATCGGTGCGGTGAAGCAGGGCGACGAAGTGGTGGGCAACGAAACCCGCGTAAAAGTGGTGAAGAACAAAGTTGCACCGCCTTTCAAACAGGCCGAATTCCAGATTATGTACGGCAAGGGTATCTACCGTATGGGTGAGGTCATCGATCTGGGCGTGCAACAGGGCCTGATTGATAAATCCGGCGCCTGGTATGCCTACAAGGGCGACAAAATCGGGCAGGGCAAAGCCAATGCCGCCAACTACCTGACCGACAACCCGGAAATTGCCAACGAAATTGAAACGGCTATTCGCGAGCAGTTACTCCCCTCTGCCAAGCCCGTCGAAAACGGTGAGGCTGCCACGGCAGAAGAGGAAGAAGAAGTTTGAACCTCGACTGATCTCTTATGAGATCGCATCCTTCAGGGCGCCTTTGGCGCCCTTTTTTGTTCCTCTGAAATCAGGCGGAGGAAAGCTTAACGAGGTTTTACCACCAGAGGCAGGCCGTTTTTCTCCTTTGGCATGGGCAGATAGGTAAAGCCGGCCTGGTAGCCGTCTGGCAGGCTGAATTCAAACTTCCGCAGAAACTGGTGGGTAAACAGTTTGGCCTGCATCGCGCCGAAGTGCATGCCAATGCACTTGTGGGCACCGCCGCCGAAAGGCATATGACAGAATGCATGCCCCTTGTGCTCGTTGCGCTCGGGGAAAAAGCGCTCGGGGTCAAAGCTGTGGGGCTTGCTCCAGTACTGCTCCATCCGGTTGGTGAAGATGGGGTACTGAAAAATCAGCGTGTGAGCAGGGATATGATGACCGCCCAGCTCGCAATCGCGAATGCTGCGACGGGCCATCACACTGACTGAGGGGTGTAGACGCTGGGCTTCCTGAAAGCAGGCATCCAGCTCAGTGACTGCGGCCAGATCTTCGTATTCCAGATAGTCTTTGCCAATGCGCTCGCCCTCGACGCGCAGACGCTCCTGCCATTCCGGCTGTATCGCCAGATAGTACATCATGTGAGTCAAGGTGCTGGTAGTGGTGTCGTGGGCGGCAAACAGCAGGAAGCTGGCGTGATCAACGATTTCCTCGTCAGTGAAGAAGCTGCCGTCGGGTTTGGTTTCCTTGCACATATGGCTCAGCATATCAGTGCCATTACCCTCCCGCCGCAGCGGGATTAGGCGCGTGATGTATTTGCGTAAAAAACGCTGTCCGTTTTTGCCGACATGGAATTTTGTGCCCGGCATATCGAGCCGGACGATGCCCATCTGCGCGTCCAATATATCGATAAAGGCCTGTGCCAGTTCTGCGGAGCCTTCGTCTTCAGCTTCGACGCCATAGAACACCTTGCAGGTCATGCGCAGTAGCAGTTCCTTGATGTTGTCGTAAAAACGAAATTTTTTGTCGAATACCCATTGCTCCATGCCTTTGTCAAGAATCGGGTTCATGGTGTCGACATAACTGCGCATGGCCGGAGTTTTAAAGCTGGTCTGCATAATTCGACGCTGGAACTTGTGCTCGTCGAAATCCAGGCACAACAGATTGTCGCCGTAGAAGGTACGCAGTGCGTAGTCATAACCCATGCGGGTTGAGAAATTGCGCTCGCTGTCGAGCAACAGGGTTTGCGCCATGTCCGGGCCCAGTGCCATAACGCCGGGTTGTGGGCCCATATTGATGCGGGACACTGGACCGTACTTGTCCCAGTGATGCTTGGCCAGGCCAAAAGGGTCGGTGCGCAAACGCGGCAGGCAACCGACAACGGGCCAGCCTTTTTCACCGGGTATGTGGCCGAGTTTTTTGTTGTTGGGCGCTTGTGTGTAGTCGGGTGACGCGGTGTTGGTGCTCATGCTTAACTCCGAATTATTTTAGTGTGCGTGTCGTGTTGTTTGGGCTGGTTGCGTTTATCAGATAAATGACGACGTGGCATCAAGCCCCAGCTCAGGCCACTCGCCGTTAACGACCGTCTGGTAATTTGCGTAGCCAACGGCGTCCCCGTCGGTAACGCGGATAATGCAGTCGCGAATCTGGTGGATGCGCTTTGCTGTTTCGAGCTCGGTGCAGTCTTCAATATGTTCGCCTTCCAGATGCAGCTCGCCGCGCCATTGGCCATGGTGCTTGCCGTCCAGTCCAAAGTACAGACCGGTGCCCAGATGAAAGCCGGTATCGGAGACGACTTCAATGCCCAGAGTGCGTTCTTCGCCAGAATGGGTGCGTACCTTCAGATGCCCACCTTCGAGCCTGCGATTTACCGGGTTGTAACGCAAGGCAGGCTCAATGTGGGTGAAGTCATCGCGGCTGCCATCGAGTTTTTCGATACCGCCCTCCACCACTTCGGGCACTCCCGGAATGGGAATCCGCAAATAGAAATGGTGGATTCCGTACACTGAACCGTCAGGGCGCTGCATACGCATCGGGCTCCACAGAAAGTTCATGGGAAATTGTGAACTGTCGATACCCGGCATGATGTCCTGGGGTTCGTCGCCTACGCCGTAGCGAACGCCCCAGGAGTGGTCGCGAGTCGCGTAAAATTTCTCTGGGGTGATTTCTGTGCGCTCACCGTCTATCTCCAGCCAGCCGCTGGCAACACCGCACTGATGGTATCTGACCAGATCGTTGTCGACGCGATAACCGCCAATCTGGCGACGGAATTCGTGGGTTTCCAGAAAAGGGGGCAGGTCTTCGCAGCGGATCGTTACATCAAAGGCGATCGCCTGTATGTCGTTGGCTTCCAGGCGCAATCGGACTGCTTTCAAAGGCTCGACAATCTCGTAGTGAATGGGGCCGATGCTGTATTCGTCGGGGTTGGGCGCCAGCATACGGCTGCCGCGCACCGTAAATTGTTCCCGGCCCCGCGAAATGCCGGCGTAGGCATCCATTACATTGCGGTTCAGGTATTTTCCCAGGCCAAAACCGATCTGGACGGAGCCATCGTGGGCGCCGACAGACAGGCACACTTTCTCCGTCCAGCTGCGATCACTCTGGGATACTGCGGCAAAGGTATCGGTGATCTGATGGTTCAGGTATTCATCCATCGCCACCAACGGGGCGTCAGTGCGAGCCATGAGTGCTACTCCTTGATTATTATTACTGCAAATGGATTAGTGCAACCGCTCTAAAAGCTTGGTCGAAACTGCCATCTGCTTTTACAGTAGAGAAACAATAACAGGGAGAGCTTACATGGCTTATCGAGTGGTTCAATGGAATGTTGGTAATGTTGGGCGTCGTGCCATTATTGCCATTCAGCGCAATCCGAATCTGGAGCTGGTGGGCTGCTTCGTCCGCGCCGATGAAAAAGCCGGGCAGGACGCGGGCACGCTGGCAGGTATTGAGCCGATGGGTATTGTGGCTACACAGGACGCCGAAGCGCTTCTCGCTCTCAAACCGGACTGCGTCAGCTACAACGGTTTGTGGGCCAATGTGGATGATTTCTGTCGCATACTCGAGCGCGGCATCAATATCGTGACGACCTCAGCCTTTATTACCGGCCACGCTCTCGGCGATGAGCAGCGTCAGCGGATTCTGGATGCTTGTGAGAAGGGCAACAGTTCCATCTTTGGCAGCGGTATTCATCCGGGCTTCAGCAGCCTGATCGGGCTGGTGGCTGCGGGCCTGTGTGACCGCATTGAGTCGGTGTCGGTGCTGGAGTCCGTCGATGCCACCGGCTACGCCTCCAAGGAAACCTGGGAAAGCTGCGGATTTGGCCTTCCCGTTACTACGCCGGGCTTGAGCGATACGCTTCGCGAAGGCTCAAAAGTATTTTCAGAAGGCGTTCGAGTTGCCGGTATGGCCCTGCAGATTCCCTTTGATGATATTCAATTTCAGGCCGAATTCTCCGCAGCGGTGGAAGATTGCGACTTTGGTTTTATGAGGATTGATAAGGGTTGTGTGGCGGGCGTAGATGCAGCCTGGCAGGGGATCTACCGGGGCCGTCCAGTCGTCGAACTGAAATACCGCTGGAAGATGGGTAAACAGGTGGAGCCGGATTACCCTTTGCATGAGGGCTATGTGGTCAATGTGACCGGTCGGCCCAATGTGAACTTCACGCTAAAACACTCGTTGCCCGAAGACGAAAAGCCGCGCAATGCCATAGAGGCCATGCAGTCCAATCTGATGACCACGGCTTTGCCGGCCATCAACGCGATTCCGGCACTGTGCGCGGCGCCTGCCGGAATCCGCACTTACGCCGACCTTCCCTTGATTACGGGAGCGGGGTTTGTGGTTTAGCCTGTGAGGCGGAGTACCAGATCGGTGAACTCCAGGCCCGCTCCTGAATGGTGGGAGAGTAGAACGGCTCCTGTTCCGGGTCCAGACAGCATTTCCCGTAGACATCATCGCCCCAGGCGCCGTCGTCGAAAGCCGCCTGGGTGGCGACTTCCGCTTGCTGCTTGCAGTCTTTACTGAAGGGGTCGACGCCGGCTGCTTTGCATTGCAGTGTCGACCAGCGACAGGTGGGGTTCTCCAGAACTCGCACATAGTAAAAGGCATTCTGTTCGGGGTTAAAGGCCGGGTCCTGCCAGACGGTGCACAGGGCAGCGTGCCCCGGCCCTTCCGGAGCACAGGTTTGCGGATTAACCCGGGCCTGAGTGTATGAGCCTGCTACATCGTAGACTTGTTCGTGTGTCTGCCCATTTTGATCAGTCCAGCCTTTGATGATCTGCACGCGCTGCAGATCGGTGCCGGGCTTGCCGGGCACGCCGGGATCTTTACTGGCCGCCACCAGAAAGCGCGGTGCGCTGTTTGTGCCTGTCGGCAAATCACCCCCCATCGGCACGCCGCGTTGGTAGGCTTCGCTGATCATTTGCGGATTGTCGCAAAGGCTTTCCGGCAGGTCCCAGCCGCCGAAGAAACGCAAGGTGGGGCGGGTGCCGCTGGTGGCGTAGGTTTCCTTGCGGCGAATGCCGTCGAAAACCGCGTCGCGGGTATTCTGCTTCGCCCAAACCACGGCGAGGCCACCGGCGTTGGATGCAAAGTGATCCTGAATATTGCGATAGCCCGCGTCGCGCCGCCCCAGATGGCCGGGGTAGTTGTCTTCTTCAGTCGCTCCCGGTGTCGCGCTATGGGTATCGGTTGAGCCGATAAAACCCATTTTAAAGGGGTTAACGCCGTGCTCCTGTTTGAGTCGGGTGCCGTCTTTCAACACATTGCGGATCATATTGCGGCGCCCGAAGTCGTCAATCGCTACCGGCGCGGCGTCGAGGGTGCGCACTTCGCCGGCCACGCTGCCGAGCATGGCCAGACTGTCGGTTTTGATCTGCTCGAAATCACAGGCTTCATCGGCGGTAGCGACGCCCCGGCCCGCGAGCCGGTCAAAGCGGCATTCGGACGCGCCTTTGTGCTGTATCAATTCGATGACAGGCTCAAAGTGAAGGCGGTCTGCGGCCTCCTGGGGTGTTTTCGGGTCGGGAAACATCAGGCCACCCGACAGATTCGGGTTGTGCGGAATCGACATCACATCGCAGCCGGGTTTGCCTTCCAGGCACTGTTCTCGCAAAAGGGACCAGAGTTTCGGGAAGTTATAGGAGCCAGTGTCGTAGGCTGAGATCGGCAGGTCGGTAACCTGTTCATTGCGAAAGATGACATTGCGATGCAGGTTTTTGAATTCAGGCGCATCGGTGTATTCGTAGCCGACAAAGGTGGTGAATTCGCAGACTTCATTGTGCTCAGCCGTAGCCTGCTGGATGCTCTGCCAGGTGCTTTTCTCGGCAGCTTCGCAGTCCGACAGGGTGCAGGCGAAACTGCGTTTTTTCTCAGCTTCGCTACCCGCTACCCCCAGCTTTACCCAGTAATCGGCTGCCAGCAGTTGCAGGATAAAATTGGAGCTGCGGGTGGCAATGCAGGCGGGAAACCAATAGCCGAGTTTACTCGAATCCTGCGTGCAGATATTGATAGGCCCGAGAAACTCCGCGTGATCCGTGACCGCCATAAAATCCAGTGGTCGCTGCAATTGGGCGCTGACGGTCTGTTCACCATCGGCGTCGGGTAGTGTAATCGCTTCGCCTTTACCGTAGCGGTAGGCGACCCAGGGGTCGTTGCGCTGACTGGAAATATAGGAATCGAAGGAATAGCTGGTGTGAACATGCAGATCACCGAACAGGGGCCGTTTGTCTGGCGCGTAGTCAGCGCAGGGAGCCGCCGTCAGAGGCATGGCAATGAGAGTGAGCAGTGCGGTCAGCGCCGGAGTTTTTAATAGCATGGGACACCTGTCGAAGTGTTTTGGCGTTTTTATTCGGTGCTAGACTCACTATAGCAGTCGTCTTATCGGGTTTGACCGAGGCCATTAGATTAGGTAATCGCCAGTGTTAAATCAATCGAATTAATTCAGGATCGCCGTGGCGCGACTTATCAAAATCCTGTAACAAACTGTCAACCGGATGTCATTCCGGGTCATTGTTCCTGTTCGCTCCCGGCGGGATGCTGGTGCTCTATAAGCCAACCGGCAGAGGGGAACTATGCACGCCAAATTCACCGATGAAGAACTTGCCTTTCAACAGGAAGTGCGCCACTTCATGCAAACTGAATACACACCGGAGCTGGCTGAAAAAATCCGTCACCCGGACACGTTTCGCGAAGGTATGATCAGCTGGCAGAAAAAACTCGACGCTGCCGGCTGGGCTGCCAACGGCTGGCCGGTTGAACACGGAGGCTGCGACTGGAGTGCCACCCAGAAAAGTATCTACGTAAACGAAATGGCCTATGCAGGCGCGCCCGATGTGGTTCCCATGGGCATCAAAATGGTGGCGCCAGTACTCTACAGCTTTGGCTCCGAGGAGCAGAAAAAGCGCTTCTTGCCGCCCACCAAGGCCAGTGATATCTGGTGGTGTCAGGGGTATTCCGAATCCGGCGCAGGGTCTGATTTGGCAGCCCTGCAGACCCGTGCTGTTCGGGACGGGGACGACTACATTGTGAATGGCACCAAGATCTGGACCACTTACGCCCAGCATGCCGACTGGATCTTTTGTCTGGTACGCACCAGCACCGACGGCAAGCCGCAGGAAGGCATCAGCTTTCTGTTGATTGATATGGAATCGCCCGGCGTTTCGGTGTCGCCGATTATCTCCATCGATGATGAGCACCACCTTAACGAGGTGAGCTTTAGCGACGTGCGGGTGCCGCTTGAGAACCGTATAGGCGAGGAAAATCAGGGCTGGACCTACGCCAAGGCCTTGCTGACTTATGAGCGTACCGCCTTGTCTGGTGTCGGTTACTGCAAGCGCACCTTGAAAAGTATTCGCGAGCTGGCGGCGCGGGAAAATCACGGCGGCCGGCCCTTGCTGGAGGACCCTGATTTTCAGGCCCGGCTGGCCGATGTGGAAATGGAAGTTACTTCATTGGAGTACCTGGAGTTACGCGTACTGAATCAGGTTGATAAAGGCGGGGCTCCGGGTATGGAATCCTCGTTATTGAAACTGAAAGGCTCAGACTGTCAGCAGGCTGTGCAGACCCTGTTCTGGAATCTGGCAGCTGCCTATGGCGGTGTGTTGCCCGATGATGGCCACCGCGACGTGAGCGGACACGACTACGGTAATCGTGCGCGGCGCGAGTACATGTTTGGCCGCGCCACCACGATTTACGGCGGCAGCAATGAAGTGCAGCGCAATATCATCGCGAAGTTTGGTCTGGGTCTGTAGGAGGCGACATGGATTTTTCACTGACAGAAGAACAGCAATTACTCAAAGACAGCGTCGAGAAATTTGTTGCTAGCCAATACAACCCGCAACAACGCGAGGCCCTGCTTCACGCTGACGCGGCATTTAGCGCGGACCACTGGAAAACTTTCGCCGAACTCGGCTGGCTGACCATTCCGTTTGCCGAAGAGCAAGGGGGTTTTGGTGGTGGTATTGTGGAATCCGCGATTGTGATGGAAGCCTTTGGCAGCGCACTTGTACTGGAGCCCTTCGTGGATACTGTGTTGTTGTGCGGCCAGCTGCTGGCGCGCAGCGACAATGCGGCTCTGTGCGAGCAGTACCTTAATCCGTTGATGGCGGGCGAGTTGCACGGTGGTCTGGCATGGCAGGAACGCAGTACCCGAAATCATCTGAATCACTGCTCCACGAAAGCAAAGACCGACGGAAAGGATTTTTTTATCAGCGGTGAAAAGGTATTGGTGAGCAATGCCGACGCAGACCTTCTGGTTGTCACTGCGCGCTTATCCGGGGAGACAGATGCTGTCGATGGTATTGCGCTGATAGCCGTACCATTGGACTGTGAGGGGGTGAGAACGCAGCGACTGCGCCTGATGGACGGTCGCGAAGCCCTGAATGTGGTGTTCGACAATTGTCGGGTACCTGCCCAAAACCTGATCAGCGACGACGGCCTGGAATTAGCTCAGCAGGTTGTCGATGAAGCGCTGGTGGCGCTGGGCGCTGAGGCCGTTGGGGCGATGGATTATCTCTATAAAGCCACCGTTGAATACAGCAAGACGCGCAAGCAGTTTGGTCAGCCCATCGGCAAATTCCAAGCGCTGCAGCATCGCATGGTAGATATGTTTATGCACACAGAACAGTGCCGTTCAATGCTGATTGCGGCGCTGTGTGCGGTGTCCGATAACAGCCCGGAAAAAACTCAGGCAATCGCTGCCCTGAAAACGATGGTTGGCAAATATGGGCGTCAGGTCGCCGAGGAGGCTGTTCAGCTGCACGGCGGTATGGGCGTGACTCATGAAATGAATATCGGACATTATCTCAAGCGGCTTATGATGATTGATGCCTGCTTTGGCGATGCGCTGGTGCACAGGCGTCGCTATTGCGAGCTTAACTACGCCGCCTAGAGCCACATGGCGGCGAGCACCCCACAACAATAAGAGGACGGGAATATGTCGTTGTTTTACAGTTTGACCGATCATCTGGATTTTCACGCTCAGGTGCGTGGCGATACTTTGCTGGCAAGCGACGATAAGCAAACGCTGAACTTCGCTGAAGCCAAGCGCCGGGTTGATCGCATTGCCGGCGCGATGGAAGCCTCAGGTCTCGGTGCCGGCGATCGGGTGGGCATTCTGGCTAAAAATTCAGTCGATAACCTGTGTACCTTTCTTGCTTGCGCCCGACTGGGGGTAGTCGCAGTCGGGTTGAACTATCGCCTGACTCAGCCGGAAGTGGAGTTCATTGCCAACGATGCGGAAATCAAACACCTGTTTTTCGACGCAGAGTTTGACGGTTTACGCGGCGACTACCTTCGCGCACAACCGGGCGTGTGCTATGACGCCGACCGCGCCCCGAATTTCGACAAATGGATAGAGCAGGGTGAGCCAGTCACCGACTCACGTGCGGGTGGCGACGATGTTCTTTTTCAGATGTATACCAGCGGCACCACCGGTCTGCCGAAAGGGGTGTTGATCACCCATCGCAATGTATTGCTGGTCACTTATCAGGGCCCCATGACGACAGGCAAGGGGCACCGTGTTGGTGAGAAGGGATTGGTGGTCGCGCCCTTGTTTCACGCGGTGGGGCTGGTGGGCGCCCTGATGGGTGTGATTTACGGCGGCACCATGATTATCCATCGCGACTACGATCCGGTGGGTATGATCGATACGCTCGAGAAAGAGCAGATCAATACCACGGCGGTGATTCCTGTCATGCTGCAGTTTTCCATTATCTGCGTGCCGGATATCGCCGAGCGGGATTTCTCCAACCTGCACACCATTAACTATGGTGCCTCGCCCATCGCTGAAGACTTGCTCCGGCAGTGTATGGACATCTTCAAGTGCGATTTTATACAGGGTTACGGCCAGACTGAGGCAACGCTGGCGCTTACCTTCCTGACCGCTGACGATCATCGCGCGGCGCTCAATGATAAACCGCAGCTGCTGCGCTCCTGCGGACGCGCGGTCTTCGGCACTGAGATTCGTATTGTGGACGAGGATGGCAACACTCTGCCCACGGGCGAGATTGGCGAAATTGTGGCGAGCGGTCCGCAGTTGATGAAGGGGTATTGGAAGCGCGATGACGCGACGGGCAAAACTATTGTTGATGGCTGGCTGCATACTGGCGACGCTGGCCGGATGGATGCCGAGGGTTACGTTTACATCCAAGATCGGGTCAAAGACATGATCATTTCCGGCGGCGAAAATATCTATCCTGCCGAATTGGAAAATGTCTTGATGTCGCACCCTGCGATACAGGATGCGGCAGTGATTGGCGTTTCTGACGAACAGTGGGGAGAGGTGCCCCTTGCGGTGCTGGTCAGCACGGGACAGCAGGAACTGACGGCAGAAGACTTGGTGGCTTTCTGTCGGGACAAGCTCGCAGGTTACAAAATACCGCGTCAGCTGGCCTATGTGGAGGCGCTGCCGCGCAACCCCACCGGCAAGATCCTGAAAAAAGATCTGCGCGAACAGTTTCGCGATCGAATGAAAAACACCGCTTAATCTGAATCAGAGCAGCAAGCGCTTGCCGATTTCAAAGGCCAGGTAAGCCCACAGAACAATACACACGATCAACCCGAGCGGGCCGCGTTTTTGCTCCTCTTCGGTATCGTCCTTGCTCGCAATCCTCGCGGAGCCGCAGGCAGGGCAGCGGCCCTGCTTGAACTTGCGACCCTGGTAACTGCAGTCCTGGCACTGGTATCCCAAGGGCATAGGATTTCCCTTCTTATTATGTGTTGTGGTCGCTTATTCGAGCCGCCTTATTTAAGAACGTACTCTCCATAGGCGTCGATATTTTCTTCCAGTTCGCGCGCCGATACCCGCCCCTCCAGGGCGGGAATGCGCGGCTCGATAGCTTCCAGCATGAAGTCCCGAAATATACGGATGCGAGCGGTGGTGCGCAAATCGATATGCGACAGCACCCAGAAACCCATGGGCTCATCCACATGCTCGCAGGGAATACGGGTCAGCAAGGGATCCATTTCACCCAGGCCGGTTGGCAGCTGTGCGATGCCGTGGCCGTGGCGTACGAGATCGTGGGTCACATTGAGCGAATTGACGCGATAGCGTATCGGCAGATCGGGAAAGCCTTTTTCTTTCCACTGGGGCAGGGGGCGGCGCTGATCTGACAGCCACATAATAGCGCCCACGTTGCGATCGCCCTTGCTCAAGCTCTCAGCCAGTTCCCGAGTGCCGTAAATCCCGTAGGCGAAATCGGCTATCTTCTTGCCCAGCACGTTGGGTGGCGGATCATTGGTGACCCGAAACGCAATGTCCGCCTCATGGACCGACAGGTTGAAGGGATCTTCCGACGAGATCAGCTCAATGGTGATATCCGGATACTTTTCGCAAAAGGCCTTCAACGCCGGCTGCAAGACCCGCTGAATGGTCAAATCCACCGCAGTGACTTTAAGGGTGCCGCTCAGTTCCTGGCTGTCGGCCAGTACCTGGCGTTGAATCGTGTTTACCTCATCGGCAATGGCTTCCGCTGACTTCAGTACCTGCTCGCCAACCGGGGTTATCAACCAGCCCGCGGTGGAGCGGTCAAACAGCCGGACGTTGAGCTGTTTCTCGAGTGCGGAAATACGCCGCGAGACCGTCGTGTGATTGACGTCCAGTGCGCGGGCCGCTGCGGTCACCGAGCCCTCCCGAACAACGGCCAGGCAATACTGAATATCGTTCCAATCGAGGTTCTGCATATGCGCACACCTATTCTGCCAAAACGGCTATTCCCGTGTATGATTGCAGATAGTAACGTGGTCACCGTGGCAAACACAAGCGCCATCCAAACAAAGATGATGAGGACTGGGACATGAACACACTGACAAAACTGACCGCTACGCTTTCCACCGCACTGCTGCTGAGCAGCCCGACTTTCGCCGGTACTTCTGTCAATGACATGGCAAGTATCTGCAAGGCCGGCGCGCTGGATCAATTTAACAAATCCGAGCCCGCCCGCGTGAAATTCAAAGGCGTATCAGGCCCGCGTTCTGCCAAAACCGTGCGCCTGCAGGTGTTTCCTCAGGACGGAGACTCTTTCAACGCTATCTGCGAGCTGAACACCAAGACGGGCGAAATTCTTTCCCTGTCACGCCAGAGCTGACAGGCTGCCATCCAGGCTCCCGATTATGGGACACCCCGCGCAAGCGGGGTTTTTTTTGTGTCGCAACCCTACGCTTGATCGAATATTCGCTATCACTGCAGTTGATAGCAGGCCGTCAATTACTGCCGTAATCTCAAGGTTTCAGGCCCGACCCGGAGCTGCCATGAGCAAAGATCGGTTTTCCCATGCGTCCGACGACTACCAGCGATATCGCCCCCGCTACTCCTCCTCGTTATTTAATGAAATAGCCGGGCTGGCTGGGCGGCATGAGCTGGCCTGGGATTGTGGTTGTGGCAGCGGTCAGGCCAGTGTGGCCCTGGCGCAGTATTTTCAGCGGGTGCTGGCGACGGACTTGAGCTTTGCCCAAGTCTTGGAGGCACCTTCCCACAAAGGGATTCACTACGCCGCGGCGCGGGCTGAGCAGCCGCCCCTGGGGGCTGAAAGTGTTGATCTGATTCTAGTCGCCCAGGCTTTGCACTGGTTTGATTTTCAGTCTTTTTTTGCAGAAGTGGAGCGGGTGCTGCGCCATCGGGGTGTCTTTGTGGCGGTAACCTACAACCTGTTGACCGTCGCGCCGGAAATTGACGCGCTTGTACACGAGCTTTATTTCGATCTGTTGAAGGGATGCTGGGATGCCGAGCGCCGCCACGTCGAAGAGGCCTACCGCAATATACCGCTCCCCTATGAGCCGATTCCGGGTGCTGGCGCGGGGCACAGTCTTCAGGCGCAATGGAGTGTGGATCATCTCTTGGGCTACCTGCGAACCTGGTCCGGGGTTAAGCAATATCAGAGCCGCTACGCCAAAGACCCTGTGGCGTTTGTTGAGCCCGCCCTGCGCGCCGCCTGGCAGGATGGCGAACGAGCGGTGGACTGGCCGCTGACGGCACTGGTCAGGCGTAAACCCTGAGGGCGCTCAGGGTTCCCTCTGGCGCCGGTAGCTATTGGGCGGCATGCCGGTCCAGCTTTTGAATGACCGGATAAAGGCGCTTGGTTCGGAAAAGCCTAGCTCATAGGAAATTTCCTGCACGCTGCGATCCGACTGTTCGAGCAGGTCAATGGCGGTATCCCGCAGTAATTCGTTGCGAATCTGCCTGAAATCACAGCCTTCCTCGCGCAGTCGGCGGCGCAGGGTCTGAGGCGTCAGGCCAAGGGAATGGGCTATCTGGTCGTAGCTGGGGGCATGAGGCAGGCTGTTGCGAATATAGCGGCGAATACGCTCGGTATAGCTTTTCTGGTGGGTCGGCATAAACAACAGGTTGTAGGGCAGCTGGCGCAGCAGGGCCTCCAGTTCTTCGCGGCTTTTTATCAATGGCAGGTTGAGCAGACGCTCTTCGAAGATCAGCTCCGTCAATGGTTGCTCAAAACGTGTCGGACTGAAAAAGAGGTAATGGTATTCGTCGCGATAGCGGGGCGCCGGGTGTTGGCAATGTACCGCCTGCAGTGGCAGCGGCGTGCCCACCAGCCAGCTCATAAAGCGGTGTGTGAGCATCAGGTGTTGCTCAACCACCCACGGTGCCAGAGGGGCGCTGGCGTGCATCTGATACCGCGCGAGCTGGCCGTCGCAGACCAGTTTGAGCGAATACCCGGTTTCAAACAGACTGGTAAAGCGTATCTGGCGTTTTACCGCGCCGCCCAGGTCGACGCCTTCGCTGGCGTACTCTGCCATCACCCGGTAGGTGCCCAGCGGCAGAGGACGAGAAAAATGACCCACCGCTTCGTCGGCGGACAGCTTCATTGCCTGACGGCTGAGTTGTGCGAACTGGGCGGGTGAGATTCGCGCTTTTTCCTGATCGAGAATAGCCGGACTTATGCCCGCCGACTGCAGCAAGGCTTCACGGCTGCAGTCAGGCGAATCAAAATGTTCCAGCATGGCATGCACGAAGCAGACAGAGATGGTGCGGCTGTTCACGCGATTCCCTAGTAAGGTGATTGAGCGAAAGAGTCATCCTATGTAACAAAATATCAATCTAATGTCACTGGCCGTCATTGTTCGGCATTGCCAGCGACGACAAGCTATGGCAGCGTAATCAACCCGCCGCAGCTTGCCGGTCAGGCTTGCCAATGCCGCTGTGTCGCTGCGAGCAGAATTTTTATAATTGTTTGATAGAGGGAAAGTTTATGGATATCAATGGCAAGGTGGCGATTGTTACCGGCGGCGCTTCCGGATTGGGCGAAGCGACTGTGCGGGCCTATGTTGAGAAAGGTGCCAAGGTCGCCATTTTCGATCTGAACGAAGAGCGCGCTCAAAATATTATCAGTGAGCTGGGCGGCGAAAAAGTCAGCTTTTATCAAGTGAATGTGGCGGACGAAGCGTCCGTGAAAGCGGCGATTGACGGCGTAATGCAAAGCTGGGGCGCCATCCATATCTGCAACAACTACGCCGGTATTGGTAATGCGGTCAAAACCCTGAGTAAGAACGGTCCCTTCCCGCTGGACTCCTACAAGCAGGTTATCGAAGTCAATCTGATCGGCACCTTCAATGTTGCCCGGCTGGCCGCTGAGCAGATCGCGAAAAATGAACCCTACGACGGTGCCAGTGCCCGCGGTGTGATCATCAATACCGCATCGGTGGCTGCCTATGAAGGGCAAATCGGGCAGGTGGCCTACAGCTCGTCCAAGGGCGGCGTGGTCGGCATGACCGTTCCGATGGCGCGTGACCTGGCATCCTACGGTATCCGGGTAAATACCATCGTGCCCGGCCTGATTCACACGCCGCTGTTTGAGATGATCCCGGAAGAGGCCTATAAGTCCCTTGAGGCCAGCGTAGTGAACCCGAAACGTCTGGGGCGCCCCGAAGAAATCGCCCACCTGTCGGTGATGATTGCCGAAAACGAGTATATGAACGCCGAATGCATCCGTCTGGATGGCGGTATTCGCATGCAGCCCCGTTAATCATTTTCCGACCTTGCCCTGTACGCCGGCGCACCAGCGCCGGCCATACCTTATGGCCGCGCACCCGAAAATGTGATGTGACGGCTAGCAACATGGTGGGCACCTCGCTACCATTCTTGCCCAGCATTTCCAATAACAGTCACGATGTGGGGTGGCAATGACTACACCGGCTCCCAGAGAAACCTTTGCGCTTTCGGTTAACGGCCGGGTTGAGCAGACCGATGTCAGCCCGGATAAGCCCTTGCTGTGGGTATTGCGTGACGAGCTTGATCTGAAAGGGTCAAAATACGGCTGTGGCCGGGCCTTGTGCGGCGCCTGCACCGTGCATGTGGACGGCCAGCCGACCCGCGCCTGTGTAACGCCTGTCAAGGCGGTGGCTGGGAAATCAGTGACCACCATTGAGGCCTTGAGTGAGACCGAGCTGGGTGCACGAGTGCAGCGAGCCTGGACCAGTCTGAATGTTCCCCAGTGCGGTTACTGCCAGTCCGGCCAGATTATGGCCGTGGTCGCACTCCTGAAAGCGATACCCGCGCCCACTGACCCGCAAATCGACGAGGCCCTGTCGGGCAATATCTGCCGCTGCGGTATGTACCCGCGTATTCGCAAGGCGGTTCACGAATTGGCAGCGGGAGGCTTTGCATGAAAAAGCCTCTGTTGCGCCGCGATTTCCTGCGCGCTACGGCAATTGCCGGCGGCGGTATGCTGGTGGCCTGCAAGTGGGATTCCGACAGCAGCTCCGACACACCTGCCCCCAGAGGAACTGCTGCCGACAATACACCGCCCACCGCGGATCCCAATGCTGAACGCTGGACCCCCAACGCCTTTATCCGCATCAGCGCCGATAATTTCGTGACCGTTATCGTCGGCGCGGCGGAGATTGGGCAGGGCACCATGACTGCGATTCCCATGATCGTTGCCGAAGAGCTCGATGCCGATTGGCAGCGGGTGAGTTGGGAGCAGTCGCCAGCCTCTGCGATAACTTACGGCAACCCATTCTGGCAGGGTGAGGGAGGCCTGGGCGATCTGGATCAGGCGGGCCTGCAGATCACCGCGGCCAGTACCACGGTGCGCGGTTATTACACTTCCCAGCGCCGCGCTGGTGCGGCGGTCAGACAGATGCTGCTGGAAGCCGCTTCCGATCAATTGGGTGTTTCGGTTGATAGCCTGACCACCCGAGAAAGTTTTGTTATTCACGAGGCAAGCGGCACCCGGCTCAGTTACGGTTCGCTGGCCGCAGCGGCCGCAGAAAAATCGCCACCATCAGCGCCCGCCCTTAAATCGCCAGGCGAGTTTCGCCTGATTGGTCAGTCCAAGCAGCGCCTTGATGCACGAGAAAAAACCGACGGCTCGCTGGCCTACGGGTTTGATTTCGAGATACCGGATATGGTCACCGTGATGGTGATCCGCGCGCCGCGCTTTGGTGCAATTCTGCAAAGCTCGGATGACTCTGCAGCGTGGGACGTGGAAGGCTATCTGGGCAGCCACCGGGTGCCCTCGGGTTTGGCGGTCGTCGGAACCGACTTCTGGAGCGCCGAACAGGCCCGTAAGCAAATAAAAACCGAATGGTTGATGGGCAGCGGAGAGGGCTTGTCTACAGCCGACCTCCGCGATCAGTTTGATACCCGCAACAGCCTGCCGGGCCTGCCAGTGCGCAACGACGGCCTGGGGGTGCTCAGTTCACTCAATGGCGAGATCACCGCTGATTATCACTTTCCCTATCTGGCCCATGCGCCGATGGAGCCGCTGAACGTCACTATCGACTACCGTGGCAGTGAGTGTGATATCTGGTGTGGCAGCCAGTGGCCCGATATGGATGCACTTGTTGCGGCGACTGTGCTTGGCTTGCCAGTCACAGCAGTCAATTTTCATAACCTCCTGTCTGGCGGTGGTTTTGGCCGACGCGCCTGCCTCGGTTTTGATTACATTCAGGAGGCGGCGCATGTCGCCCGCGCCGTAAACCGGCCGTTAAAGGTGGTGTGGACGCGGGAAGATGATATTCGCGGTGGTTACTACCGGCCCTATACCGCCTGCCGTCTCAGTGCTTCGCTTGCCGGTGGCGCTATTGATTCCTGGTCGCATCGGGTGGCCAGCCAGACTTTGCTGATCAGCCCGCTGGTCGAGGTGGCGACGGGGCTGGTAACCGAAGAAGTACAAACCAGTCAGGGCGCAAAGGAAATGCCTTACGCAATTCTTAACGTCTACGTTGATACGCATTCAGTCATTAATGGCGTGCCCACACTTTGGGTGCGCTCGGTGGCGAATGCCACCAATGTGTATGCGGTCGAAACCTTCTTTGATCACCTTGCAAAGCAGGCGGGGCAGCACCCTTTGACGCTGCGGCGGGAATTGCTGACTGAAAAGCCGCGCCATTTAGCTGTATTGAATGCGGTTGCCGAAATGGCCAACTGGACGCCGCAGACCCAAGATAATCTGTATCGCGGAGTAGCACTTTTTGCATCCTATGAGAGTTTGATTGCCCAGCTGGTTGAGGCGGAGGTTGTTGAGCAGAACAATGGCACGCACAAAGTGGCTATCCGCAAAATCTATAGTGCGGTTGATTGCGGCACGGCGGTGAATCCTGATCTGGTGGAAGCGCAGATTGAATCGGGCATTGTCTTTGCCCTGTCTTCGGCATTGTTCGGCGAAATTGAGCTGGAAGAGGGTGTTGTGAAGCAGAGTAACTTTCACGATTACCCGGTCCTTCGAATGTATCAAACACCAGCGATAGAAACCCGAATACTGCCCTCAGATCATTCACCCGGCGGAGTAGGGGAACTGGGTGTGCCCTGCGTGGCGCCCGCTCTGGCCAATGCCATTTACGCGGCGACTGGAGAGCTGTATACCTCGTTGCCTCTGAACAACAACCCTTCACTGGTTTTTGAGTAGGGAGCTGCCATGATTCGCACAGCGCTAGTTACCGGTTTGCTGGGGGCTGCTCTAAATGTGGCGGCGCAAGCGCCCCACTCCTTTGATCCGATTGCGGAAGTGCTGCAGCATCCTCGTTGTCTGAACTGTCACACCTTTACCGAGTATCCGACCCAATCGCGCAAAATGGTGGACCCGATTAGCGGTGAAGTCAGTTATCTGCGATTCCGTCACGCCCAGCAGGTAATCCGGGGTGAAAAGGGCTTTGGCGCGCCTACGTTGCAATGCGGCGCCTGCCATCAGGACGAAAACGTCGCCGACGGCAAGGTGCCCGGTGCACCGCACTGGCATCTGGCGCCGTTGAGTATGGGCTGGGAAGGGCTGAATCGCGGCGAGTTGTGCGAGACGCTGAAAGATACTGATAAAAACGGTGGGCGCGACCTTGCTGCCCTGGTGAAGCATATGGAAGAAGATGCGCTTGTGCTGTGGGGCTGGACTCCGGGCGGTGATCGCGACACGCCCCCTTATGCGCATGCAGACTTTATCGATTTGCTAAAGCTCTGGGTAGCTGCGGGCGCCCCTTGCCCGACGAACTAGCTCAGGATTTCAGTAGGGGCTGATAAAAACTGTAGGCGTTTTTCTGTTCCTTGGCGCTGTAGAGTGCCAGATCCGCCTTTTTGCAAAGGTCATCAAGCTCTGATCCGCTGTCGGGATAGAGCGCTATACCGACGCTGCAGGTCACCCGCAGTGTTTCGCCGTCTATGTCGACTGGCAGGGCGATGGTTTCAATAATCCGCTTTACCACCGCTTCGACGGCCTCCATGCGATCAACCTGGGGAATAAGCAGGGCGAATTCATCGCCGCCGAAGCGCGCAATCATGTCGCCCGAGCGGATGATTCGGTTCAGGCGCTGGGCGATGGTTTCCAGAATCAGATCGCCGGCGTGATGGCCGTAGGTGTCGTTTACCGGCTTGAAACCATCAAGATCGATATAGCCCAGCGCCAGTGTGCTGTGTCTGCGTTTGGCGAGCGCCAGCGATCGCTCGAAATATTCAAAAAACTGAAAGCGATTGGGCAGGCCGGTCAGCATATCGTGACTGGCCTGATAGACGTAGCTGTCGCGCTCTTCCTCCAGTTTTTTCTGCAGGTTCTGATACATCAGTTCGTGAAAGATCAGGGCTGTTGTACCCATGAAGATCAGGGCAAAAAAGAACATGACCTTTAACGCGTCGCGATCAGCCTGATCGGGAATCAGCTGTGCAGAGAACCTGCCGTCGGTTGCCAGCAGCACCGACAGCAGGCACAGACCGACCGTTATCAGCAGCCAGACAAGACCCAGTCGCATACCAAACAGGACAAAGGCAAAAACGGGGGTGAACAGCGTAAGCTGGGGCACCGGCGACTGAATAAAACCGCCAGTGAGCTGAGTTGCCAGAAGATTTACTGCAAGCAATGTCGCGAAGGTGATGTTGGCCGAGTGCAGGAAAAGACCTTTTCGGGTCAGCAGCCAATAGGCGTAGATATACAGGAGCAGGCAAGTGCCCGTTATTGCAGCGGCTATAGGTGTTGCAGGGCTGTCGAAGCCCACCATCCGGTGATAGATCGGCACCGTCAAAAGGCAGGTGGACATATTCAGCAGCAACAGCGCCAATAACAGATAGCCGCGAAGATATTCGTCGCGGTTGCTGACAATGCTGTCGGGTAATAAACGGTCTGCCGTTCTGGTAAGTCTTTCTATAATGGCATTTTTTATTATCGCCAATCCTCCCGGCATAGTAATCATTCCCTGATGTTTATGGCCTGTGGGTTAGGCTAGTGTAGCTTAAATATTGTGCAGGTTGTAAACCCTTTAGGCAGGCCGGCGGCGGGGTAATTTAAGAGGCTGGTCAGGGTGGTGATTCGGCAGGCGAGAGATCAGCTAAGCTGATCTGTCACTTTGAGTTTGGTACGAATGAACTCCCGGTGGGGTACATAAATCAGTTCTGAAATCTTGCGAATCAAATGATCTTCGTACTTGGAAATTTCACCGTCGGCCAGTGCGACCTGCCACAGTGTTTCGATCAATTCCACCTTCTGTTCCGGTGAGTAGTGCTCGTTGATCAGGCTGGTGTAGGGGTGGTAGGCGTTGTCTTCGGCAAACTGCTGCTCAGCCAGTTCCAGTAATTCATCCAGCTCATCGTCACTCAGGTCATCGCGTTGCAGCAGGTGCTGAATAGCGTCGCGCTCGGCGCTGTCCTGCTCAAAGTCCGCTTTGGAGAGCTCAATTAACAGGGCGGCAGTGGCAAGCCGCAGGCGATGGTCGGTATCGCCTTCGGCCTGAGGAGCCATCTGTTCGCTGAAAAATTGTTGCAGTTTACGCAGCATCACTAGCGCTCGATTAACAATTGCTGCAATTTGCGCTGGTCGGCGGCAAACAGGCGAATCCCTTCGGCAAGTTTTTCCGTTGCCATGGCATCTTCATTGAGCGCAAAGCGGAACTGGCTTTCGTCTAGCGTACTCTTGGCATCGTCCGAGGCCGCATCGTCTGGCCGTAAGCGGCGCGACAGCTCGCCGCTATCACTGCTGAGTTCTTCCAGCAGGGCGGGGCTGATTGTGAGGCGATCACAGCCGGCCAGCGCGTCAATCTGACCGGTATTGCGAAAGCTGGCGCCCATGACAACGGTGTTGTAGCCGTGGGTTTTGTAATAGCGATAAATGCGGCGAACCGAGGCCACGCCATAGTCCTGTTCGGGGTCTGTCTGGGCTTCACCGCGCTGCTTGTACCAGTCGTAGATTCGGCCGACAAAAGGGGAGATGAGCGTGACACCCGCATCGGCGCAGGCCTGAGCCTGGCCGAAGCCGAACAGCAGGGTCAGGTTGCAGTTGATGCCGTGTTTTTCCAGCTGTTCCGCCGCGCGGATGCCTTCCCAGGTAGAGGCAATCTTGATCAGAATACGATCTGCACTGATACCGCGCGCAGAGTACAGCTCAATGATTTCTTTCGCCTGATTAACGGTTGCCTCACTGTCAAAGGACAAATGAGCATCGATCTCGGTGGAAACCCGTCCGGGCACAATGGCGCTGATTTCGCTGCCGATGGCAACGGCGAGGCGATTGGCCGTGCGGCGCAGATCTGCTTCAGTGCTGCTGTGGTTGAGTTCGCCGGCGTACTGATCGATCAGGGACTGATAGCCCGGTACGCTGGCCGCCTTGAGCAAAAGCGATGGGTTGGTCGTGGCATCCAGCGGCTGGAAGCGTTTGATCGCTTCGATGTCGCCTGTGTCAGCAACTACGTCACTGTAGTTGCGCAATTGATCCAGCTTGCTAGTCATGGTGCTCCGTCAGTTTTCCTGCAGGGTCTCCGAGTGTAACGGCAAATGCTGATGTTTGTTGAGGGCATTCCCCAGAAAATTTACCGCATCCTGAAGCACGTTGAGGTCCGCGCCGGGCTTGTAGGCGTTCTCGGACAAGTGTCGCCGGAACTGTTTGGCGCCCGGCCGGCCGTTAAATAAACCCAGAATATGTCGAGTCATATGATTGAGTTTTGTGCCCTTGCCCAATTGTGACTCTATGTAGGGGAAAAAGTTTTCCAAAGCGGCGTAGGGATCGCAGCTATCGGCCGCACTGTAAAACTGCCGATCGACGCCACACAGAATGGCCGGGCTCTGGTAGGCACTGCGGCCCATCATTACGCCATCTACGTAATTCAGATGTTCGGATGCCGCGCCCAGTTCGGAAATGCCGCCATTGATGATAATTTCCAGTTGCGGGAAGTCACGTTTCAGGCGATAGACCTTGTCGTATTCAAGCGGCGGAATTTCACGGTTTTGTTTTGGGCTCAAGCCACTCAGCCAGGCTTTGCGGGCGTGAACAATAAACACCTCGCAGCCGGCTTCGGCCACGGTGCCAACAAAATCAACGAGGAATTCATAGGAATCCAGATTATCGATGCCGGTGCGATGTTTTACGGTCACCGGCAGGGATGTGGCGTCGCGCATGGCTTTCACGCCATCGGCAACCAAAGCCGCCTCACCCATCAGGCAGGCGCCAAAGCTGCCGTTCTGCACGCGGTCGGAAGGGCAGCCACAATTAAGGTTGACCTCATCGTAACGCCATTGCTCGGCCATGGCTGCGCAACGGGCCAGATCGGCGGGGTTGGAACCCCCCAGCTGCAGGGCCACCGGGTGCTCGCTATCGTCGAAATCCAGAAAGCGCGCCGGCTCGGCGTGGAGCAGGGCGCCGGTGGTGACCATCTCGGTATAGAGCACTGCCTGCCGGGTCAGCTGGCGCCAGAACACACGGCAGTGACGGTCCGACCAGTCCATCATGGGGGCAATACAAAAACGGCGATTCAGATTAGCTGACGACACTGCGGGTTTCCGGGTGAGTTGCGGGAAGTGAACACGTATAATGGCGGCCTTCCGGCGCCAGCCGCCTATTGTATGAAATTCGCCACCAGGAATCATTATGACTGCTGTTCGCACCCGTGTTGCTCCTTCACCTACCGGTGACCCGCATGTGGGTACCGCCTATATTGCCCTGTTTAATTACTGTTTCGCCAAGGCCAACGGCGGCCAGTTTCTGTTGCGGGTGGAAGACACGGACCAGCAGCGTTCCACGCGAGAGTCTGAACAGGCGATTCTGGATTCCCTGCGCTGGCTTGGGCTGGATTGGGACGAGGGCCCGGATATCGGCGGAAATGCAGGCCCCTACCGGCAAAGTGAGCGCAGTGATATCTACCGCGAGCATGTGGCGCAGCTCTTGGCCTGCGGTCACGCCTTCAAATGCTATCGCACCCTTGAGGAGCTCGACGCCCTGCGCGAACAGCGCCGGGAGGCAGGACAGCACACAGCACTGAAGCCTAGTGACCTCAAGCTTTCAGAGGCCGAACAGGCCCAGCGTGAGGCGCAGGGGGCGCCTTATGTGATCCGTATGGTGGTGCCCGAGGAGGAGGGGCGCTGCGTGGTCAATGACATGCTGCGCGGCGAGGTTGAACTGGACTGGGGGCAGGTTGACGCCCAGATCCTGCTTAAATCCGACGGCATGCCCACCTATCACCTGGCCAATGTGGTAGACGATCACCTGATGGGCATTACCCACGTAATTCGCGGTGAGGAGTGGATCAATTCGGCCCCCAAGCACAAGTTGCTGTACCAGTACTTTGGCTGGGATATGCCGGTGCTCTGCCACTTGCCGCTGCTGCGCAACCCGGACAAGAGCAAGCTCAGCAAGCGCAAGAACCCCACCAGCATTCTCTACTACCAGAAAATGGGCTATTTGCCAGAGGCCCTGCTGAACTATCTGGGCCGTATGGGCTGGTCGATGCCGGATGAGCGGGAAAAGTTCTCGCTGAACGATATGATCGAGGCCTTTGATATCCAGCGCGTCAGTCTGGGCGGTCCGATTTTTGATGTGGAAAAGCTGTCCTGGCTGAACGGCCTCTGGATTCGTGAAGAGCTGAGCCTGGAGCAGCTCGCGGATCGCCTGCGGGACTGGGCTTTCAATCGGGAGCGTCTGCTGGATATTCTGCCTCACGCCCAGCCGCGTATGGAAACTTTCAGCGATCTGGCCCCTCTGGCGGCTTTCTTTTTCTCCGGAAAACTCCCCTTAACCGCAGACAGCTTTCAGGGTCTGGCGGTGCAGGACGAGGCCCTGCTGGAATTACTGCAGCTCTGTGTCTGGCAACTGGATAATCTGCGCGAGTGGAATCGCGATGCGATCTTCCAATCCTTGAAAACCGTGGCCGATGCGCTTGAGCTGAAAATGAAGGATTTTGTCGCGCCCCTGTTTATCGCAGTGGCCGGCACCACAGCCTCCATTTCGGTATTTGATTCCATGGTGGTGCTGGGGCCGGATATGAGTCGGGCGCGCCTGCGGGATGCGCTGAATTTGCTGGGTGGCGTGGGTAAAAAGAAACTGAAAAAGCTGGAAAAACGCTACGCGGAAATCGCGTCATAAAAAATCGGGATTAAGTGCGCATTCGAGTTGACAGGCATCTGGAGTCTGCTTATTATGCGCACCTTCTCGCGTGGGGGCTATAGCTCAGCTGGGAGAGCGCTTGCATGGCATGCAAGAGGTCGGCGGTTCGATCCCGCCTAGCTCCACCAATTTCCTTCCGGTAACAACTCAAGGCTCATCTCTGTTTTCGAGCCTGATCTTTAGTCTATTGCTGTTTGTCCATGAAGACCCGCTTTGTTTGCGGCTCTGCTCAGTGTTCGTTCGTCGGTAGGAATATCGTGCCCGAGAACGACGTGACGCCTTTCTTCTTCAGAGGGATTCCCAGAGTTCGCTGAACTCCTCATTGGTCGAGTCTTCTTGGCTTGGTTTGTCGCTGTTTTCCTTCGCGCTTGCATCGTACTCATACACCGAAAAGTCCCGCGTGCTCGACAGCTGTTGTTTTAATTGCAGACGAAAACTGCCGGCGGGCTGTGTCAGCTCAAGTTCGGAACCCTCTGACACGGAAATATTGGGCAGCAGAAGCCGCGAGGGTGTACCTAACGTGCTTTCTGCGCCCAGTAGCAAGGCGCGATAGGGCTGTTCATGATCACTCAGGCGCGCGACGTAGGACTCTGCGGCGGGACTGAGAATCTCGATGCCGACATGCAGCTCCTCTTCGCTGTGTTTCTTTATCCAGCGAACACAACCAACACTCCAGCAAGGGGCATCGTTCTCTCGAAGGCCAAGCACCTCACCATTGCGCAGCTGAGTGCTCTCCGTTGCCGGCCAGGCGATATAGTAACCTCTGCGACTGACATTAACCGTCTGAACGGGAAAATGACGGTAGACATTTGCTTTGGTTTTTTTGTGCTGCTGTTGAGAGCCTGAGTAGTCGATCTCTTCGACCGGATTTGTCGTGAGGGATGATTTTTGCGGGCGACTTTTTGACCCCTTGGCTGCCGGGCTGTGTTCCTTTTCATCGCCATTGTCATAGCTTGGCGTGTGGTTAAAAGCTTCTAATGGCTGCTCCCCGGCAACAAAGAAGTGAGTCGATGAAAGCCCCACGGTTAAATCCAGATTGCGTGTTTCGGCGTGGCGTTCCTCAAATCGGTCGCTGATACTGCTCCAGGCATCCAGCAAATTCATGCATAGCTGAGGAGGCAGCTTGCTGTTATCGTTCTTGCCGCGGCGAACTTGCTCACTTAGCAGTTCGATAAGGTCGCTTGTGTCAATGCCCAAAAAGCCCTCGGTATCGTCACACAGCTCTTGATATATCGGCGGCTGATTACCCAAAGGGTTAAAAAGAAAGCAGCATTTGCGCGGATCAGAGGTCTGTATTCGTGCTTTTGAGCAAAGCTGATTCAGAGCCGTGTGCAGGGTAAGCTGCGCCTGTTGCGACATTTGGTAGGGGTGGGCGCCGACAAAGAGCATCGGCCTCAGATAAGCCTGCTCTACCGTGCAGCTGCCATGGCAGGGATCGTCGACTCGGATGGCGTTTAGCTTGTGTTTGCTGCCGATTTGATAGCAGCGGTGCAGTTGTTCCCAGGTGTTAGACGGTTCGATCTGATACAGGAGATAGCTTCTCAGAAGCAGTACGCTGCGCTCTGTGAGCTCCCGATGCACGGCTAGCGCAAGCGATTGTCGAAATCGACTTGTCCAGCTGTGGCTGAGAATGTCCTCAGTGGCTAGCCGGTAATTGTCAGCCAGAAAGTTATTGAAGCGGTTGCAGAGCCGCACTACCGCCGCCGTTTTCTCCGGAAGCACTATGGATGCGTTCAGATAGCGCGGCTGAAGACCTTGTAATATCAAGTGTATGGGCGGGCGCAGTGCTTCCAGTGTCTCCAGTCGTTGTCGAAAACTGCAATCCAGACTGGATAACTCATCCAGAGCTTTGTACAACTGCTTGCTGGACTCGGCCAAATTGGCTCGTGGAAGTTTGTTTGCCCAAGCCGTTACACTGCTGGCATTGAGCTCAAACTGACTGTGACTGGATTGGCCCCGACGGCGGAGTTTCATTGATTACACACATCCATGGGCTTGGGGGAGAGTCCAGATTAAACCATTGGTGGCTATAGTAGCAATCCACGCAGGGCTGCCTTGTCTCGTTTATGCATTTTTCAATGCATCTACGTCCTGATCCAGCTGTTGGATCGAATGCCTGTGCCTTAAATTAGACGTTGGCTGTTACCACCTACGGCAAACCATGATGTCGCTGGCCTGACGCCCAGGCCGGAGCAGAATCCACTGCGCCGTAGTGGTGGTTGGCGGGGCGCGTAGAAACGGGCTTTTGGAGAGTTAAAGGCAATGCTAATAATTTGCATTACTGTTTGTACCCTATTGAAATATAAGGATAAATTGACATTCTTGGCGGTCTGGGTACAATGTCCGGCATGACCTTACACGCCACCTCAACCGTGTGGCTATCAGGAGATTCCCATGAAAGGCGACGCTAAAGTCATCGAGCTGCTGAACAGCCTGTTGACTGCCGAACTCACTTCAATAAACCAGTTTTTCCTGCATGCACGAATGTATCGAAACTGGGGCTTGGAAGAACTGAACGAAAAGAGCTACAAGAAATCCATCAAGGATATGAAGCAGGCGGACGAGCTGATTGAGCGTATCCTGTTTCTGGAAGGCCTGCCCAATCTGCAAAAGCTGGACAAAATCCGCATCGGCGAAAACGTCGAAGAAATGTTGAGCTGCGATATGGCATTGCAGCACGAACAGCTGGATAAACTGCGCGACGCCATTGCCTATTGTGAAACCTCACAGGACTATGTCAGCCGAGACCTGCTGGAAGATATTCTCGAATACGAGGAAGCGCACGTGGACTGGATTGAAACCCAGCACTATCTGATTGCCAACACAGGCCTCGAAAACTACCTGCAGTCGCAGATATAAACCGTCACCGGAGGACATATTATGAAAGGCGACAAGAGCGTTATCAAAGCCTTGAATGGCCTGCTGAGTTACGAGCTGGCGGCAATGGACCAGTATTTTATTCATTCACGCATGTACGACGATTGGGGTTTGCACAAGCTGTATGAGCGCATCGCCCATGAGTTTGAGGATGAAAAAGGTCACGCCTCTGCGCTGATTGAACGCATCCTGTTTCTGGAAGGTTCGCCGGATATGGTAACTCGCGAACCCATCAAGGTTGGCAAAAACGTACCGGAGATGCTGCAGAGTGATCTTTATATCGAGATCGCCGTTGGGGATGCGCTGAAAGAAACCATCAAACTCTGTGAGTCGGCAAAAGATTACAACACCCGCGAGATGCTTGAAAAACTGCTGGAGGACACGGAGGTGGATCACCGCTGGTGGCTGGAAAAGCAGCTTGGTCTGATCAAGCTCGTGGGCTTGCAGAATTATCTGCAGTCACAGATGGAAGCCGCTTCTGAGTAAGCGGCGTTTTCCCCGCTGCTGACGGGAATGGTTCACAGAATCTCCCAGACCTCACTTAAATCTTCGTCGGGTTCCTGGTGTTGGTCGGTACTGGTCTCTTTCTCGCTTTCTTTCAGGGCTATCGACTCATAAGCGTAAAGCGCAAAGTGGCGGGTAGCTTGCAATGCTTTTTTAAGACGCACGTGGAGACGACCGCCGGGCTGGGCCAACTCCATTTCAGCACCCGCTTCGAAAGAGTTGGAGGGTAGCAGCAGGCAAGGGGGTTTGCCGGAAACGCTTTCAGCTCCCAGTAGCAGAGCGCGATGTGCGGGGCCGTGGCCATCAATCCGGATCGCAGCGTAGGGCTCAGCCGCGTGGCTCAGAACGGCAATGCCCACATGCAGTTCTTCCTCACTTTGTTTCTTTATCCAGCGAATGCAGCCGACACTCCAGCAAGGCGAGTGACTTTCACGCAGGCAAAGTACATCGCCGTTCCCCAGTTGGTTACCCTCGATCGCGGGCCAGGCAATACAGTAGCCACTGCGACTGACATTGATGGTGTGGACCAGAAAATGTCGGTAGCTGGCGGATTTTCTGAGCGGTTTTTTCTGCTGGGGGCTGGAGTAGTCGATGACCTCAACATCGACCAGGCTCAGCTCGTGGTGGTCGCGTTCGCGTCGAGCTCGGGTGTCGTGCGCTGATGCCCAGGGATCCTCGTCACGTCGACTCACACTCTGGCCCGGCGCAGACCCCACCAGCCCAAGTTCACGGCTGAAAACGTCGAAGGTCTGTTCTTCCGCAATAAAGAAATGAGCGGATGATATCCCTACCGCCAAATCCACTTGCCGGGCTTCCTCATGGCGTTCTTCCATGCGGTCACTGATGCTGCTCCAGGCGTCTGCAAGCTTCTCGCAAAGCCGAGTGGGCAGGTTGGTGGCAGCTTTCGGGCCGGCGGTTATCTGGTCTGAGAGAAAATGGGTCAGCGCGCTGGTGTCAATGCCCAGAAAGCCGTCAGGGCTGTCGCACAGCTCCCGGTAAATCGGTGGTTCAGTGCCGTCAGGATCAAACAGAAAGCAGCATTTAAGGGGCTCTGCTGCAAGTATTTTCGTCTTGGCGGATAGGGTGTGCAGCGCCGCATACAGCTTGAGCTGCGCTGTTTGAGTCAACTGGTGAGGGTGTGCGCCGACGAAGAGCATGGGTCGCAGGTAGGCCTGTTCTACCGTGCAACTCCCAAAATCGGCGTCTTTAACGCGGAGATCCAGAAGTTTGTTATCGTGAGCGATCCGGTAGCAGTTGTGCAGGCGTTGCCAGAAATCGGGCTCTTCACTATGGTAAAGAAGATAGCTGCGCAGCAGTAACTGGCCCAGCTCACTGAGTTGTGTGTGCAGAGCCAGCGCCAGAGATTGTTTATATCGACCTGCCCAGCTGCGATGTTCGAGGATGTCCTTAGCCGCCAGTCGATAGTTTTCTTCCAGTTGAGTGTTAAACAGGTTGCAGAGGCGCACGACCTTGGCAATATTTTCCGGCAGCACGATCGGCGCCTTCAGATAGCGCGGCTCAAGACCTTTCAGTATCAGGTGAACGGCCGGACGCAGAATCTCGAGTACTTCCAGTCTCTGTTTGAATCCGCAGTCCAGTTTGGCTAACTCGTCCAGCGCCCGATAGAGCTGTTTACTGGTTTCTGAGAGATTGGCGCGCGGTAGTCTGTTAACCCATGCCTCGACGCTGTCGCCATCGAGGTCGAACAGGCTGTGTTTGGGCTGATTCTGGCGTTTGAACAGCTTCATGGTGGTCCATATCAATAGGTTTGCAAGCGCCCGGTGCGCGAAACCGGATTGCCACTAAATACTTGATTCTACAGTATTACTCCTATTTTGTTAGCCCTTTTAAGATTGCTGTCTGTCCATTGCTGAGACATAAATCCCAGTCTAGGACGATTCTGGCTACCTTTTCCAAAAGTTTTATAGGCTTGGAATGGTGTGGCGACAACTGTCTGTGTATGCCAAAACTGGAGAGACGGCGCTAGTGAGGCGCCGCGACAAAGGGGGTGAGAGCTCTTGTTCAGTCTTTTCCCAGGCAGCGCTGGTAGGCAGCGATACATTGGTGCAGGCCCAGCTCAATGGCATCGACCGTAAAGGCGTGCCCGATTGACACTTCCTGCAGGTCGGGCAGGGCCTTGCGAAAGGTTTCCAGATTGTGCAGGTTCAGATCGTGGCCGGCATTGACGCCTAGCCCAATAGACGCGGCAAAGGCGCTGGCTTCACTGAAGGATTGCAGGCTCGATTGATAATCGCCCCGACTGAAGGCGTGGGCATAGGGGCCAGTGTAGAGCTCGATGCGATCGGCGCCCACCGCACGGGCCAGTTCTATTTGCGATTTGACCGGGTCCATGAACAGGCTGACCCGGCAGCCGAGGGCTTTCAGCTCTTCAATAACAGGCTTCAGCGTTTCTCCGGACTGGGTCAGGTCGAAGCCGTGGTCAGACGTGAGCTGGCCGTTGCTGTCCGGCACCAGCGTACATTGCGCCGGACGGGTTCGTCTGACAATTTCCAGAAAACCGGGATAGTCGCTGACGCCCTTGCGATCCGATTTCATCGGCGCCGCAAAGGGGTTGCCTTCGATATTGAATTCCACACTCAGCATATCCGCCAGTGCGTAGCAGTCATCGGCCCGAATATGGCGCTGATCCGGACGCGGGTGCACCGTAATACCGTCGGCGCCGGCGTCGATGCAGCGCTGGGCGTGGTCGGTCACACTGGGGTATTCGGTGTCGCGTGAATTGCGAATCAGGGCGATTTTATTGAGATTGATGCTCAGCGCAGGCTGACTCATTGTGCGTTTGTCTCGCCAATACTGACCCGTTCCACGATGACTCTTTCCTTGGGCACGTCGCGCATAAAACCGACCGTGTGCGTCGGCAGGTTATTAATGTCGCGCACCACAGACTGGCCATCAATTACCTTGCCGAATACCGCATAACCCTCGCGACCGGCGCGCCGGTCGAGGCTGAGATTGAGGCCGACGTTGATGAAGAACTGGGAGGTCGCGCTGTCGGGGTCGTTGGTGCGGGCCATGGATACGGTCCAGCGGTCATTGGTCAAACCGTTGTCGGATTCGTTTTTGATCGGCTCGCGGGTGGGTTTTTCTTCAAGGTCAGCGGTGAAGCCGCCGCCCTGAATAACAAAGCGACGGATGCTTCGGTGAAAAATTGTGTCTTCAAAAAATCCGCTGCGGGCATACTGCAGAAAGTTCTCCACGGTGATCGGCGCTTTGTCCGGGTAGAGCTCAATGCGGATGTCACCGTGAGTGGTATGCAGGGTCACGGTCGGGTTGGCCAGCGCCAGCGGGCTCAGCGTCAGCAGAAGCAGCAGAACAAGACGATTCATCATCAGATCCATTCCGAGCGTTTGCGCGGCCGCAGGCGGGGCAATACGATGGCGACCAGCACGCCGAGAATCACCGCAAAGGCTCCGTTCAGGAAGGCTTCGTTTTCATGGTTTTCGCGCAGGCGGGTGTTCTCAGTTTCCAGCACATCGACCTTGTCTTTCAGCATTTGGTGGGTCTCGGACAGGGCCTGGTATTCGCGTTCCATTTTGATGGCATTGGCCGAAATACGCTTGATTTCTTCCAGTTCCTCACTGAGCCGGGCATTTTCTGTTTCCAGTTCAGACGCCGTCGACTGCGCTTCTTTGGAGGCGCCGGCGGCATTGCTGAAAGCGCGTTTCAGCTTGTTGTTTTCCTCTTCCAGGGCGTTCAGGCGGGCGGCGGTTTCCGCGAGCTTGATTTCTGCGACCGGGTCGCGATCGAGATAACGGGAGAGTATCCAGCCTTCCAGGCCCCGGCGGGTGCGAATCAGGCTGTAGCCCGATTCCTCGTCCGTTTCCAGCACGGTGACCAGGGTGCCGCTAGGCAGGCCTTTATGCAGAATGCGGTGACTGGCGCTTTTACCGCTGCGCAGCGGTACGTAGAGGCGGTCGGTAATATACCGCTCTTCGTTCTGGGCAAGGGCGGTCGGGACCAGTCCCGTGGCGCTCAGCAGTGCAAAGATGAAGAATGAGGCTACTAGCTTGTTCACTATTGGCTTCCAGTGCTCAATTATCGTTTTGAGGGCTAAATCTACCGTAACGCACCGGCAGATAAAACCACTCAGGGAAGTACATGCTTAAAGGGTTTGATGCTGACGCTGGCGTAGACACCGGCTTCGATGTAGGGATCAGCATCGGCCCAGCGCTGGGCCGCTTCCTGCGATTCGAATTCTGCTACCACCAGGCTGCCGGTGAAACCTGCTTCGCCGGGGTCATTGCTTTCGATGGCGGGGTAGGGGCCTGCCAGTATCAGACGCCCCTCATTTTTAAGCTGCTCCAATCGCGCCAGATGAGCCGGGCGCGCCTGCTTGCGCAGGGCCAGACTATTGGGCACATCCAGGCAGTTTATGGCAAATAACACGTTTTGCTCCTCCAGACCGGCCCCAAAGCGGGCGCAAGGCTAATGTTGCTCCAGAATATCTTCCAGCTTTAATTGCGTAAATTTTTCGATACCGACGAACAGATAAACGAGCGAGATGGTCATGACCACCATGCTGGGAATGGCAATGACCGGAAAGCTCAGGGCCGTCATTTTACCCAGCTCTTCGGTATAGGCGGTGGTGCCGGGTGGACTGACCAGCACCCATTTCGCCAGCAGATAATTCAGCACGGATGAGAGAAAAAACGAGCTGGCGACCAGGTAGGTAGCTATTTTCAGGCGCTGCTCCAGCAGGGGCAGCGTGCCGCGCTCTCTGGCCGCGTCGGTGATCCGCTCCACCTGCATGATCTGATCGTTGAACAGAAAGGTCTTGACCAGTGGGTAGCGCGTGTACTGTGAAATCAGGGTCGCCAGACCAATCAGGCCGGGGATGGCCGCTTCCTTGATGGCGATGTATTTGGGGTCAAGCTGCATCAGGCTGATGCCACCGGTCAGGGCAATGCTGATCACACCGAGGATGGAAAAAACGTTGGCTTCTCGGGTTTTAACGAAATCCCGCAGGCCATAGCCGATGGGAAAGGCCAATGCGACCACTATGGCCCAGCTCGGCCCCAGATACTCTTCTTTCCCCAACTTGGTCAGAATCAGCGTAGGGATGATAAGATTAAAGGCAAGATTGGCGAGCAGGCTGCCGTGTGGCTTTTTGGCAGAGCGTGCGGTGGCCGAGCTTGAGGTTTGTTCACTCATTGACTACAGGTCAGGTTTCCAGCGAGCGGACACTATACTGGCTTTGCCCTGGCCGGCCAACACGGAGTGGGCCCGTCCAGGTTTTTTTAGGAGTCAGGTACCCTTGCGAGTTGATTTTCACACCCATACCACCATGTCGGATGGCAGTCTGGAGCCTCACGTGCTCATTGAGCGCGCAGTGGCGCAGGGCGTCGAAATGCTGTCGATCACCGACCACGATACACTGGCGGCCTACGCGTATCTGCCGGCTGACCCCAGGCTTCGTATTATTCCCGGCATTGAGCTGTCCTGCGTGTGGTCTGGCGTGACCGTGCATGTGCTGGGTCTCAACGTGGACCTCAGCGACAGCGTGCTGACGGCGGCCGTTGCCGAACAGGAAGACGCTCGCGATAAGCGCGCGCAAACCATTGATGCCCGGCTGGCCAAACGCGGACACAGCGGTTTGTACGAGGAAGCGCGGCAGCAGGTGGGGCCGGACAAGGCCCTGGGGCGCCCGGACTTTGCGCGTATTCTGCTGCAGCGCGGTGTTGTGTCTTCCATGCAGGAGGCCTTTGACCGCTATCTCGGCGCGGGCAAGGTGGGAGATGTGAAAACCCATTGGCCGGAGCTGGCCGAGGTCGTGGACTGGATAGTGGCCAGTAAAGGTGTGGCGGTGTTGGCTCACCCCTTGCACTACAAGCTGACGCGGAGCAAACTGCGCCGCCTTGTGGTGGCCTTCAATGAGGCCGGTGGACGTGCGCTGGAAGTGGCCAACGGGCGTCGCTGGAATGAGTCGGATCTGTCCCATTTGCGCGGGCTTACGCGCGATTTCGGTATGATGGCCTCTATCGGCAGTGATTTTCACGCCGAGAGCCCCTGGAGTGAAGTGGGCTGTGAGGCTGCGCTGGTGGGCAGCTGCGTGCCGGTTTGGCAAGCCTGGCAGTAAGTGTTATCAAAAGAGGAGTTCAGCTTGAGCCAGTTTTTCCAGGTGCATCCGGAAAACCCCCAAAAACGCCTGATTGCGCAGGCAGTAGAGATCATTCGCAAAGGCGGTGTGGTGGTTTATCCGACAGATTCCGGCTATGCGCTGGGTTGCCATATCGGTGACAAATCCGCGCTGGAGCGGGTGCGCCGTATTCGTCGACTGGACGCCAATCACAATTTCACTCTGGTGTGCCGCGACCTTTCTGAGCTGGGCACCTTTGCGCGGGTCGACAATACCGCCTTCCGCCTGATCAAGGCTCATACGCCCGGCCCCTATACCTTTATCATGCAGGCGACCGGCGAAGTACCGCGCCGGCTGCTGCACGCCAAACGCAAAACCATCGGCTTGCGGGTGCCGGACAATGCCATTGCGCTGGCCCTGCTCGAATCCCTGAACGAGCCGTTGATGAGTGTATCGCTGATACTGCCCGGCGACGAGATGCCGATGACCGACCCCTACGATATCCGTGACACCCTGCAACACGAGCTGGATCTGGTGATAGACGGCGGTTTTTGCGGAATGGAGCCCACCACCGTGATTGATCTGGTGGATGAGGTGCCGGTGATCGTTCGCAAGGGGCAGGGCGACTGGTCAGCCTTCGAGCCGGAGTAGGCATTACCCGGCGTATCTGAAGGGCAGACGTAGGCAGACAGTCGTAGATAGTACCGCCGCCCACATGCGCGTATAATGCTCCGTTTGTGAACCTGCCTTCGAGGGCAGCTCAGCAGTAGAGATCAGCTTTGGTGGATGACGACACAATAACAGCGCAAAGCGATACCGCCGAACCCGACTCGGTCGCCCTTGAACCGGCCGACAACCCGAACCCGCTCGGCGGTGCCCCCTTGAGTCTGGAGGCCCTGCGTCGCAATGCCTCGCCGCAACAGGGCGAGATGCCGTTTGCCGTTGTGCTGGGCAAGGCGGTCACTGAACTGCCGAAGGATCTCTATATTCCGCCGGACGCGCTGGAAGTTTTCCTTGAGGCTTTTGAAGGCCCCCTCGACCTGCTGCTGTACCTGATCAAGCGCCAGAACCTCGATATTCTGGAGATCGACGTCTCCGAAATTACCGAGCAGTACATGCGCTACGTGAACATGATGAACGCCATGCAGTTCGAGCTGGCGGCAGAATACCTGCTGATGGCGGCCATGCTGGCGGAAATCAAATCACGCATGCTGCTGCCGCGTTCCAGCGAGGTGGAAGATGATGAGGAAGACCCCCGCGCCCAGTTGATTCGCCGCCTGCAGGAATACGAGCGCTTCAAGAAAGCCGCCGAAGAAATTAATGAAATACCGCGCCTTGGCCGGGATATTTTCGAGGCCTCGGCCGAGCCACCGCCGCGCGAGCATGCCCGCCCCGAACCGGATGTGGACATGCGTGAGCTGATGCTGGCGTTGAGCGAAGTACTGCGCCGGGCTGATCTGTTTGAAAGCCATCAGATCCAGCGCGAAAAGCTGTCGACCCGTGAACGCATGTCAGAAGTGCTCGCCCGTCTTTCGACCGAGCGTTTTACCCCCTTTGTGACCCTGTTTTCGCCGGAAGAAGGGCGCGTGGGTATTGTGGTGACCTTCCTTGCAGTGATGGAGCTGATCAAGGAATCGCTGATCGAAATTGTGCAAACCGAAGCCTTCGGGCCCATTCACGTAAAAGCCAAATCCTGACGATGGAAACAGATCAACTTATACGCATACTGGAAGGCGCCCTGCTCGCCGCAGGCAAACCCATGACCGTTCCCCAGCTGGCGGACTTGTTCGAGGAGGGCGAGCGCCCGGAAAACGAGCAGATCCGTGAAGCACTGGCTCAGCTGACCCAATACTGCGAAGGTAGGGGCTTTGAGCTGCGCCAGGTGGCCAGCGGCTACCGCTTTCAGGTGGTGGAAGATGTGGCGCCCTGGGTGGGCCGACTCTGGGACGAAAAACCCCAGCGCTATTCGCGGGCTCTGCTCGAAACCCTGGCATTGATTGCCTATCGCCAGCCCATTACCCGCGGCGATATCGAAGATATTCGCGGCGTTGCGGTCAGCTCGCAGATTATCAAAACCCTGCTGGAACGGGAGTGGGTGAGAGTGGTGGGGCACAAGGACGTACCGGGTCGACCGGCCATGTACGCGACCACCCGCAAATTTCTCGATTACTTCAATCTGAGCAATCTCGACGATCTGCCGGCACTGGCGGATATCAAGGATCTCGACACCCTGACCGGTGAGTTGAAATTTGATGACAGCGCTGACGCGACCGCAGGCAATGGTGAAAATGGCGAGCTCGAAGAAGACGCTGCCGAGACAGCCTCTGCAGAGCCGCAGTCAGAAGTGAATAACCAAGACAGCGACGACCCGGCCGATAGCGAGTTTTTACAGTCACAGGATGATGTCGCTGAACCTGATGGCGTCGAAGAATCCGCCAAACCCGAAACCAACCAGGCCGAGACGGCCGAAACCCTCGTCGAGACTGACGACACGGAGCAGAATACCAATCCATGAATGACATGAGTGATGAGAAGCTTCAAAAAGTACTGGCACGAGCAGGATTGGGCTCGCGCCGGGAAATGGAGCGCGCCATCGCCGACGGTCGGGTGACCGTAGACGGCAAAAAGGCGACCCTGGGCGATCGGGTCTCGGAAGAGGCGCGCGTGGCGCTGGATGGGCGTCAGGTAAAGCTCACGCCGCCAGACAGTGTTCGCGGTCGGGTATTGATCTACAACAAGCCCGACAACGAAATTTGCAGTCGCAAAGACCCGGAAGGTCGTCGCTCGGTATTTGAAAGCCTGCCGCGCGCCCGAGGGGAGCGCTGGATTTCAGTGGGCCGACTGGACTTTACCACCAGTGGTCTTTTGCTCTTTACCACCGATGGCGAGCTGGCCAACCGTTTGATGCATCCGTCCTCTGTGATCGAACGGGAATACCTGTGTCGGGTGATGGGGCAGACCAAAGAAGAGAATCTGAAAGCGCTGGTTGATGGCGTGCTGCTGGATGACGGCGTTGCGCGTTTTACCGATATCGTCGATGGCGGCGGTGAAGGAATCAACCACTGGTTCTACGTGGTCATCATGGAGGGCCGCAACCGCGAGGTACGCCGTCTGTGGGAATCTCAGGGGCTGCAGGTCAATCGCTTGAAGCGGGTGCGCTACGGCAATATCTTTCTGCCGCCCAAGCTAAAGGCCGGGCAGTGGATGGAGTTGCCGGCGGAAGACGTCAACAAGGTCTATGAAATGGCGGGGCTGGCACCCGTGAACAAAAAGACCAAAGTGGCGAAAAAGCAGGATGCCAAGCCGAGGGGCAAAGCCGTGCGCTGTCGTGCGGGTCGCAAGCAGCGCTAGCCCCGGCTAAAGCGCCAGCCCAGAACGAAAAAAGCCCGCCAAAAGGCGGGCGAGTCTGCTTCTGCTGGTCGTGGAGAAAATGCTTACTGAGCGTAGGTTCTCTGTAGAGCCTCAACCTGAGAATAACCCTCCCAGGAATCCTGACGTCCTTCGCGCCAACCTGTCAGCCAATTTTGGCGCAAGGTCTCTTGTTGATGGGGGCACATTTCTTTATTTCTTCCTGAAAATCCTGCCTGGTATCCTTTGTGAAAGGCACGATCGGACATGTCTCGTTTCTGTCTTCTCATAGGTTAAGAATCTCCCTGATGGAACGGTCAGTACAAGATTGGACTGAGCTTAGGTCGCTGCAGTGGCGCGAAACAGCAATCCTTACTGTGTAGCACCCAACAGGGATGCTAGAATTGCGCTCTGCAGACTATCGATATAAGCAGATTTGCGCGCCGCTGACGAAGACCAATTGTTTATATGCTGCCCTCTACTTAGGCGGTAACTTCATAAGTCACGGATGGTGGGCGCTGTAGCCAACCTTTTCCAATCAGGCAGAGAACGTTTTGTCAGAATCTGACGCCAATCCGGCATTAATCCCCCTCCGAGCCAGTTGTCCTAAGTCACTTGAGAGTTTGCTTGTGTCAGAGCTGGCGAGTCTTGGGGCGACCAGTCTGCGCGAGAGTGTAGGCAGCGTTTATTTTCACGCCGATCTGGACACCGCCTATCGGGCCTGCCTCTGGTCGCGCCTGGCGAATCGCATATTCCTGACCCTGGGCGACTTTGAAGTCGACAGCGCCGATGCGCTCTACAGTGCGGTCAAATCCCTGCCCTGGGAAGAGCATCTGCTGCCGACGGCAACGCTGGCCATCGACTTTCAGGGCAAGGTGAGCTGGTTGAAAAACAGCCAGTTTGGGGTGCTGCGCTGCAAAGACGCAATCGTCGATTATTTTCGCGAGCGCTGCGGCGAGCGCCCGAGCATCGACAAGGACCGCCCGGACCTGCGTATCCACATCCGTTTGCGCAAGGGGCGGGCCATGGTATCGCTGGACCTGTCCGGCGAAAGCTTGCATCGGCGGGGTTATCGCAGTCGCGGTGGGCTGGCACCGCTGAAGGAAAATCTCGCCAGCGCCATACTGCTGCGGGCTGATTGGCCCGGTATGGCGGCTCGCGGCGGTGCCCTGATCGACCCCATGTGCGGCTCGGGCACTCTGCTGATTGAAGCGGCCTGGATGGCGATGGATATAGCACCGGGCCTGCTGCGCCGCCGCTGGGGCTTTGACCAGTGGCAGGGCCATGTGCCGGCACTGTGGGCCCGGCTTCGGGAGGAAGCTCTGGAGCGCCGTCGGCAGGGCTTTGACCGCCAGTGGCCGGAAATTCGCGGTTATGACGCCAGCGGCTCGGCGGTGGCGACCGCGCAGGAGAATATTGAAAGTGCCGGCCTGAAAGGGCGGGTGCGGGTGTCGCGCAGGGAACTGGCGGAATTTGCCAAACCCACTCACACCGACTTGCCTACCGGACTCGTGGTCTGTAACCCACCCTACGGCGAGCGTTTGGGTGATGAGGCTTCGCTGGTCCATCTGTATCGCTATCTGGGCAATGCGCTGAAGGATTTTATCGGCTGGCGCGCGGCGGTCATTACCGGCAACCCCCACCTCGGCAAGGCCATGGCCTGGCACAGCCATCAGCAGTACCGCATGCTCAATGGCTCCATCGAATCGCGTCTGCTGCTGTTTGATCTACGGGCGGAAAACCAGATTCGCCACCGGGAAAGTGAGCAGGCCAGTGGCGGCAGCAGCCTTCCCTTGAGCGAAGGTGCCCGTATGTTCAGCAACCGCTTGCAGAAGAACCGCAAACGGCTGGAAAAGTGGCTCAAGCGCGAGCAGGTAAGCTGTTACCGTCTGTATGACGCCGATATGCCGGAATATGCGGTGGCGGTAGATTGCTATGGCGACTGGCTGGTGGTCGCGGAATATGCGCCTCCGGCGTCAATTTCAGAAGAAAAGGCAGAAGCACGCCTGCGCGAGGTGATGGCGGGCTTGCCGGCGGCTACCGGCATTCCGCCGGAGCGTATCGTGTTGAAGCAGCGCCGCCGCCAGCGCGGTAAAGCCCAGTATCAGCGCGAGCAGCGCAGCAACGAGATGCTGACCGTTCATGAAGGCCAGGCAAAACTGCTGGTCAACCTGAAGGATTTTCTCGATACCGGCCTGTTTCTGGATCACCGCCGTGTGCGTCTGGAAATTGCGGCGCGCGCCAACGGCCGCTCGTTTCTGAATCTGTTCTGCTACACCGGGACTGCATCAGTTCACGCGGCACTCGGTGGGGCCAAGTGGACAACCAGTGTTGATCTGTCGCCGCGCTATCTGCAGTGGACGCGGGAGAATCTGTCACTTAACGGTATGAGTGAGGCGCGCCATCACACCATCGAGGCGGATTGCGTCGAGTGGCTGAAAGAGAGCGACAAGAGCTTTGATCTGATTCTTCTCGACCCGCCGACCTTCTCCAATTCTAAACGCACGGATACGGTGCTGGATGTGCAGCGGGATCAGGAAATGCTGGTCGATGAGGCCATGCGGCTGCTGAATCCGGGTGGTCTGCTGATTTTTTCCAACAACCGCCGCGATTTCAAACTGGAAGATTCACTGCGCGAGCGCTATCGAATAGAAGATAAAACCGACTGGTCGCTGGACCCGGATTTCAGTCGCCCCGGCAAACCCATTCATCACTGTTTCTTTATCTACAAATAAAAACACCAGCGCAAGGCTGGTGTTTTAGCTCTATGGCATGAGGCCAGAGTGGTTACAGAGCAGTCACGTTGGCGGCCTGCAGACCTTTCTGCCCCTGCTGCACTTCAAACTCCACGTCCTGCCCTTCGGCCAGTGTTTTGAAGCCCTCGGATTGAATGGCAGAGAAGTGAACAAAGACATCAGGGCCCTGCTCCTGCTGAATGAAACCAAAGCCTTTGGTTTCGTTAAACCACTTCACTTTGCCAGTTGCTTTTGACATGACTTAACCTCGATTCATTTGTTGAAGATTCTTGTGCTGAGCCAGGCAGGGGAGTTATGACAAACAGAACGAGGTAGTACCGCGACTTCGTGATGACTTGTAACATAAAACCGTGCTGCTTAAGTTGCCAGCACTTTGAATATACACACGGAAAATGAAACTTTAAAGGCTAAATGAAAGCGGCAATTGACAGATCGCAATTACCGCTGGCGACGCGGCGGCAGTCCGGTGTGCTGGGTCAGCATGCGTCCTTTTGCTTTGGCGGGTTTCCAGCCTGCTGGCTGGCGCGGCGGCACGAGGTGTTTTTTACTGAAGCCAATCAGGTCGCTGCGCCCCATGGATTTCAGGGCATCGCGTAACATTGGCCAGTTTTCGGGATCGTGATAGCGCAGGAAGGCTTTGTGCAAGCGGCGCTGTTTCAAGCCCTTGGCGGTAAATACCGACTCACTTTTTCGCGACACCTTTTTCAGTGGGTTGCGTTCCGAGTGATACATAGCGGTTGCGTTAGCCATGGGAGAGGGATAGAAAGCCTGAACCTGATCGGCGCGGAAACCGTTGCGCTTCAGCCATAAGGCCAGATTCATCATGTCTTTGTCGCTGGTGCCCGGATGGGCGGCGATAAAGTAGGGTATAAGAAATTGTTCTTTCCCCGCTTCTTTGGAATATTTGTCAAAAAGTTTCTTGAAAGCGTCGTAAGTGCCGACACCGGGCTTCATCATTTTTGACAGCGGGCCGTCTTCGGTGTGCTCGGGCGCGATCTTCAGGTAGCCGCCGACGTGGTGGGTAACCAGTTCTTTCACGTATTCGGGAGTTTCCACTGCCAGGTCGTAGCGCAGGCCGGAGGCGATCAGGACTTTCTTCACTCCTTCTACATCGCGAACATCCCGGTAGAGATCAATCAGCGGTGTCTGATCTGTGTTGAGGCTCTTGCAGATGTTCGGGTGTATGCAGGACAGCCTGCGGCAGTTCTCTTCAATGGCTTTGCTTTTACAGTTCAGGCGCCACATGTTGGCGGTGGGGCCGCCGAGATCCGAGACAACGCCGGTGAAGCCCGGCGTTTTATCGCGAATGTTTTCCACCTCGCGCACGATCGAGTCGTGCGATCGGCTCTGAATGATTCTGCCCTCGTGTTCGGTGATGGAGCAGAAAGTACAACCGCCAAAACAGCCTCGCATGATATTCACCGAGAAGCGTATCATTTCGTAGGCCGGGATGCGGGCGTCGCCGTAAACCGGGTGCGGTTTGCGCTGGTAGGGCAGCTCAAACACGCTGTCGAGTTCTTCGGTAGTCAGCGGAATCGGGGGCGGATTGAGCCACACTTCGCGATCGCCGTGGCGCTGTACCAGCGGTTTGGCGTTGCCGGGGTTGGTTTCCAGATGCAGCACACGGGCGGCGTGGGCGTAAAGTACCGGGTCCCTGCGTACTGTGTCGTAGTCAGGCAGGCGGATTACGCAGCGATCGTCCATCAGTTTCAGCTTGCGCGCACTGAGCGGGTCGATAACCCGAACAGTCTGGACTTCGTCGGCCTCGTTCTGCTTGGTTTTGCACTCGCTGGTTTCAGTGGTGTCCTGATAGGGGTCGATGGGCGGCTCAACCGGTCCGGGCGTGTCGATGGTTGAGGAGTCGACCACAGTCCAGCCGTCGGGAATCCGTTTGCGGACGAAAGCAGTACCGCGCAGGTCGCGTATCTCGCGAACAGCTTCACCGCTGGCGGCGCGGTGAGCAATCTCAACAATGGCGCGTTCTGCGTTGCCATAGACCAGCAGATCGGCGCGCGAGTCCAGCAGGATGGAGCGGCGTACCTTGTCGCTCCAGTAGTCGTAATGGGCAATGCGGCGCAGGCTGGCTTCGATGGAACCGACCACGATGGGTGTGTTGCGGTAGGCCTCGCGGCAGCGCTGGGAATAGACGATGACTGCCCGGTCCGGGCGCTTGCCGCCTTCGTTGTTGGGACTGTAGGCGTCGTCGTGGCGCAGCCGGCGATCAGCAGTGTAGCGGTTGATCATCGAGTCCATATTGCCGGCGGCAACGCCGAAGAACAGATTGGGCTCGCCCAGCACGGTAAAGGGCTCCGCCGATTGCCAGTCGGGCTGGGCGATAATGCCCACGCGAAAGCCCTGGGCCTCCAGTACCCGGCCGATCACGGCCATGCCAAAGCTGGGGTGGTCGACGTAGGCGTCGCCGGTGACCAGAATGATGTCACAGCTATCCCAGCCCAGGGCGTCCATTTCCTCCCGAGACATGGGCAGATAGGGCGCTGGTCCAAAGCATTCCGCCCAGTATTTGCGGTAGCTGAAGAGTGATTTTGGTGTGTCTGCGGGGGGCATAGGAAAGCTGCTTGAGGCGGTGTTGGCGAAAGGGCGAAGTATACGCTATTTGTGGCCGAAAATCCTTGCTTGCCGCCGGGGCTCGGGGCTAAATAGGCGAGCCATAAGAAAAATGTCGTCTGGGGAAATTCATGGAGTGGCTTGATTCGTCCATCGCCTACTGGCACTGGCTGGTGCTGGGCCTGATTCTTATCGCGCTGGAAATCTTTACCGCCGGCTTTGTCCTGCTGTGGCTGGGCTTGAGTGCTCTGGTCGTGGGCGTTATCGCCTTTGCGGTTGACCTCAGTTTTACCACCGAGCTTCTGATCTGGACGGTGTTGTCGGTGCTGGACCTGTTTGTCTGGTTCAAGTTCGTGCAGCCGCGTTTTCGCGACAAGACACTCTCCGGCATGTCGCGGGAGGCGGTGCTGGGACAGTCAGCGATGGTGATTCAGGCCAATGTGGCTGAACGTGGGCGACTGCGTTTTTCCGTGCCGGTGCTCGGCAGTGACGAGTGGTCGTTTATCTGCGCGGAAACACTCAGTGTCGGGGATCGGGTCAGCGTGACGGATGTATCCGGCAATACCCTGATCGTCAGCAAGATTCAGTAATAACCAATATCCAGGGAGTGAGTTGATGGAAGGCTTGAGTATCGTCATTACACTGGCGATTGTCGCGGTGGTGGTGCTGTCCAGGACGGTCAAGATTGTACCGCAGGGTTCAAAGCATATTGTGCAGCGTCTCGGGAAGTACTACGGCACGATGAACCCCGGCCTGAACTGGCTGGTGCCCTTTATCGATGTGGTTGCCTACAAGGTCACTACCAAGGATATCGTGCTGGATATCCCTTCGCAGGAGGTAATCACCCAGGACAACGCAGTGATCATTGCCAATGCCGTCGCCTATATCAATATCGTGTCGCCCGAAAAAGCGGTGTACGGGGTTGAAGACTACACCATTGCGATTCAGAACCTGGTACAGACTGCACTGCGTGCGATTGTGGGTGAAATGGCGCTGGACGCTGCGCTGTCATCCCGGGATCAGATCAAGGCCAAGCTGAAAGCGGGCATTTCCGATGATATTGCCGACTGGGGCATTACCCTCAAGACGGTTGAAATTCAGGATATCAACCCCTCGCCGACCATGCAGAGCGCCATGGAGGAGCAGGCCGCCGCTGAACGTCAGCGTCGCGCCGTTGTTACTCGCGCCGAAGGTGAAAAACAAGCGGCCATTCTCGAAGCAGATGGGCGCCTGGAAGCATCGCGCCGCGATGCCCAGGCCGAAGTGGTGCTGGCCAAGGCCAGCGCGGCAGCGATTGAGGTGGTGACCGACGCCATCAAGGGCGAGGAATTGCCGATGGTCTACCTGCTCGGCGAGAAGTACATTCAATCTCTGCAGAACCTGTCTGCCTCCCCGAACGCCAAAACGGTGGTGTTTCCTGCCGACCTGCCGGAAGCCATACGCGGCATTTTGAGCCGATAATCCTGCACCGGGCCTGCGTTGTCATGACAGGCCGTGGCAGGCCTGTCATCGAGCTGTCGAGTTGCTGTAACATAATCGTCACGAAAAAGTCTTTTAATGCGTAGCTGTGATTCTACAATTATGACCGGACTAGCTATGGCAAATCGCAGCATTCTGATTGTTGATGACGAAAGTGCAATCAGGGAAATGATACGTATCGGCCTCGAAATGGCCGGCTTCAAATGCATGGAGGCCGCAGACGCGCAGGACGCCTACGGCCAGATTCTCGATAATCGCCCCGACCTTATCCTGTTGGACTGGATGATGCCCAATACTTCCGGGCTGGAATTGTTGCGCCGATTGCGTCGCGACGACGTCAGCCGAAATATTCCTGTCATCATGCTCACCGCCAAGGATGACGAGGATAATCGCATTCAGGGCCTGGATGTTGGGGCTGACGATTATGTCACCAAGCCATTTTCATCGCGCGAGCTGCTGGCCCGGATCAAAGCCGTTCTGCGGCGCAGCGCCGACCCGGAAGATGGCGATGCGGTGGAGGTGAACGGATTGGTGCTCGACCCCGTCAGCCACCGGGTGTTCGCCGATTCCAAGCCGATTGATATGGGGCCGACCGAGTACAAACTGCTTAAGTTCTTCATGACTCACCAGGAGCGCGCATACAGTCGCGGTCAATTGCTTGACCAGGTCTGGGGCAGCAACGTTTATGTGGAAGAGCGCACCGTTGATGTCCACATCCGGCGGCTGCGCAAGGCACTGGCGACGGATGCCCAGGATTACGGCATGCTGATCCAGACCGTTCGCGGCACCGGCTATCGATTTTCTGCGGCCGGGCTGGACTGATAGCGGATGCAGCGGCACGGGTGGAAAACCGAGCTCGCCCGCTTTGGCGCCTTGCTGGGAATTGCCGCCTTTTTTGGTCTGCTGCTCGATTTACTGCCCTGGTTTCTCTGTGGTTCCGCTATTGCCTATGCGCTGTGGTCGCTGAGCCAGCTGCGGGATCTGAATGAGTGGCTGCATGGCGGTGCCGGTCGGGATGAGCCGCCTGAAGCGGGGGGCTTGTGGGGCGAGGTGTTCGACACCCTGTCTCAAGTGCAGAAAGAAACCCTCAAGGTCAATGCCCGCCTGCAGGCCAATATCGACCACCTTCGAGCCTCGTTCTCCTCCATGGCGGACGCGGTCGTGATGCTCAGTCCAGACGGAGCTATCGAATGGTCGAATCAGGCGGCGCATACTTTGTTGGGTTTGCGTCACCCGGACGACACCGGTCGCCTGCTCGTTAATCTGGTGCGGACCCCTGAGTTTATCCGTTATTTTGACTCCGGCGATTACGATGAGCGCTTTCAGATGGCCTCGCCGGTTAACGCGCAGGTGCGTCTGAGCGTGTCGGTGTCTATCTTTGGTCGCGACAACCGCCTGTTGTTTGCCCGCGATATCTCCCGTACGGTGCAGCTTGAACAGATGCGCAAGGACTTTGTTGCCAATGTCTCCCACGAAATGCGCACTCCTCTGACGGTCATCAGCGGCTACCTGGAAATTCTCGGCAGCCAGGCGCAGGCGGGAACGCCGGAGGAGAGGGCAATTGGCCAGATGGCGGCACAGGCGCGGCGTATGCAGAGTCTGATACAGGATTTGATGACCCTGTCGCGACTTGAAGCCGTGCCCGCCGGCAAACAGCGCGATACATTTGCGCTGAGGTCTGTGATGGACACTCTTCGCGAGGAGATTATGGCAGCAGA
>PAKT01000112.1 GCA_002710725.1 Spongiibacteraceae bacterium
AAACACCTTCGGCGCCAGATTCCATTGAAGGTTCTAAAGCTTTTCCTATAACAGCGCCGCCCGCAGCGGCGGCCAGTGGTGCCCACCAAACCATACTTACCTCACTTTAAATTTATTACTTTCCATTTAAGTAGGAATCCCACTAATACCGATAGGGGGGATAAAGCCCGTCCCACCTACGTTCCCACCTTGAACGTTTGTAAAATAGTCGTCCCAAAACTTCTTAATCATTCTATCTTTAATGGCCTCTTCGGTCCCACCCAACTCACTTAAAAGTTTTTCCTGGTCCATTTCTTCCCCCCCAATATTTTCCGAGTAGGATATAGGACCTTTCCTTTCTTCTAAGTCAAAACCTAGTGGGGTTTCTACCCCTTGTAATTCCCTTAAAGCTTTAAGCCTTCCATACTCTTCCGGACTTGTTACGGTCGACTCTGTGTAAGCAACATCGGGGGAACCAAATTTATAAAATAAAGAGGGATCTATTTCGGGTCCGCCCTCTTGGGCTTCAAAATAACCCGTACCTGGTTGATGATGTTTATACCAATCATATTCTAAAGCACCACCAAATGTTGATGGCCTGTTTTGTTGTTCAACTATTTCATTCATTGATTTTTGATAATTATAAATTTTTTGTAAATTTTCTTTATCAATATCCCTTAAGTCTTCGGGCAAATAAAGATTCCCTTCCGTGTCGGTCGGAAGAACGAAACCCCTACTTTTCAAGATTGACGAAAGATTTCCTGGGTTGACCGTTCCACTTATCGATGGCGAAAGGTTTGTCGTGCTGGGAGCGCGTCCTATTTCCATGTAAGTAGGGGTTACCTCTGGCCTTTGTAACCAATCGACCGATCCCATCATTTGGTTAAACTGGTCCTGGGAAATATTCATTTCATTCAATGCACTAATTTCACCCTCGTCCAATTCACCATAATTTCTTTTCGCTAGGGCCTCTTTAAATTCTTTCTGGGTTGTTTCCGCACCTGATCGCATGGTTCCAATGCGTTCCTTAATAGTATCTCTTAAGTTGGTTCGAGCGCCTGTTAGCCCGGTTTGAATTTTCTGGGCGGTTTCCTGGGTTCCGGCCTGTCTTTCTTGGGCTATAACATTAAGTGCTTTACGTCTTCTATCTAGGTCACGCGCGGCCTCTTCGGCCTGACTGGCACCCGCTTCAATTGCACTTATCCCGCTGGGGGTTGATCCTATAAGCGCAGCATTTAAAGCCATTTGGCCCGCAGTCAACGGCCTTTTAATGCTTTCTTGTAATAAAGATTCACGACCACCCTCTTGACCCGGTCTTTCCCTTAAGAGTTTCGCACGACTTAAAAGGTCCTCTTGAGATTCAATGATGGGTTTGTAAATGTCCTGGGCCTGTGAAAATTGACCCGGCCCCTTGTAACGGGCGTCCCTCATTTCTTCAAACCTTTTTAATTTTTCTTTTTGCTCTTCCCCAATATCTTTTTGAGTGAATTGACTTGGATCTTTATAAAACTGTTCCGCCAATTTCTTATCATAACCAACACCACCCAGATCAACTTTTTCTTTAAATTGTTCTTCGGCCTTACCAAGTTGGCCCGTAAAAGATTGGGTTCTTCGGCCTATGTCTTCGGTTAATCCTGAAACCATTTCTTCCGTTTCCGGCTTATTTTGTTCTAGATATTGTTCCAGGTTAACAAACCCGGTTGGGCTTTTTGTATCGCCGCCCTCACCAATACCAGACCCATCGGAAACTTCACTCGACAAAAGGTCCCCTGTGTTTTTCTTCTTTTTATACGGGACAATTCCGCTTTCTTTTTCATAAAAATCTTGTGCTAAACTAGCGCCCATAAATCACCCCTAAAAAACTAAAAACCTAACTGTATAGTTTTTACTGGCGGTCAAACCAGTTAAAAAATAAATTGTAATATTTCTATTTATATCTAACCAATCCGCTCTCACTGAATTTTCAATCGGCGTATGGTTACCCTCGTTTTGAATAATTTGGGTTACCAAAAGATGCTTGGCCATTCCTGGTAAACTCGACTTGAAAACCAGGTTGTCAAAATTTTCCGCAGTCCCGTCGTAGGAAGAACTTGTTCTAAATGTTAATTCTTTTTCCTGACATAAGATGTTTTCTTTCAGGGTTATGTCTTTATTTAAAGCATTAACCAAACTCTGTAGCATTAAGTTTAAAACATAAACGAGGTTCTTAACCGATTTTGGGAAACCGGGAAAGTCTTCTAGTTGAACTCTTTTAACTTCCGGAAGTTTTGCCATCTTACCCCACAAACCTGCTAGACATTCCGTCTAGGATTAAACTAAACCCGCCAACCGCAAAATTTGTTAGCGCTTGGTTATGACTTACAACCATATCTAACCAGTGCGCTCTTTGGGCCTCCATAGGGATATAAGTTCTAATAGGTTGAATGGAAGGCGTCCCACTCCCCCAAGGGATAGACCCCCAACCAAAAGAACCCCAACCCCCTTCCCGATAAGGGGAAAGGTCAACGCTGGATTGTTGCTGATATAAATTTGTTGAAAAATATAGTGTTATAGTATCAAAATCTGCGGTTTGGAAAAACATACTTATTTCAGAAAATTGTTTTAATATTCCTGGGTTCCCGCCATGAATAGGTACCCATTTAATCTCGACGCTGGTTGGGTTGTAAACTGTAGCACTACCCGCCGACCAACCAACAACATCATTAACAGTTAGTGTTTCAGTGTCGGAGTCAATCGCCGTTATTTTTGATTTTCTAATTGCGCTTCCAGACGTTTGGGAAATAGAATCTCCGAGTGAAACAGAGGCGACACTCGTAAGAACAATTTCCTTTTCACTTGAAGAAACAATGTTTACCGTAAATTCCTCTTCAGCAAAATCAAAAATATCAAAATTCTTTCTTTCTTGGTAAATGTACTTCTTGGATGAATCACCACTCCCCAGATATAACTTATCGTCAACTGGGTTAACTATTCCGCATGTACGCCCATTAAATGCCCAGGTTGTCCAGGTTTGGGTTAAAACATTATAACAAAAAGCTTTATCCGCAACCGTGTCGGTCACTCCATCGATGGTACAAAAGATATATTTACGGTCCGTTTCATAAGCTATTCCAAAAGAAACATCGGCAAAATTGGTATAGTTTGGGCTTGTCAGTTTTAAAACATCATTTTCAATGGGCCGTGAAACTATAACTACCCCACCGGACCCAACCGATACAATCCCTTGATTTGTGAAACAATAAACTGAGTTTGAAAAAGGGACCGCCGATTCTTTAGAAAGTAAACGGGTTGTTCCATCAAAAATGGATGCTGAAAAGTTGGCGACGGTCTCACCGGATATTCTATAAATACCGTCCTCTTTAAAAATAAAAAGGGAGTCTCTCACTGGTATTATTCTTAAAATGTCCTGGTCACTGGACCCAACATCAATAAAATTAAGTAATGGAACGGCCTCGGGCTTGGAAGTTTTCGAGATATAAACGCGGTTGGGGGAAATATCATTTATAGACGGATCTCCCGTCCCACTAACAGACCAAACAGGACTAAGCGCCGCACCTTTAGAAGAGGTCCCATAAAATGTCGAACCGCCCAGTGTACGTTCTTCTATTAAGATTTTCCCTGGTAAATCGGTATAACCGCTTAAGTAATAAGCATAAACGCTTGTATTGCCCGTGTAGGTATTAACAACACTGACTAAAGACCGGGCGGTTTTATCAATGTTTTCCGCGACTGTACCACTTGAATCTGCCTTAAAATATTGTGAACTGGCATCTTCGGTCGCATTTGCGAAATAGTCCGTTCCAGAGAAAGAAATTCTATCTCTTATGGTTAAGGCAACACCTGTCCCACCAGTTGTAACCGTGCCGTCGATTGTTATAGTTGTGCTATCGACAACGGTTATTAAAGACCCCGCTGGCACCCCAGTCCCCTCGACCATTTGGCCGACCGCTATTCCAGCCGTGGAAGACAGATTGGTGATAGTCGTTCCAGACATTTGTGGATCGCCGGTCACGGAAAAATAATCTAAGGAAGAACCACCGACACCGACCACCGTAAAATAAAGTCGGTGTTTTGAAATAGTGTTCCCAAAAAACAAATGATTCTTAAAAAGCGTTACGTCTTTGGCCAGTGGTGGGACTTCATTGGCCTGGGCTATTCCTTCTTGACTGGGGGACGTATAAAGAGTCGCACCCCTTAACGTATCATCAACATTGTCGGTAACCGTTACAGTTCCAGACGTTGCCGGTGAATACGCCTCTAAAACTAATTGGAGTTCATCACTAGGTTCTATACTTTCCCCGCCCGACGGGCCGGAACGGTAGACCTGATAAAAATGAGATGTTGTTATTCCACTTGGAATATTAAATACGAGTGAGATATCTCTTGTAGCACCTGTAGAATTTGGATTGGTTCCTATTATCCTTTCCGATGGAGCGCCTAAAATTAGGTTTTTATTTGCGTCCTCTATTCCCCAGATAATTCGATAGGCAACTTGTTGATCCTGCGAAAGAAAACCACTAGACCCCGTTATTGAAGCCGTCCCACCGAGTGCCTTAACTACCCCCATTGACGTTATAGAATCGGCGGCCAGAGAGTCAGCCTTTTTCATTCCCACAGACGAAGTAAAATAAAAGTTCTTTAGAAGTTGCGCACTTCTTATTTTCTGTTCACCAGTCGGGGGGGAATACGTTCCGTCAAGATCAGACCAAACACCGGACCCGCCATCTTTGGCAATCTTGGAACCATAATGGACTAGAACTGTTTCTTTATAGGAATAGAGTGAGCTGATTTTATCGTCGCCTGTTAGGGTGAAGGCGTTACCGTACAACTTGAAACCACGACGATTAGAAATTATGTCTTCTTTATCTATTACAACATTTTTCGCGGTTACAAGCGCACCTTCGGGAATAGATCCTAAAGGGTTAGGGTGGGTGTAAAGTCCGGGGCTTTTTAAGCTAACAACTTGACTCACCAAAACACCCGCCTGTTCGACCTAAAAATACCGCTTCGATTAACAACTTTACGAGGACTTCCATCAACCCTATCGGTTAACGTTTTAATAAAGTTCTTTAAAAGAAATTCATATTTCTCTTGGGCCATTCCCATACCCTTGGCATCTCCCAGTCCTTCCAAAACTTTAATTGCTGTAAGTTGTGCTAAAAGGTGATGACCCTCGTAGGGAATTTGGGCAATTGGGCTTTGGCCTTCGGGACATATCCAGTCGCCAACGGCCAATCCTGTAGGAAGTGACGAAAGAGTCAAGTCGTATCCAGCGATTAAAGAAACTGTAAAAGAATCCTGTAAAGACCGGAAACCGCCAGACCCTTTTATTGCATCAAATTTTGTTCCAGTATCCCAGCTTGTCGAAGCATTATTTAACGTTACAACCTTAGTGCCTGTGTTGATGTTAGTTATTTTTCCACAATCCGTTTCACGAACAAGATTGTTAGGGCGCCGATAAAAATAAATACGCAATTGATTAGATACATTTCTAGGGGCCGGGTCGAAAATAATTTGATCACCCTGGAAAAAATAACCACCCAAGGTTGAAACAAGGTTTCCTGCACGATCCCCATAGTCTTCCACTTCAAGGCGTGGTCGTTGGACATATTCATTACCACTTGAAGAGTAAAATCCAGCATCTCTAATTTTCCTTCCGATGGCCCTATCGGGTAAATTAAAAGCGGTTGTTGTTCCGTCTATAGATTGATCATCACTGTGTAGAAAATAGTCCTCTTGTTCCGCAATCATCATCGGAACTAAAACAGATTGCAATTCATCCGTGGCCAGTTTACAAAAATCCAGATTGGTGTAAAGGGCCTGAGAAGTCGGGATTGCAATTCTTCTTTTAACCGATTCAATTAATGCGGTTGTCGTATAGTCGATTGCCATATTTTAATCCTCTATTTCTTCTTTTTCCTCAACTTTTTCTTCCTTATAATAGCCTTCACCAATAATGGCTTCCAATTCAGAAAACTTATTTTTAATTTCGGCCAATCTATCTTTAACTTCCGGCCAACGATCTTTTTTGTCTTCGACCTTTTCCTCTTTAATTTCTTCCATCCCGTGGGGGACCTTCCCAACTTTTTCAACGGAAACACTCATGGCCTTAGGTTTCCCACCACCAAGTTTTCCCATTCCTTTCATAATATCTTTCAATGCCTTTTTATCTAATTCCATTCCCATCATTTTTACCTCACCAATTTAGCGGAACGTTCAAACTTATAATAATACAACAAATAAAACATAAACTCAGATAACCCCAAACCAAATAGTCATCGGGTTCCTTCATTTAGGAATCCTCGTTTTTATATCTGCTCTCAATTTTAAATAGGCCTGCATTTTTTCCGAGGGTTTTTCTACCCCGTCTATAATCGTGCCGCCGCCTTCTGCGAGGGCTTCTAGGAAGAGATGGTCTATCTTTTGGTACTCATTACGACGATCGAGCATAGGACGATTACGTTCGGTTTCATCGTCCATTTCTTTCTTGGCAGCTTCCAACTTCCGAACTTTTTGTTCGAAGTCGTCGAGGTTGTCACGGTCCCACTCTGCTATTTCGTCATGTTCGCTTATAAATCTTTTCCCACCCATAGGGTCTAGATTGTACCGAGAGCCAAAAACTTTTTTGTAGTAGACATTGTTAGCTATTAAAGGCTTAAACCTTTTTTCTAAATCAGCCTTTCTTTTTCTTCGTGCAATCTCAGCTATCTCTTCAGGAGTAAGGGGAACAACTTGTTTAAGTTCCCAATCCCACCGATGGGTATCAGAATTATATTCTGGTATTTCACTTTCAAGTTCTTTTACTTTTCCCATGATCATTCCTATTTAAGTTTTTCTATCATAATTTCGCCGTAATTTTCAGCTCTATTGGTTACATTAGCTTTGTACCCAAGCCCATAGGTTACTTGCCCTGTTTCAGTGTAGGTCCAAAGTTTGAAGGTTTTTGATGCAGTTATTGTAAAAGTTCCCATGAACGGATTACTTGAATAGTTTCGTTCCCCATCACTGTCTCCATATTGGTTCATCCCCCAAATTTGTATTTGATTGTCAGTAGTATCTAATAGACTGAAGCTTGAATTTCCGTCATAAGATGAAGTCCATCCAGAAACTTTATAAGTTCCAGCTTCAAGATCGAATTGGGCATTAGTGCCACCCACACCCAGCGTTCCAGTGAATCCAGATACAAACCAAGTCTCTCCAGTCCAAGTGTTAACAGTTCGTGGGGCATAACTAGTAGCAGAGGAGCTTCCACCCTGAGTGTCTTCAGCTAGTTTGACTTTTCCAATAGCAACAGCGGGCTTGATGATGTGGGCCATGTTCGTGTTGCCACGGTCTTTTGCGACCGAGATACTAAAGGTTACTCTGTCTCCATCGCTGGAAGTGGTGTTTATATTTCCATGAAAAAATAAATAATCTCCTGTCTTAAATTTACCCGTAAAGGGAAGCTCAGTTGTGTTGGCGTTTCCTGTGTTTCCAAAAGCAATGCAATTGGCTGTTGGGACTGATGCTGCTGTAGTATTGCTGTCATAGTTTCTAGCTATGGTCATCCACCAGCTACCTGTGGAGATTGCTCCAAATAAGACAGTAGCATCTACATTTTGGTTAAATGTAATTTTTAAACCTGCGGAGGTGCTGTTGTCATAAGTAAAAAGATCCCCGCTATAGTTCGTATCATCCAAAACCGTTCCATAATGAACCCTGTAATTTGAAGAGGTAGATTCTATAGGGTCTTGCAAGATTAAACTTTCTGAGTCCCTTCCAATATCCACCAACGGCATACTAAGGACTGGGTTAAAAGTTGAGGTCCAGCCGGCGATTGGGACTGAAAATTTAAAAGAATAACTTTGATTCGCACCGCTTAGAGGTTCAACATCATACGATATCATTCCCCGACCAGGAATCCCGTACTCATTCCCATAAACCCTAATTTGGGTAGAGCTATAAACAGAAACAACCCCTGTAGGCATACTATATCCTAGTCCCACCCCATCCGCAGTTGCTACACCTACAATATTAGGCACATTGGCAACACTTCGACCAACTACAGTTGAAAACACCTCTACTTTGGAAGTATCAATAGAATACCCAGATGGAATAGAAAATAAGTAATCACCAGACCCTGCGGTTCCTCCATTAGTTTGATGATAGTCCATTCTAACTTCCATATTAGAGCCAACTCTTCTCCAAAGCATTTTATCTATGGGTCTTATTGACCCCTTAACTGCAGCCGATCCTGTAGTTGCTATGACAAGAGCGCCAGCATCCACCCAGTCCGTGAAGATCTCATCCTGGCTATTGAGAAGGATGACGTCGTTGACTTGGGGGGTGGCTGTGATCGTCATAAAGCCAGAGCGTGATGCTGGATTTCTGCCCCAAACATAAATAGATTCATTTTTTAATAGTTTTAAAGTAGTAGTCGCTTCCAGTACGCAGACGGAACCTGTAGGACCAGACCACGCATAAGCATTGCCCCCATCTCTATAAATTATGACCTGACCTGTAGTAGAGCAATCCAGTCCTGCGGTAAGGTTAAGAACAATATCCTGCTTAGGTGTAATAAATGACGCAGACCCCGCCGCATTATCAGCTATTGTTAATAACTTACTATCCGCTAACGCTGGAGTATTGCCAGTAGGACTTAATAAAGCCTCGTTGAATAAATAGCCGCCTGTACTTGTTCCAGTGTTCCAAAAATCCGATTGGTAGTTCGCTTCGTAACATTCACTCTGCCCTTGACTACTCACCTGCAAAAATTGGTTGCTTGATAAAAGAATCTGATCAAAGAATAATTCGTTCGTACTTGTCGCGCTATTATCGTAAAGAAAACCAACGCGTATTTTTGTTGTAGTGTCGTTTATTTGAAACGCCCACTTTCTGATTTTCCCTTCGTAATTTGTCGTATTATTTTCGGCTGTAATATAGTTGAGTTCATCTGTGAAGAATTTAGAAACGGCGGCCTCACCACCATCAAAACTTAAAGCGCCCCCACTAAAAGAAACGTCTTCCGAAGAGACGGCGGTTACATATCTAAAATGTCTATCACCCGAAGAATCACCAATACAAAATCTATCTCCGACGGTAAATCCCGTGGCACTCACAAGGGTGACTGTATTAACCGAGGACTGCGACCCATCGACAGTAGTTTCATAGTCCGCCGTCCGGTCGCGACTAAAAAATAGAAAGTCTGTGTCTTCGGCACCAACCGTTCGATAAAAAAGTTGTAAAACTAAATTGTGTCCTTTTGCATAATTGGGGACGTCTAATTCAATTTCAAAATAAGAGTTTTGGGTATCGGCCCCGCCGTTAGAATAATGAAAGACTTTAGTTTTTCCGTCTACGTTTATAAGTGGATTCGTCGTTGAAAGTTCCCATGTCCCGGTTAACGTTCCCGCCCCACCCGGAACTTCATCTTTTCCGGTGTACCAAGGGGCCGAATCAACGGCGTCGGAAGCTTCGGCGGTTTTTAGTTGGATTGTGTCAGCATCACCAGCACCACCACCCGAACCAATTTCAGTTGCCGACCCGCCCTTACCATGGAAATAAAGTTTACTATCCGTTGAATAAAGTCGAGTTTGCCCAGTTGTATCCGGTTCCCCAGGTGCTGAAATTGTATCGAGATCGACGTAACCTGTAAGATTGGGATTTAATACAGGCGCTTTTGTATCTATTTGAGTTTGAATATTAGAAGAGACGGTTGAAAGATAGTCGTATTCCGTATTGGAAACGGTTCCGGCTGTACCAACCAAACTAGCGTCTAATCTAGCACCTGAATCAATAGTTGCTTGTTTTGCATCTATTTGAGTCTGTATATTAGAAGAAACAGTTGAAAGATAGTCGTATTCCGTATTGGAAACCGTCCCTGCTGTTCCAACCAGATTAGCATTTAGCCTGCTTCCAGAATCAATTGTTGCCTGTTTAGCATCTAACTGAGTTTGAACACTTGAAGTCGCATCCATTCGATTTAAATAAGTAGAAGTTGCGGAGAGGGCTACGTCTTCATTTAATTTTGGGCTTGTAAGTGTTTTGTTCGTGAGTGTTTGAGTGCCTGAGTTTGTCGTGACGGAAGAATCAATGGCAACACTTATTTTTTGGGATGACCCCGTTGTATCAACCCCTGTTCCACCTTCTACAGTAAGACTCTGGGAATCTAAATCAACCGATTGGGCGCCCCCCGAATCACCTTGGAAATCTAAATCCGAAGCCGTTACTTGAGCATCAACATAAGTTTTCACGGCATTCTGTGTTGGAACCTTTGTTGTAGAACTTCCTAGGCTTGTATTGTCGTCAATCGCTGTTCCACTAAGTCCGGTATTAATAACCGGGCTTGTTAAAGTTTTATTCGTAAGTGTTTGAGTTGCGGAAACAGTCACCAGTGCCACGGAATTATAATTTAAAATCCCGTCGGTCGAAGCATCGGAAACAAGGGACATGTCCGAAGAAACACCTTTCCACGCAACGGCGTCTGTGTTTCCCAATCGGACCACGCCGACCGATGGTAAACTGACGGCTGAACTTTTGTAATATGCGGAAATCAATCCATACGACGAACCCAAATCCACATCGGCGGTTAGGTTAAAACTTCCGCCAGATTTTTGGAGCATGTTGGAAGCAATCGCCGTTAGATAAGATGTTGTGTAAGAACCCCAGCCCGTATCATCAGGATCGGGAACTGTATAAGAAACGCCATTGAGTGTAACGGTTTGAGACATGATAAACCCTCAAAAGAAAAGGGGGCCTAAGCCCCCAAAGGTTGTTTAGCTGTTAACAATGCCAGTATATTTCACAGTTCGTGCGGGAGTTTCTATAAATAAACTTTGATCTAGGAAGCTGCGTAATTCGTATCCTGCTGAATCCGAGAGTTCCCTAAAAAAGTCTTCGCCCTGGCGACCTGGTCTTTTGAAAGTAATTTCAGATGAACCAATTCGTCGTGCTTTTCGTAGTGGAAGGGCAAAGGCTTCACCTTCCTTAACACAATTATGGGGAACGACCGTGATTTTCCCGTTGTTGCCATGGTACTCAATCGCGTGAGAACCGGCTTCGGACTTGGCTGGCTTATAAGAATAGTCATAACTTCTTAGTGCGGCCTGATCCGAGTTTAAATTACTCCATGTGATTGGGTTTGTGTAAAGATACACGTCCTCATTCAATCCACGTTCAACAGCTTTAGAAAGTCCAGAAAGAACTTTTGCCAATGTCAGTGCAGCACCTCCGCAGGCATGAGAGTTACCGGCCCACAGGGAATAGACCGAAGCGTCGATTCCAAAAAGTGCCGTCGCATTTGTGATAATGCCATCAAGGCCCGTCATTTCATTTCCATATGCCCCTTTCCAAAAAGAGTCGACCGCAGCGGAACCAATTGCAGAATCTAACGCCGAACCTCCTCCCGAAGTACACTCTAAGGTCAATTTCTTATTGGTAATGTCAACCGAGGTGATAATAAAATCTGCGTCGGCACCGGAAGAAACAAGAGCACCGGCGGCGGTATAAAAATTGATAACCGCGTTTTCTGTTCCCGACCAAATACCTGCGGCGAAACTGGCCGTTGTACAAGTTACAACTCTGGCCGTAGAACTTCCGGTTATAGCATTAAAACTCCCTGTCCCCTTTCCGCCGTAAAGAAGCGCAATTTCAAGAAATTTTGTCATGGACTCCATCATGTTTTCTACAAGAAATTCAGTCCCTCGAACAAATGCCTTTTTAGAATTTGAGGCCTTAGATGCAGCATCGTAAGAAATGGAACTTCTAAGAACCATTTGTGACCCTTCCAGTTGAGCATTTTTCATCGTCAATGCCACAGCGGAATTCAGAGAAAATGCGCCAGCACTGGCCCCACCGAATGAAATACCTTGTTCATTACTCAGAACAACGGGCTGGTTATATTTATTCCCTGTTTCTTTATCGGCACTGACAAACTTGATATCTTTTACAAGTCTGGCCGTTTCTGGAATAAGATTTTGGATATTGTCAGCATATATTTGTTTAAATAGCCCATCGAGTTGCGCGGGCGAAGTTACACTTGCCATTTTATAAACTCCCTTTTTAGTTAATTAAAATTTACATTTAAAAAAAGATCACTCTTTTCCTAAAAGGGTAGTCGTTAAACGCCCAACTTAAGAAAATTTTTTAAGGAATTTTAAGGGTAGTTAGAAAAAACGCCCAAGAAAAATTCCCTTGGGCCATTATAAGGTTTTTTTTACATGTTTTCAATCATGCGAAGGTGATTCTTCCAGTCTTCTTTAGTTATACCTTTTTTGTTTTTTTCAAAAGGTTTAGCTTCACTTAGTTTTAAATCCTGATTGTAAAAATTACCTTTATTCAATTTTTCCAAGTCATGGTTTCTAAGTTCTTTTAATTTCTCTGGTCCCAAGGCCTCTATAATATCCTGAACACTTAACCCAGAAACGGTTTCTCTACCCAGTCCATGCCTTTTTTGCTTTAAGGCCTGTACAGCATCGTCAGGGGTCGCCTGTGCGTTACCAGTATTCCAAAGGAATTCTAATTCCCTAGCAACTTCACCCATCATTTTTTTGCTAGTTGGAAGCCCACCATTTTGAAGCCCTTCTTGGATCTTTTGGGAAAAGGTATCCACTCGGGAATTATGTTCTTGTTCTTCTTGTTTTTGGCGGTAAAATTGAAGTTCTTTTTCCCGCTGTTCCGCTAATGTTTCAGCATCGACCGCCCGGCGTTCATTTTCGTCCAGCATTTCATATTCAGCTTGTTTTAAAACATGCCCTTCCGCCAGTTCGTTGAAATCAATTCCTACATGTTTAAGGGCCTCTATCGGGTTTGATTTCAGATATTCAGGTAAATAGGCCATTTGTTTTTTCAGTGTTTCGGCCTCTCTAAATTTTTCCTGCGCGGATTTGGCCGTTTGGTATCCCTTCCGTAACTCGTCAAGATCAACTTCACCTTCCTGGCCGTTAATCTGGACTTTATACATTTCCTTAATGGCGTCCTGAACTTCCTGTGACGCATCCTCAGGCAAAACGGTTTCTAAAATATTGCCATCATTTAAACTTTCACTACCCTCAATCCCCGCATCGGCGGTATCGGCGGTATCAACGTTTTCAATTCCTTCCATCATTCTTAAAGTCCCCCTGAAATTATATTAAACTCTTCCCCGCTTAACGGGTTTTTTGGCATGTTTGGTAATTTTACTTTACGCGCTTCTTGTTCCCCTGGCGTTTGGGACTCAAGCATTTCACTGGCCTCAACTTCACCACCCCCAACTGGCGGCTGTGATTGTGGTCCAGGTTGCCCAGGTTGTCCAGGCTGTGGTTGTGGTTGTCCAGGCATTTGTAATGGGGGTAAGGGTTGTTCCCCTAAGAGTGCCAAAAGTCCGGGGTCCGTTGTTCGTAAAAGTGTAATGTGTTCTTGAATATGTTTAAGCACCCTCACTTGTAATTCTTTGTCTCCGCGCGCATCAACATCACTTAGTAATGTTTTGTGTTCCATTATATGGACTTGGTGTTTGTCCGTAACTAGGGCAATCACTTCTTTTTTACCGGATCTCAACGCCTCGTTTTCACCTTTTATAAAAACGTTTTCGCGTCTTTTCCCTTCCAACACAGGTTCCAGTCTACCCGTTTCTAATACCTGGATGTACTGGTCTGGGTTTTCTATAAAACCGCCCGCCATTAAATTTTCCGCTAAATTAAGCCGACCCGCCAAGGAAGTAGAAAGGGGATTCCCCATGTCCTCCACCACCCGGTTAATTTGATTAATAGATTCTTTTGTCCATTCTTGCATGTACGGGGCATTAGATTTGCCGGCGATGTCCGCAACCCGTGGGGTAGTTGCATAAGTTTTTAATATGTTAATCATCCCTGTGCCCGTGTCCTCTAGAAGTTGGGCGTATGAAGCTTGCAATCCTGAATTAAATTGTATCGCCATCGACTGGACTAATGCCAGAGCGGCACCAGACTTTAATGAACTCTCCGGGTTTCCCCTGGTAACTGAATTTACGCCGGAAATGGTTTCCATTAAAGCCTCTAGTTTGGCCATATAATTATAAGTTTCTGGGGAAGTAGCGGTAAGTTGTAATGGACTTGGGGGACCCAGGTTGGGGTCATATTGTAAAATTGAAAGACCGCCTGAAAGTTCTTCCTGGGAGATATTACTTCCCATAGGAACTAGAATATTTTGAACACCAAACTGGCCTATGTTGGTTATGGCCGTTGCGTTCATTCCGTCTATTCCTTCCTGGATTGGAAGCAGATCAAACCCGACGGAATAACCAAAGGGACTTTCATCTTGTTCGCCAGGGGCTATTCTAAAAACTGGAATATCTTTATAGGGTAAGGCTGTATCAACGAGGACGATCGAAGGTGTTATTAACTCCGTATAGCGCCCACCAGGTCGGGCAATCGTGGGTCTATGATAAAATTTATAGACTGGAATCAAGTCTTCATTTTCGTATCGGTCCCACCCTAATCGAGTTGAAACCCTTTCAATCTGGTTGTCTTGACCTACGCTTAAAATCTCTTCCGATTGTTTCTTAAATTTGGCCGACAATTCAAAACGATTAACAAATTCAACTAAAATTATCCAGTTCCTTTTATGATATTCTACAATTGTCGGATCAAAAATAACGTTTAAAGGATTGTAATTTTTTATAACAATATCGCCATCATTTACAACATCACCCTTATTATCAATTCCGTACTGAATACCACTAGTGGCATCCCACTCCATACCAATAAAGGCGTCTCCGTAGATCAAAGATGTTTCAACCGCTTTTTTTACATGATTTTCTATCTTTTTTTCTTTCTGATAATATTCTAAAAGAACCTTGGCCAAAATAACTTGGGCCTGGCTTTTGTGGTCATTATTGACCGCCATGGGTTGATATACGGGACGTTGTGAAGTGGTCATGACCACTAAATGCTGTAATAGGTTTCGAAAATGATTGACGGGTAGATTAGTGAATTCGTCTTGTTCACCCGTATAGTACATGTTGCCCTTATGATCCATGGCACGATAATATTGGTAGTACGACCTTTCCCAGAGTTTGTTTCTTCCAGTCCGCGATAAATAAAAATAAAATTCATCAACTTTTTTTAAAAGAGAGGCCCCTATTTCTTCAGTCGGTAAAGATGCAAAATATTTATCGGCCATAAAAATTACCTTCGTTTGAATAGACCTTTTAGGGCCTTATGGGTTTCAGTTTTTTTAAAGTCTTCATTGATCCAGTGAGTATCATGCCCTATTTTATGTAGTTTTGGAATGGGGTTGTGAGATTCGTTAACGTTACGAACCAGGTAAATTAAAGCGGCCAGTGCATCGAAATGACCAAAGACAGACGACCGATCAAAGTCTTTTCGGTTTTCTTTCCAAATTCCATTCCCTAAACATCCTAATAATTCAGTACACTTTTCAGAAACCCTTATCCTTCCATTTTTAACCCAAATTCTAACCTTATTAACCATACTCTCTAAACTTGTTTTGGTGGTAGGGGAGAACACTAATTGATAATTTAAACTCAAGTCTTGAAGTAAAAGAGGATTGTTATTATCGGAATATCGAAATGTTTTTTTCTCTGGGAAATTTCTCTTTTCTTTTTCTTTTACGGCCAACGCTAATTTATCTGTTGTTAGGGCCGCACCATGCATGACTACTTCATCAACAATGCATAAAGTGCCATTATTAAAATCATAATAGCTAAACAGAACAACGGTTTTGTCCCTAATCCCCAGGTCCATTCCCAAATATGCACTATAGTATTCATAAAATTCATCCTTTTTTAAAGTCCCTTCGAATTCCTTTTTCCACTCTGGAATGATTGCCCTATTAATATCAATTGTAAATTTGACTAAATATTCCCGTTCCCAATCGGAAATAGAAAGGCATTCTTTTCTATAAATTTCAATTTCTTCTTTAGTTGCGTCGGGGTCGTCGAAAATTGTAAACTCACTAAATGCATTTTCTTTTTTCGCCTTCTCACAAAAATTTCTATAAGGATGTACTGGGGAGATTGGGGGCGTAGAGATCATTATTGCCTTCGCGCCTTCCCTTCCTTTAAACATTGGAACAACAACACTAGAATAGAGATAGTCCAATCTAGATATAAATCCGGCCTCTTCAAAAATAAACAAGTCACAAAACTGACCTCGGGGACCGTTTGGGTTCCGGTCCAGTCCGATCATTTGAATTTCAGATTCATTGGGGAAAATGTATTTTTTTTTGGATACCAGCCATTGAGGTTCTAGCTCACTTGGGCAATCCTCTAATAAAAATCGAAATGCTGGAATTATAATTTCTTCGACCTCTGTAGAAAATGCGGAGGCAAATTTTATCTTGGCCTTTGGTTTTTTAATTGCGACTTCTAAACATTTTACGGCGGCCCAAAAGCTTTTACCGAAGCGACGGGAACAATTACTTACAAAGAGCTTCCCGCGCACTTCTTGGAAGTTTTTTTCTATAAGTATCTGTGACTTTTTTAGCTTCCAACTTAAGGCCCCTCTTTTCCATAATTCGTTCTTTATCTCGTTCGAGTTCGCGAAAATATCTCCGTATTTCTTTGTCATATTCTTTTTTGTTTGGTTTAAAATTAATTAAAAACATCTCGGAACAAAACCTAAAAAAAAAGAGAAACTTCCCTCAAATTCTTCACTAACCATTTTTTCTATTTTGCGGAAAAGTTTATCATCAATCCTTATTGTCTTTCTTATTTTCATCATTGGAAGAAATTACCTTTAATAGAGTGGATGTTTCAACATCTTTGAGCTTAGATTCATCGGAAACTTTTACATTTATGTTTTTGTCTTCTAACCCGTAAAGGGACATAATTAACCGAATAGTCCCCAACATTTCTTTTACATTATTAGATTCTCTTAAGTTATCTAGAATATGAAATAGTTCATTCCTTATTCCTTTGAAAACCTGGGTTTGTTCGTTTTCCATATCCTGCATTAGTTGTTTTTTTGCATCATTAAAAAGTTTGTAGGCTGTATTTCTGGCAATCCCAAACTCATGCATAAGCTGACTGAGAACTTCCCCTTTACTCTTCTCTGTCGTCAACAAAAGGTTTCGAGTTTTAAAAACCCTAATTTTCATTATGTCTTTAGGAAGTGGAATAAAACGTTTTTCCCTATTATTATTTATAGGGATTCTTTTTTTATTCATTTGTTCCTTAAATTAAAGGGGTTTTTAATTGACTCAAATGTTTGCCTAGTACCTGCTGTATCAACAAATTTCCTTACCTTTTCGATTTTAAGAGATAGGCCATTCAATGAATTACTTAGGGTCAGAATTTTTTTATTGATTAATTCTATTTCTTCTTTAAATTCATCATCTTTAAGTTCCAAAAATTTATTACACAACATAATAAAACTTAAAAGGGTTCCAATATAAATTTCGGCCTTTGTATGAATAACCGTCAAAAACGATAGTTTAAATAAATAGGTATAGAAGAAAAAATCGAAAAAGTATTTCTTTAAAAACCCTTTAATGTACAATAGATCCATCCAGCATCTCCCTTCGTATTTTTGCCAGAACAATTTCCTTAACGTCTTCCGTATGTTTTTCCGTATTTATAACTCTATCACCTTGAATAAAATAATCAACTTTTCTTATGGCGCCAAAACCAGCCGATTCAAACGACCAGGCCCTTATTAATCGTTCTTCCTTTTTTTCTTCCTTTAATTCACTTAGATTTTTTGTCTTTTTTGTCTTTCTTGTTATTGTTACCATTTTCTTTTTCCTCTTTTTCTATAACCATATTGTTAACTACATTTTTTAAAACTTCCCAAAAACTTTTAACAACATTTACTTTTCCAACATCCTTTCCTACAATGAAAGAGGCGTTAAAAATTTCTAATGTTGCCGTTAATGCATCGTTTAACATTTTTAAAGTTTCTGCTTCGGGTAATTCCTTCGAAGCCATTTCATCGATCTTTAACGCTAATCTCAAGAAGTTTTTATTCAAAAAGTTGTTACCGTCACTCATTTTTTGTTACCTTTTTTAATAAGAAATTTTTGGCGTCTGACAATTTTAATGGTTTATTTATGGAAGTCAATGAACTCATTAAAATAATAAACGAAATTGGTTTTCCAATCTTTATTTCAGTCATGTTTATTTTTAGAATCGATAAAAAACTACAAGCAATCTTAAATAATCTCAAAATAATTTCTGAGAGGTTAAAAAAATGATTGCCTATTTTCTTTTTCCTATAATTCTTATTATCATTTTAGTTATTGATTTTAAATTTTATGAATCCCATGCGGAGATAAGGAAAAAAAACAATGAGACCGATCCAAAAAATAATTCTTCATTGTA
>PAKT01000113.1 GCA_002710725.1 Spongiibacteraceae bacterium
GGCATCAAGAACTGCGACACCGTACGCAAGGCTCGCAAGTGGCTGGAACAGAATGGTGTTGACCACAGTTTCAGTGACTATCGCGACGAAGCACTCAGCAAAAATGCGCTCGAGAAGTGGTATGACGCAGTGGGCGAAAAGCTGCTGAATAAACGCAGTACCACCTGGAAGCAACTCAGCGAGTCAGAGCGCGCGGCCGACGACAAGGCCTCTATCGTCGCCCTGCTCGCCCAGCATCCAACGCTTATCAAGCGCCCGGTCCTCGTCAAGGCTGACACGGTTCATGTCGGCTTTTCCGACAAGGACTATCAGACTCTCACCGCAAATTAATTCACAGAAAACAAAGGTAGCCCCTATGACATCCTCTCTTTTCAGTGTTGGCATTGGCGTCGGCACCCACAACAGCAAAGGCGAATGGCTGGAAGTATTCTATCCCGCCCCGCTGCTTCAGCCCTCTGCCGAAGTGACTGGCGTACTGGTCGATGCGCTGGCCTTTACCGGCGGCAATCACGCCATCAACCTTGATCCGGCTCGCATGATCGCGCTTTCAGAAGCGCTGAAAGGTGTCGACGATGAACAGGCTTCAATCTGCGCCAAACTGTCCAGCAGCAAACAGCCGTTGGTTGCTACGGTACTGAGCACAGATGAAGCGCCCACGTCGGTTCCCGAGGTTTACCTGAAGCTGCACCTGTTGTCGCATCGTCTGGCCAAACCCCACAGCCTGAAGCTGGACGGCATGTTCGGCGTGCTGCCCAACGTGGCCTGGACCAATCAGGGCGCTGTGGCTATTGATGAGTTGTCTGACCGACAGCTTGAGGCGCGCCTGAAAGGTGAACTGCTGGAAGTGATGTCCGTCGACAAGTTCCCGAAAATGGCGAATTACGTGGTTCCTGCTGGCGTGCGTGTAGCCCACACTGCCCGCGTTCGACTCGGCGCCTACCTCGGCGAAGGCACTACCATCATGCACGAAGGCTTCGTGAACTTTAACGCGGGCACCGAAGGCCCCGGCATGGTGGAAGGTCGTATTTCTGCTGGCGTGGTACTGGGCTCCGGCTCGGACCTCGGCGGCGGCGCCTCCACCATGGGCACCCTGTCGGGCGGCAACAATGTGATCATTTCTGTCGGCAAGGAATGCCTGATCGGCGCAAACGCCGGCGTGGGCATTCCGCTGGGCGATCGCTGCACCATTGAAGCCGGGCTCTACGTAACGGCCGGCTCGCTGGTCACCATGCTCGACGACAAAGGCCAGGTGGTAAATACCGTTAAAGCCCGCGATCTTGCCGGCCAGTCGGACCTGCTGTTCCGCCGTAACTCGAAATCTGGCGCCATTGAAGTGCTGACCAACAAATCAGCTATTGAGCTGAATGAGGCGCTGCACGCGCATAATTGATTTAGGTTGTTTTCGTCACGCACAAAAAAGCCCCGGCCAGCGATGGTCGGGGCTTTTTTATGTACTCCCCTCACCCTAACCCTCTCCCAAAGGGAGAGGGGATTCTTACAGGATCAATCTGAAAGGCACCGTCTCCCAGAGGGCGGGGGAATTACTGCAGGACAATCTGGAGGGTACCCTCTCCCTCTGGGACAAATCTAAAAGATTTGGGCACCGGAGCCAGCGACGGTGGGGCGAAGCCCCGAGCAAAGCGAGTCAATGGGACAGGGTGAGGGCTATTTTTACTTCGCGTCGAGAGCCTGATAGTAATCCATCAGAATCTTGGCCACTTCGGGGCGCGAAAATTCTGGCGGCGGCGCAATCCCCTGACCCAGCATTTCGCGAACCTTGGTACCGGACAGCAGCACAAAGTCTTCTTTGTCGTGATCCGGCGCATCGCGCATCATGACAACCTTGTTGAGCTTCTTCGAGTAGGCCGTGTGATCAGCCTTGAAGATCTCAATACCCAGCGCATCGGCCGGCACTTTCTCATCGAAGATGGTTTGGGCGTCAAAGGCACCGTAGTAGTCGCCGACACCGGCGTGGTCGCGACCAACGATCAGGTGGGTGCAACCGCAGTTCTGACGGAATACGGCGTGCAATACCGCCTCACGGGGGCCGGCGTACAACATATCAAAGCCGTAACCGGTGACCATCGCGCTGTTGGGCGGAAAGTAAACTTCAACCATCTTGCGAATAGCCGCATCGCGAACGTCGGCGGGAATATCCCCCTTCTTCAGCTTGCCCAGCAGCATGTGAATCAGCACGCCATCGGCGTTGAGTTGCTCGCGAGCCATGTGGCACAGCTCTTCGTGCGCGCGGTGCATGGGGTTACGGGTCTGGAAGGCGACAACCTTTTCCCAGCCGCGCTCGGAAATTTCATTGCGAATCTCAACCGCGGTGCGGAAGGTATCCGGGAAGTCCGTCTGGAAGTACGAGAAGTTCAGCACCTCAATCGGGCCGGACAGCAGGGTTTTGCCCAGACTCTTGAACGTTTTTACGCCGGGATGCTCAGGGTCCAGCGTGCCGAAAATCTGTTCGGCCATGGTCTCAACCTGCTCGTCGGTAACGGTCTCGACTGCATCGACGTTCATCACCGCCAGAATCGGGTGACCCTCGACATTGGGGTCACGCAGGGCGATACGGCTGCCCGCTTGAATACCTTCGGCAGCTTCAGTGAGGTTAACGACCGGTACCGGCCAGAACAGGCCATCCGTAGTCTGCATGTTTTCCGCCACGCTCAAAGCGTCGGCCAGGTTCATGTAACCGGACAGCGGGGTAAAGTAGCCCGCCCCCATCATCACTGCGTTGGCAGCGGCTGCAGAGTTGAGCAGCAGCGAAGGCAGGGTTTCTGCCTCTTTCTGCAGGGCGTGGTGCTTCTCGGTGTCGTAAACAAACAAGGGCTTCAGTTCATCAGCGCCATGGGGTTTGATCATGTTGTTGCTCCGTAAATTGTTTCGCGATACGTGAGGTGCCGCGATCTATCCTGGCACCCATACGTGTTCCGTCGTCTGACGTCCGACGTCCGACGTTAAATAATTCCGCGCTTGCTCATTTCTTCGAGCAGCACTTCCACTTCTTTTTCCAGGCTCATCTCGTGGCTGTTCAATACCACTTCAGCCTGCTCCGGCGCCTCATAGGGATCATCGATACCGGTAAAGTTCTTGATCTCGCCGGCACGCGCCTTTTTGTAAAGACCTTTGGGGTCGCGCTCTTCAGCAACAGACAGAGGTACATCAACAAAGACTTCCAGGAAGTCCATATCGCTCTGAGCGTGCAGCTCACGCACCTGATCGCGGTCAGCGCGGTAGGGACTGACAAAGCTCGACAGCACAATCACACCGGTATCCACGAACAGTTTGGCAATTTCGCCGATCCGGCGAATATTCTCAGCGCGGTCTTCGGCGGAAAAGCCCAGGTTCTTGTTAATACCCAGGCGCACATTGTCACCGTCAAGACGGTAGCAAAGGTGGCCTTTCTCGATCAGCGCCTTTTCCAGCGCAACGGCAACGGTGCTCTTGCCGGAGCCGGACAGACCGGTAAACCACAGGGTGGCACCCTTCTGCTTCAGCATTTTCTGACGATCTTCACGGGTCACTTCACCGTCGTGCCAATGCACGTTCGTCGCTTTTTGCTCTGCCATGGTGTTCTCCAATAGAGGAAATCAAAGGTTTCGGAGTATATCAGCCGACGGGGCCAGCTTTGGGAAAGGCGCCATCATACGGAGCTACTCGCCATTAGTAAAACGGGTTATTATAATACTCAGTATCGATTTTTTAGTTAGCAGGCCGTGTCATTGCGAGCGCAGCGAAGCAATCTTTCCGGATATGGCACCAGTGTATGGAGATTGCTTCGCTGCGCTCGCAATGACGGACGACAGGCGCTCGCAAAAACAGTTTAATTTCTGAGGCCCGGACCATGAACTTCACTCTCCGCCAACTTGGCATCTTCCTGGCCGTCGCCCGCCACGAAAACGTATCCCGTGCCGCTCAGGATCTGAATCTCTCCCAGTCTGCCGCCAGCGCCGCCCTGCAAACCCTTGAGCAGAATTACGGCATGAGTCTGTTTGAGCGCCACGGCAACAAACTGAACCTCAATGCGGTAGGCCGCAGCCTGCGCAAGGAAGCCGAAACGCTCTACGCTCACTGCCAGCAGTTTGACCAGATACTGAAACAGCACGGCGACCTGGGCCACCTGAAAGTGGGCGCCAGCTTTACCATCGGTAACTATCTGGTGGTGCGCTATCTGGCGGACTATCTGGCCCACTACCCCAAGGCCGACGTCGACCTCACTACCGCCAATACCCCCGAGATCGTCAACAAGGTGCTGAACTACGAAGTGGATATCGGCATGATCGAACGGGAGGTACATCACCGGGATCTGGAATTGATCCCCTGGATGGAAGACGAGCTGATCGTGTTCTGCTCCCCAGACCACCCCTTTGCCAGCAAGGGCACACTGGGCAATCGGGATATCCGCTCGGCGCGCTGGATACTGCGCGAGCCCAATTCTGGCGCGCGCCACACCTTTGACCACGCCATGGCCGACCTGCTGCCGGAGATCGACATCTACCGGGAGTTTCAGCACAACGAGGCGATAAAAAGTGCGGTGGAAACCGGACTGGGTATCGGCTGTCTGTCACGGCTGGTTCTGCAAAGCGACTTTCGCAGCGGCAATCTGGTGCCGCTGAAACTCAGCCGCCGGGATATGACGCGTCGCTTTTACTTTGCGCTGCCCCGCAAACGCCACAACAAGGCCGCACTGGATTACTGGCTGGAAGTCTGTAGAGCGCCCAAGGCAACCGCCAGCGCAAACAGCTAGTACTGAATAATCGGCGCCTTGTGCAGCCAGGTATCATCAGCTAACTGCTCGATCATGCAATGCGCGCAATCGGCGAAACTGATACTGGAAAGCCCACTGAATTTATCGAAGCCCACCCGATAAACCCCCGTCTGTGGCCCGGCCTTAATCTGCAGTGGCCGCACGCCAATCCACTCGATATCCGTGTTTCTGTTCAGCAGCGCCAGCTGGTTTTCCTTATCAAAATGACGAAGACGCAGAAAATGCTCCGCGTACCAGCGGACAAACCTTGCACCGAACCCAACGGTGTCCTCGGGAAGAAGATTACTGCCGCCGCCACACCAGACCAGACGCTTAACCCCCTTCTCACGCATGGCGGTGAGTATGTTCCGCGTTACATTGGTGCAGAGGTTTTCCGGTGAGGTCTTCTCGTCAACACCAACGGCGAACAAAACCGCATCGGTGTTTTCATTCAGGGCACTGGCAACGTCCTCGTAGACCAGACCATCGCCCTTGAGAATCGCAGCCTTGTCATGCATACCCTGAGGCAGCTTGTCAGGCGATCGAGCCAGCACCGTTACGGTGTAGCCCTTGGCAATACATTGGCGAAGGCACTCGGAGCCCACACGGCCGGTTGCACCAAAAATCGTCACGTTCATTGTTTTTATTCCTTTATTCGGCTCAGGTATTGCCCGGGTCATTTTGCGCTTTCAAGGTGCGATACAGAGTCTCGCACAAATTCTTGAGCTGGTTGGCGCTTTCAAGGTCGGGCATCGCCTGACAGGCAATGGCTTCGGGCACCGATTCCGCCTCAGATTTCAACTTCCAGCCGGCCTTCGTCAACTCGAGGCGCTTTTGTCGCTCATCGCCCGGATACACTGTGCGCCTCAGCCAGCCCTTGTCTTCCAGGCGCTTCAGAATGGGCGTCAGCGTTCCAGCATCCAATCGCGTGTGTTCGCTCAGCGCTTTCACGCTGATACCGTCCCGCTCCCACAAACTGAGCATCACCAGATACTGGGGGTAGGTTAAACCCAAAGGCTCCAGCAGAGGACGATAGGCGCGAATCAGCGCATTGGTGGCTGAATACAGGGAATGACAGATCTGCAGATCAAGCTTGAGGTAGGACATGAGCGCTCCGGGGATAAACTCCGAGTATTATATTTTGCGCGCAAACTAATTGACAAGCTCATCGCCTCTATCTATAGTTCAAAATATTACTTTGCGCACAAACTATTATTGGAGTTCATATGATCAAACGACGCCTGTACGCCGCTGCCCGCCTCTTGCTTGTTGCTATGGCACTGTCACTCGGTGCCGTCAGCCCGGCACTCACCGAGGGCAAGCCCAGATTGGAAATAAGCGAAAGTGATTTCAGCTGTATTCGAGATATGACACCGGTGCGCGGATTCTTTGTGGACAGCCTCACAGGCGACCTTGACGCCACCCTTGCGGTAGCCAACTCACCCGACGGTGGAGCCTACCCTCCGGGCAGTGTCGTCCAGCTGGTGCCGACAGAAGTCATGGTCAAACACCCGGAAGGCACCAGCCCCGCCACCAAAGACTGGGAATTCTTCGAGCTGACGGTCTCGCCCGAGGGCTCAAAAATTGCCAAACGCGGTTTTGTCGACGTAAACAATCGCTTTGGCGGCAACTGTCTGGGCTGCCACGCCAAGGCAAAACCTCAATGGGATATGATCTGCGAGACTGGTCACGGCTGCGACCCAATCCCCTTGACCAAAGCCATGGTCAGTGTGATTCAGAAAACCGATCCGAGGTGCGAGTCAATGCCGGCGCTGAGCACGGAAGAAAAACAGTTACTGGGACAGCTCCAGCAACTCCTTCGCTAGCAAACATGAAAACCGGTGGTGCCTCAGACGCTGGCCACAAGCCCACCGGGCTCGCTATTTCAGGCTCACTTACCTTCCGGAGTACAAAAGCGCTAAGCCCCGTTGGGGCACTACTTAGAAAACAGCTTTAACAACGACGAAAAAGTCAGCCTCAGAGCGGTCAAGCACGTCTTCATCGACGTTGTCTTCAGACAGTGACTCAGCAATGACTGCGCGTACTTCAAGCCAGTCCCATGCCGTCAGCGTTGCCCTCAGCCCCGCATCGGAGATACTACTGTCGCTGGAGAGATCAACGCTGCCCAGACTACCTGAGGCATTTTCATACTGGGCGCTGCCGTACTCCGCAAAAATACCACCAATTAATTTAAAGCTGCCGAAATTCCAGGTGTGGTTAAAACTGAGATCGGCGTGGTAGCCGGTATCGCCCACCAGAACGCCTGGTAGGTAGGCGCTCATTCGATCAATGCCGCCCAATACCCACTGTTGTTGCTGTGGCAGCTGCTCGTCACTGATCTGGCCGCTGACACCCAGTTTAAAGTTGCTGTTGGCGCTGATGGCGTAGGTCGCTTCCGCCTTTGGCTTGATAACAATAAAATCAGCGGTGCGTTTGCCAATGGATACACCCTCGGATTGGCTATCGCTTCCCAGTGTACCTTTATCACCGCCGATGCCACCCTTTACGGCCGCACCCAGTTTCCAGTTCAGCAGATTCTCGTTGTGTTTCTGGGCCTTGTGATAAACCGCCCCCAGCTCAAGGCTGGTATAGCGCTCATCCTGAACCACCTGGCCAATATTCGAATCAATCAATGAATCAGTGTAATCAAGTCGCTGTGACAGGGTGAAACGATGATCGATATCACTCGACATTACCTGATTACCGGTAAACGCAATCTGATCAATTTCGGCATCCAGTTCAACCTCTACAGGCGTGGAGCTTGCCGTGGGTATACAGGGCAGCAGAAAAAAGGAAGTCAGACAGGTTGTCGTGGCAACATTGACCTCGCCCAGGTCTCGAACATATTCGCTGTGGCGCGCCTCGATGCCATAAAGCCCGAAACTGAAGGCCTTATCCATCTTCAACTGTAGTTGCTGATAATCTTCGCCATCACGGGATTCACCCCACTCGGTAATGGCGTGTTGGTAACCACCGGAGAGTTGAACGCCGCCAGAAAAGTCATGTTTGAAGCCAAGGTCAAGGAAGTAGCGGCCGGCAAAACGGCTGCCCTGGTTGCCAAGTTGCAGAACCAAGTCTGTAGCGTCATGCTCTTCGTCTACTGACTCATTGAATACCAGGTTGTATGCATTGGACATTGAGTCGGAGACTTCATAGCTGATGCTGTAGTCGAGGCCACTTCGATCTGACTGGATTTCAGCCAGTACTTCCCTGGTGGAAAACTCCTCGCGAGTGAGGTCAAAGTCTCCGGCGAGATCGCCAAAATGACTTTTCATTACCTCGCTGCCCTTGATTTCGCCGACACGAGCCTGGGCGGCGTGAATATAAACCACACCGTTTTGTGGTGAGGTATAGAGCAGTCGAACCAGCAGGTTGCCCTTGTTATAGGTCGCGGCATTGATCATCAGTATCAGCTGTGACGGGGTTTGCGCCATTGCAAATAGCCTGTCGAGCTCGCCAGCCGTCAGATAATGTTCGCCAGTAATCTTGATATCGTAATCGCCAAGTCTGCGCGCATAAGGCGCGGTGACCGAGCTAAATGGTGAAATCTGCTCAGCGGCTGCGAGTGTCGGTGGTAGCACGGGTGGCAAATCAATAGCCATAGTATGTTCCCAATGGTTGTCTGTGTAATTCTTGAGAGTGGTTCAGCACGGTGCCGGCGCTGGGCTCAGCATCTAGCCGTAATTCAGGTATTGTCCGGTTCAACAACTTCCAGAGAGTATTCCGAGTTATCTGCCTCACCATCTGTCGAGCCGCTGGATTCGCTATCTTCTTCGTCTCCTTTCTCGGCAGAGCCTGTGGCCTCGAGAAACTCAAGTACATCATCGTAGCTTCTCTCTGCTTCCGCTGATTTCTGCCGTTGGCGCTCGGATTCTTCGGCCTCCCGCCGCGCTTGCTCTTCTTTTTCGGCAGCCTCTGCAGCCGCTTTTGCTTTAGCCTGCTGCTGTTCCTCGCGCGCAATTTGTTCCCATTTGAGCGCTTCAACACGTGCCTGCTGCTCTCTCTGCAACAGCGCTGCCTCACGTTCACTGACGGTACCGAAATCGGTTTCGGTTGCCAGGGGGCCACGGATGGGAGCTTGGAGCTCGGATTGCCTGCCAATGCTACGCTTGGCATTGTCGGCCTTGATCGAGGCAAAGGTCTGCAAATCCACCACTGTCAATTCCACGCGACGGTTAAGTGCTCGCCCCTCGGGAGAGTCTTCCCCTGACTCTGTGGTATTGGGGGCAACCGGGACTGCCTCGCCGAAGCCTCTGAAAGCCAGACGCTCGGGCTTGATCCCCTTACCCACAAAGTAGCTGTAGATCGCCTTGGCGCGGTTGTAGGACAGCCGCTCGTTGTAGCTTTCGCGACCCTTGGCATCGGTGTGCCCGTCAATGGAAATCAAAGCGTTGGGGTGTTTTGCAATTATGTTGCGTGCTTCTTCCAGCAGTAATTTGGAAGGCTCAGTCACGTCGAGCGAATCGAACTCGAAATTCACACCTTTTAGTATCAGAGGAGTATTGTCACTCAGATGACAGCCGGTGCTGAATACATAGGCGCCTTCCGGTGTGTTTTGGCAGTCGTCGACTTCGTCGCAAACGCCATCTCCATCGCTATCGCCTTCCGCGCAGTTAGAACTTGCCAGTAGACGTTCTTCCAGCGAACCTCCGTCATCCTCATCGCCGCAAACAATACCCTCACAATCACCGCCGCCAGTACCGTCGCCTCCATCGTCATCACCACCTACACCGATAGATACGCCACCGCCGTTGCCTGAACCGGCGCCACTAATGACGGCACCGCCAATCGCATCGCTGTTGCCGCTGTTATCGCCGGACAGAACCGCCAGACCCGCAGTACTGCCATTGCCGGCATTATCTCCGTTAATGACGCTGACGCCTGAGAATCCGCCATTACCGGCGTTGTCTCCATTTAAAGCGCCGACACCGGCCGTACCGCCATTGCCCGAGTTGTCCCCGTTCAGTGCACCAACCCCAACCAACCCGCCGTTCCCGGCATTGTCGTCGTTGATGGCACCGATACCGATCAGTGAGGCATTGCCGGAGTTGCTGCCACTGATGGCACTCAGCGCCAGGGTCTCGCTGTTACCCGCCTGATCGCCGCCCAGCACGGCAACGCCTGCGAGACTACCGCCGCCGGAGTTGTCGCCCCCGGCGACGGAAAGGCCGATCAGATCGCCGTTGCCTGAACCGCTACCCGAGATGACGGCCAAGCCAATCAGGCCGCCATTACCACTGCCTCCAGGGGTAAGCAGGGCAACACCGGCCAAGCCATCCGCGGAGGCATTGCCCGAGCTGTCCTCGCCGGCGATGGCCAAACCCACCGGCTGATCGGAAAAACCGGGCAATGTGATAGCTTGTGAAAGGTCGAACCTTGAGGCATCACCGATACCCGAAAGAGCCTGGACAGAATCCACTATCGGCACAATCACTGCGCCATCCGGCCCGACCGTGTTCCGCAGCGCATCAACCAAGGCGCTGTCGGGCGCCAGGCCGAGCATATCCGTGAGTTGCTCAAGCCCCAGAAAATCCAGCGGGATTGCAGTGCTACCCGTGGTATTGCCAAATCCGAGCAACTCACCGCCAAACAGCGAGACCCCGAGACCATTTTCCGGGGTAAAGACATCAGCCCCCAACAGATCATTGTCACCGGTCCCCGTGGGATTGAGTACATCGGCCTCGACACCGCCGGTGATGCTGCCGTTGATCAGTGAATTCAATCCGGTTTGACTGAGCAGATCTGATACGGGGTCTGCGAAACCAAGCTGCGTAACCAAGACCAGGGTTGCTGCGCTGACCAGGCGCCGGTATTGCGTAAGCATCGTTATTCCTTGATAGCGCTAGCGCTATTCACAAATTGCAATGTGGTTGATTTATGCAACGTAGCAACAGTCAACGCACAAAAACGGTGCACTTTCGCGCACAAAACTGCTGAACACCTCGAAAACGAGCCTGAAAACATAAGGGGTACAGATTCCTAACTACTTATTCGAGTAGTGACTACGTACTTTTACCACAATAATAAGTATTTCTCACAAATATTCCATGTTAGCCCCATTAAATTTGCGTTTAGCGACGCATGCACACGAACAGTGCGGTGCAGATCACATTCCGCATCGAATAGATGTTGCGGTTTTAAGACAGAATTATTGCTGGAATAGCACCTAACCTATCGGGTAAGGCGAAATGTACGAGCTCAAGAGGAAAGTTGACCTGCCGCCAGAACCCTGGCCAACCGCTGCTTTACTTGCCTGCTTCGGCTCTACGGGTACTTTTACAGCACCTGGTGACAAGTTACTTTTTAGCAAACACGAAAACCGGTGGTGCCTCAGACGCTGGCCACAAGCCCACCGGTCTCGCCTATCTCGGCCTCACTCAACTCCCGGCACTGACCGGGTTCAAGGTCGCCCAACGCTATTGGCCCCACAGATACCCGGTGCAGCGACAGCACCTCGTTCTGAAAACGGCCAAACATACGTTTTACCTGATGGTACTTTCCTTCAACCAGAGTCAGCCTCGCTTCGTGGGGGGACACGATCTCCAATTGTGCCGGCTGGGTGATAATGTCCTCGTAGGCAAAATAGATACCGCGTTGAAAGGCGGCGACATAGTCTGCGTTCAGGGCGGCTGCCACCGTGACCTCATAGGTCTTGGCCAGTTTTGACTCGGGCAGACTCAGGCGTCGCGACCACGCCCCGTCATTGCTAAGCAGTACCAGGCCGGTGGTGTTGAAATCCAGTCTTCCCGCTATGTGCAAATCATGCTTTTCCGGATGATCGATCAGATCCAGCACGGTGGTATGGCGTCTGTCGGTGGTCGCACTGACCACCCCTCGAGGTTTATTGAGCGCCAGATAAACAGGGCGGTTCTGTTGCAGGCAGACGCCATCCAGTTCAACACGACTGAATTTACCTACTACCTGGCGAATCGACTCTGCCGGCCTTCCCTCCACCAGAATCCTCTGCCGGGCTATGAGTAGCCGGACATCCGACTTTGAAAAAGCACTGTTCTGGCTTATGTAACGGTCCAACCGAGTGGTATTTGATGTCATAGAACCAACACGTTGCCTATCCAGCTGTATAGAATCGTTAGCTTTACTTTGCATGGATCTGGAAAGCGCCCATGCCCAATCTCGGTACCCTTACCTGTGAAACCAGTCTTTCACCCGCTGGCCTGCGTCCAGGCTGTTATGGCTGCAGTTTATTGCGCGGAGAAACAAAGTATGAAAACCGGCCACATCAGCCGGTGACGACGATCGACTATTTCTCGGTGGTCAGGGTAACCTGAGCTGGCCCGTTGCAAGCGTTACGCGTAACAAAGCTCAGCCTATTTACCTGTGCTTCCAAGCAATCGATAGCCCACACCACGCCGGGTTTCAATAATTGGCGAGCTGGAGACATTGCTGAATTTTCGCCGAAGACGGCTTATATAAACATCAACAACATTGGTTTCGGGTTCTGCTGTACTGGGCCACACCCGGCTCATTATACGCTCGCGTGACCAGAACCGGTCTGGATGGCGCGCCAAGAGTTTCAGCAAATCAAACTCCAATGCCGTGAGTGATATGTCGACCCCAAAAAAGTGGGCGGTGTGCTCTTCGATATTGATTGTCAGATTTCCGCACTGAATCGTCGGGCTTTCTACTTGCGGCGCGGCTCTTCTGACCAGCGCCTCAACACGAGCGAGCAGCTCCTCGAAGTCAAATGGTTTGCCCAGGTAGTCATCCGCGCCGGCACGCAGGCCGTCGACACGTTCGTCAACCTCCGCCAGGGCAGACAGCATGAGAATCGGCACACGATCGCCTTTGGCCCTAAGCTGCCTGCAGAGCTCCAAACCATCTCCGCCTGGCAACATCCGGTCCAGAATAATCAAGTCAATATCAGTGGCTTGTGCCAGCCCGGTCTCGACATCTCTTGCTACGCTGCAGGAATAACCTTCTTGTGTGAGCCCACGGGTAATCATCGCTGCCAGCCGGGCATCATCTTCAACGATCAATAATTTCATAGTCGTATAGGGAGTGTAATTTTCATGGTCGTTCCGCTACCAATTTCACTGTCTGCACTGATATCTCCGCCATGTGCCACCGCAATCGCTTTTGCAACCGCCAGACCAAGGCCCATTCCGGGGCTTTCACTGGCGTGGGTAGAACTCCCTCTGAAGAATCGATCAAAGATATGAGGCAGGTCTTGCGGATCAATTCCAGCCCCCTGATCGACAACGAAAATTTTGGCGCAGTCACCCTCGCGTTGAGTCATCAAAGTAATTGTTCCTTCCGGAGGGGTATAGCGCGCCGCATTGTCTATCAGAATGACGAGAAGCTGACGAAATCTGGAGGGGTCAACAAACAATGGAGGTAAACTCTCATCCAAATCGGTTTCTACAGTAATTCCCTTGCCTGAGGTAAGTGAGCTTGATTCCCGTGCCAACGCGCTTAACAATTCGTTTGCCGAAACCGGTTCGCGCACGAGTCGGATGCGTTCCGCATCTGTTCGCGCGATAAACAGCATGTCATCCACCAAACGACTGAGTCCGACAGCCTGTTCGAGAACAACCTCCAACGCTTCCTGATAGTCGGTCTTCGTTCTTGAGTCACCACGCAATGCAACCTGAGCCTCACCGCGAATCACAGTGAGCGGCGTACGCAATTCGTGACTGACGTCTGCGAAGAACTGCCGACGCACATTATCTGATCGCTCCAGCGCCTTGTTCGCCTCGGTTAGCTCTCGGGTCTGGGAGTCCACAGCTTCCTGCAATTCTCTTTCGGTACGGACATGTTGTGCTGTAAACGCAGAGAGTCGGTCCGCCATTGCGTTGAAGGTAGTCGTAGTTTGATTAAATTCAGCATCGTCAGCCATGGGAATACGGTGGTCAAAGTTGCCGGCCGCCCAAATCCTGGCCGCACGCCCAAGGGTGTCCAGTGGAGCCGCGATACCCCGCACCAGAAGCCAGGCCATGGCTAATCCCAGGATCGCAGTTATCAGGACCAGCACCACTGCTACGCCCATAGCTTGAGTGTGCACGGTTTGAATTCTATTGTTCATCAGCGTTACCACTGACCGCTGCCTTGACAGGGCGGCGTTGACCTGTTCGCGGAAGCCGACATCAATGCGCTCTTCCAGTATCGCGTTTATTCGTTGCGAGCGCTCCGAACTCGGTGGCAACTTCAAGGCCGCCGTAAAATCGCGGATAATCAACTCTATCAGCTGCTCCAGTTCGGTTGTGTCCTCAACAGCTCCCGGAGCGTACTCTTCACCAATGGCCTCTCGCTGTTCAATTTCAAGAGCTTTGATTCTACTGATAGACATAGCGATCGCCTGACGCTTGTTTCTTACTATGCTCTGATTGGCAGTGCTCCCCAAAAGCACTTCGTCAGTTAGCTGTTTGAACAGGCGATAAGTGTGCACCGAAAGCTGCAGGTGCTCATTCAGCAGGTCCTGCGCCAGGTTTGCCTGCAATATGTGCTTGTCAGTCGCACGGACCGACCAGATAGACAATCCGGCCGCAAGCAGCACTGCGAGGGTAGAGAATCCGACCACAAGGGCTATTTTTGATCTGTATGTCATGGAAAATACGATAGCACGCTACGTGGATATTGGCTTCTGTCATACGAAAGCCTGTTCATTTTCGATTCATCTTCCAAACAGGTTTAGTTCATCAATTTACCCTTAGTATTGCTCCCGCAACACTGGGCGACAGTAAGTCGACAGGAGATTCCAACTAAATCGTTTAGAGGTGGAGAATGGACGTAGTTAATTCTTACAGACGCGTAAAAGCAAGCAATTCGACCAGGATTGCATCGGTTGTGATTATGGGATCGTTAATGGCTGTCCTGACAGCCTGTGGCCAGTCAGAATCAGGACCCCAGAAGTCTGCAGCTATTTCGGAGGCGGATGTCCTGGCGGCTCAGAAAAAATGGGGTGACGGCATCGTTGCTATTGGCGATACCTACCAGGCAGGCGGCGACTATGCAGCTCGAGCGAGCCAGCATATCAATGACTTGTACGCTTACGGAAAGTCAGAAGTGCTGTTTAAGCCGACACTGGCCAGTGACGAACAGTTCCGAGCAACCTTCGGCGGCGCTCTTTCGTATTTCGTAGGTGGTGAGATCGAGGAAGACAAAGGCTTCGCCATCAAGCCCTGGTCAGCGGTTCGCTTCGGAGAGCAGCAGATATTTACCGACTCTGACTCCGCGGTAGCGATGGGCAATTATTACTTCACGCCGGACGGAACCAGTGAAGAGGTAAAGGTCGAGTATACGTTTGGCTACATACGTGATGACAAAGGTGATCTGCGCATCAATGTTCACCATTCGTCTTTGCCGCACAGCGGATAAAGTGGAGTAGTCGAGACCTGACGCTTTCCGGAAAGCGTCAGGGCTTTTTATGCTTGA
>PAKT01000114.1 GCA_002710725.1 Spongiibacteraceae bacterium
CACTGGCAAGGCGCAGTGCGAAGGTCAAGGGTTACTCTCCTTGACGAGCGCTGCAACGACGTCCAGTGTGCGCCAGAGGCCCGCCCTCCGGGGCTTTGCGTTGATCCGCCTGACTGCGTTGCGTTCACTTGAAAGGCAACCAGCCTTCCTGCGTGAACGCGCCTTGCCAGGCAAATCAACGCAAAGCCTGAGCTATCGCCGAATTAATCAGAGGTGCCCTAGTCGCCTTTGTGTTTCGGGCTTTTCCCCGTAGCCCTTTTTGATTTTTTCGCAGGTTTCTTTTTCTCAGCTGAAGATTCCAGCACGTGCAAACTGAAGTCTACTGCCTTTTCCTGCAAGCCAATAAACAGCTCAAACTCACTGTCGCTCATAGCACGCAGTCGGTCGTGTTTGCGCAGTAAATTGACATAGCGCCGCTCGCGTTCGTACTGCTTGGGCAATTGCAGAATACCCAGATCATCCAGTCGCTGCTCCAGCGCCGGGTTGTAGGTGCGAACAAATTTCAGAATAAAGGGAATGGGGTCGTGCCGGGCTACCAGCGCGGCAATCCGCAGAATCATATCGAAAGGCAGCGTTGCCCGGCCGCTTTCCACTTCCTGCAGTAACTCTTCGTCCTTGAGCCCAAGGATATCTGCCAGTTCGTGAAGGTTCAGGCCCGCCACCTCGCGGGCGTCCTTGAGAAATTCTCCTGCCTCTGCCATCGCCCGCAATCGCTCGGGGTCAAGCGACTTCATGTAAAGGTCTTTCAGCCAGTTGTCCGTGTACATCAAGGGAATCGCAGAGCCGGTTTTGACCACCTCAAACACGCTGGAGGTAATCAGCCCGGTGTAATCCAGCAATTGATCAATCAGGGAGCTGCGCAGGCTCTCCTTCTGGCTGCCACGCTCGGCGCCCTTGGCCGCTGGCTTCCCGGCTTTTTCCTGCTGCGATTTACTGCCTGTTTGTTCACTCACGGCTCACCTTTTTGCAGACTATTCGCGGTTTGTCTGTTTTGAGGATAGCCCTTCTGCACTCAGGTATAAAGCGGAAGCATTACCCATAGAAAAGCGCCCACAACCGGAATGATCGTGAGCAGGCCTTCAGGGAGAAAAAGCAGGCCAGGTCAGCAGCTGCGTGGAAGCGGGGATGTGGCCACTGGCTTTGCCGTAGTTCAGGGCTCGCTCCAGACTGACGGCACCATTGCCGACGGTCGACGGGCCGAGGCTAACACCCACGGTGGTCAATACCGCCAGAGCCCGACCATCTTCGTGCAGAATGGCACTGCCGCTGTCGCCTGGCAGCCCTGCATTATCAAAGGACACCCGATACGCCAGGCCACCTGCCAGCACTTCGGAAATCCGGCCTTCTTTCTCCTGTAAATCCTGCACCCCGGAATGAAAGGAGGAACGCCCATAGCTGTAGACCGTATCGCCAACGCTGGCCACACCATTGAACAAGGCCCTGGGGCCGCCATAGGCAATGGCGGCGGGATGGACATTGTCGATGTCATCAACATGGATTCTGACCAGCGCAAAATCATTGAACTGGCACAGCTCAGAACCGGCGGTTTCACCGTTTTCCTGCATGGCAGTCCAGCTGGAGTATGCCAACTCACCGGCGCGCGAGGCATTCTCAATGGTAATGCCGCTGAAGCCGATAGGCGCGCTGGAGGCATTGCAGGGGTTTACGCCGTTGTTGCTGTCATTGCTGAAGCAGTGCGCTGCGACACCGATGTAGTAGGTCACCTCATTTGCGGCGTACAGGAAGTTGCTGGTGCAGGTACCGTAACCACTGGCGGTGATTTCCACACCCGGGCGTATTTGTTGACTGGTGGGTTCACCAAAGTTGCGACTGATAGGCGCGACCGGAGCCTCGTTGCTATCGGAACTGCTGGAGTTACAACCGGCCAGTACACTGGCGCTCAATCCGAACAGTATTGTTGTCAGCCTCAAAATTCGACCTCGCATCTCGCGTAATGACCTCGCTACTTACACTAAACCCAGACTAACATCCCGTGAAAGCCTGAGCATTGACCGGAGAGCACGTCTCTCCAAAGAGGTGCGCTCTCTCCAAAAAACCGCCATTATGTAATCACCACTAAGCCGATAAGCAGTTTTACCGACTTGAGCACAGGGGCAGACTACAAGAGCATAGGTCCATGAAACTCGCGTGGAAAGCAGCAGCACTAATCCTGATCAATGTGGTGATAACCTTTGCTGCAGGCCTTCTCGCGCGCAATTTCATTCTCAACCCGGAATTCGCCCAGGTAGAGCGCAGCAACGACGAAAAAGTCCTGCGCCAGTTGAACCTGATCCAGGAGCTGGTTGTTGCCAGCCTGGTGGACTCTGTCAATCGCGCCCGGCAAACCGCCTCCGGCATTCGCGAAGACCACTGGCAGCAGTATTCCGTTGCCATCAGCTCCCTGGCCGCCAACAGCGACTACGACTTTATTATCAGTGCCAGTCGCAATGGCGACTTTGCTCAGGTCCGACCCGGGCGCACGTTTAACCGCGGCGTTGCGCCTTCCTCCGAGGAGGTTGAACGGATCATCGCCCGCGCCCGCAATGCCGAATCCTACCCCTACGTAGATATCCTGGCGCTGGATGAGGGCCCCGCTGTCTTGGCCGCGCAGCAGTTTCTCCACCCGGACGGCAAAGGCCCCGAACTGTTTATCGTTGCCAGCCAGATAAACGATGCGTTTACCCAACGGCTTTCGGCCTTTGCCGGGGTCGACCTGCGGCTGACAAGCTTTGAAGAACACGCTCTTATTACGCAGGAGCCGCGCGCTCTGTCAGGTATTCGCTCAGAATCGAATACGATGCACTGGGCGGTCAACGATGCACGCGGCATTCCAGCCGTGACTTTCTCCGTCGAGCTGCCACCGCGCAGCTACGATGACAAGATTCTGACACCGACGCTGGCCATTGCCCTGTTGTTTACCCTGTTAATGTGGAGCGTCGCCATCTGGCTGCTCTACCGCACGCTGATCTGGCCCATGAATGCGGCCAGTCATACCCTGCGACAGATTATGAATGACCAGGACTACGGTCGCCGCCTTGAATACGCTCACACCGACGAATTTGGTCGCCTGATTCACTTCTTCAACCGCCTGCTGGGCATGGTCGACAGACACACATCCGAGCTCGAAACCCTGTCGCTGACCGACCCCCTGACCGATCTGAATAACCGGCGGGCCTTCGATATTCAGTCGCAGCGCTTCTGGCCACTGGCTGAACGGGCCGAGACACGGGTAGCCCTGCTGGCCTTCGATATCGACCATTTCAAGAGCTATAACGATACCTACGGTCATCCGGCGGGCGACAAGGTCATACAGGCCTTTGCCGGCGTGCTGGCCGGCATCTTCAAGCGGGCCAGTGATGTGGTTGCCCGGGTGGGCGGCGAGGAATTTCTGGTCTTGACTCAGGACTCCCCCAGGGGAGCGTGTCAGGTGCTCGCCCATCGGGCTTTGCAGGAGCTGCGCGATTTGCGCATTGAACACGAAGGTAACCCGTCGCAAGGCGTGGTGACCGCAAGCGCAGGTATCTTTCACTGCGTGCCCGATGCCAACCTCACGCTGGAGATGGCTCTGAACCGGGTCGACGAGATCCTTTATGAAGCCAAGCAGACGGGGCGCAACCGAGCCATGCACAGTGACGCACTGGTAGACGGGGCCAGTCCGGTTGTGTCAGCCGAGGTGATTAAGCTCCCTGGCGGCAAATACTAACGAGTGATTCAGTAAACCCCTGAGGAGCGCGCCAGGAAAATACTGAACGCACTGAACACAGTGACCACCGTAATCAGCATGATAATCATGCGCATCGGTTTGAAGGGTTTTCGCGGTGTGACGTTGTAGCCGGTCTTCAGGTACTCGTCCACGCGTTTCTGGTCTTCGGGGTAGAGCTTTCGTTCAGACATAGCGAATGACTTCAGCCAGGGCAAAAACCCATTATCCCACTCGACGCCGGCAAGTCCAAGCCTTGCACTTGCAGGGTACAAAACCCCACAAGTGCAATACAAACGCTTAGAACGCTTCTTCCGGCAGAGCCATCAGCACATCGCTGCCGGCGCGCACGGAGGCTGCCATCGCATCCAGCTGCGGCAGCAGGCGGGTCATATAGAATCTCGCCGTGTGCAGTTTTGAGGTATAGAAGGCATCGTCGCCGGCCTGCAATGCCGCTTCCGCCATACGCGCCCACATATAGGCGTAAATGGTGTAGCCCGCCGCGTTGAGATATTCAACCGAGGCGGCGCCGACGGCGTGAGGATCATCCTTGGCGGCGCTCAAAACGTCCTGGGTCAGGGCCTCAAGCGTATCGACGGCTGACAGCAGCGGCGCCGTAAACTCGTCCATCCCCGCGGTTTTTGCACTGGCAGCGTAATCGCGCATCTGCTGGATCAACACAGCCATATTCTGGCCACCGTTGGCCGCAACCTTGCGCCCCATCAGGTCAAGAGCCTGAATACCGTTGGTACCTTCGTAGATCTGGGCAATACGCACGTCGCGCACATACTGCTCCATGCCCCACTCGCGCACGTAACCGTGACCGCCGAAGCACTGCTGTCCCAGTACGGTACATTCCAGACCCTTGTCGGTGAGGAAGGCTTTTGCAATCGGGGTCAGCAATTCCACCAGACCTGCGGCGCGGGCTTTTTCTTCGCCTTCACCAAACTTGGAGGTATCGAGCTGCTGGCCGACAAAAACGGCGAAGGCGCGACCCGCTTCCACGTAGGCTTTCTGCGTGAGCAGCATGCGACGCACATCGGGGTGAACGATAATCGGATCGGCTGGGCCATCGGCATTCTGCGGGCCAGCTGGTGAGCGACTCTGCAGACGCTCACGGGCATAGTCCAGGGCGCCGTTGTAAGACGCCGCCGCAAGACCCAGGCCCTGCACACCCACTGACAGACGTTCGTAGTTCATCATGGTGAACATCGCCGCCAGACCGCGGTTCACTTCACCGACCAGATAACCCTTTGCGTCATCAAAGTTAAGCACACAGGTGGCCGAGGCATGAATGCCCATCTTGTGCTCGACGCTGCCACAGCTGACGCCATTGCGCTCGCCGAGGCTGCCGTCGTCATTGACGTGGTATTTCGGCACCAGGAACAGGGAGATGCCTTTGGAGCCAGCCGGTGCATCCGGCAGTTTCGCCAGCACCAGATGGATGATGTTTTCGGTCAGGTCGTGCTCGCCACCGGTGATAAAAATCTTGTTGCCGGTGAGGCTGTAGCTGCCGTCGGCCTGGGGTTCAGCCTTGGTGCGAATCATGCCGAGATCGGTACCGGCGTGGGCTTCGGTCAGACACATGCTGCCCGCCCATTGGCCGGAGTACATATTCGGCAGGTATTTCTGCTTCAGCTCGTCACTGGCGTGATTGGCCATGGCCAGTGCCGCACCGGAGGTGAGCGAAAGATAGAGGCCGAGCGCGATGTTCGAGCCGTAGCTCATTTCCTCGAACATCAGTACCAGCATTTTGGGAATAACCTGGCCGCCGTACTCGGGATCGCCTGCAAGCGCGCCCCAGCCACCTTCGGCCAGTTCCCTGAAGGCTTCCGGATAGCCTTTCGGGGTTGTGACAACCGTGTCGTTCCAGCTTACGCCTTCTTCATCACCGCTGCGATTGAGCGGCGAGAGCAGGTTCTCGCTGATTTTCGCCGCCTCCTCGAGAATGGCATCAGCCAGCTCCCGGTTGACTTCATCCAGGCCCAGCTTGGCCCAGATGGATTCAGCGTTGAAAACTTCATGCAATATAAACTGCATGTCTCGTACAGGGGCTTTGTAATCCGGCACGGTTGTCCTCCGTTGGAATAAATTAAAAGGCGAACTCGTCTACATCCATCGACATCAGGTTGTCGGCGCCACTGAGCATGCTCAGCTTGTGGCTCTCGGTACGCGGCAACAGTCGCTGGAAGTAAAACTGCGCAGTTTTCAGTTTGGACGCCAAAAAGCTATCGCCCTCACTGCCCCCAAGCGCGAGTTCGGCCATTTGCGCCCACATATAGGCGAGTGCAATGTAGCCAGAGTACATCAGATAATCAACCGAGGCGGCACCCACTTCGTCAGGATTCTGCATGGCTTTCTCACCGATTTGCATGGTGATTTCGCCCCACTCCTTGTTCAAAGCAGCCAGCGGCTCAACGAACTCCGTCATGGCCGGGTTGTCTTTCTGCGACTCACAGTACTTGTGAATGACCTTGGTCAGCTGCATCAGCGACTGACCACCGGTACCCATGATCTTGCGACCCAGCAGGTCGAGGGCCTGAATACCCGTGGTGCCTTCGTAGAGAGTCGCAATGCGCAGATCGCGGACAATCTGCTCCATGCCCCACTCGCCGATGTAGCCGTGGCCACCGTAGATCTGCATGCCGTAATTGGCTACTTCCAGACCGGTCTCGGTCACAAAGGCTTTGGCGATTGGCGTCAGCAGGTGCAGCAGGTCGTCGGCTTCCTTGCGCTCTTCTTCTGAGGCACCGCAGTTCGCCTTGTCCACTACCATCAGAATCCAGTACAGAAAAGCGCGGCTGCCTTCGGTCAGGGCTTTCTGGGTCAGCAACATACGACGCACATCGGGGTGAACGATGATGGGGTCGGCCGGTCCGTCCGGGTTTTTCGGGCCGGACAGTGAACGCATCTGCAGACGATCGCGAGCGTATTCCAGGCCACCCTGATAGGACAGCTGACCCAGACACAAGCCCTGCATTGCAGTACCCATACGGGCGGTGTTCATCATCACAAACATGTAAGTGAGGCCCTTGTTCTCCTCACCGATCATGTAGCCGGTCGCGCCGTCAAAGTTGAGTACCGCCGTGGCCGAACCCTTGATACCCATTTTGTGCTCGATGGAGCCACAGCTAACACCGTTGCGATCGCCCAGGGACGAATCTTCATGGGCGATGAACTTGGGCACCAGAAACAGGGAGATACCTTTGGTGCCTTCCGGTGCACCCTCAGTGCGGGCCAGCACCAGGTGAACGATATTCTCCGCCATGTCGTGCTCGCCGGAGGAGATAAAGATTTTGGTACCAGTGATGGCATAGGTACCATCGCCATTGTCTTTTGCCTTGGTGCGAGACAGACCGACGTCAGAACCGGCGTGGGGCTCGGTCAGACACATGGTGCCGGTCCAGGTACCATCGACCATTTTCGGCAGATAGCGGGCCTGCTGCATTTCATTACCGTACTCTTCCAGCACGCGCGCCGCAGAGCTGGACAGGCCGGGGTACATGCTCCAGGACCAGTTGGCGCCGCCCATCATGTCGGACAGCAACAGGCCCACAGAAGGAGGCAGGCCCTGGCCGCCAAATTCGGCGCGGGCACTGACGCTGGTCCAGCCGGATTCGCAGTACTGCTGGTAAGCTTCCTTGAAGCCTTCCGGCGTAGTGACGCCGTCTTCACTCCAGGTACAACCCTGCTGGTCACCGATCTGGTTCAGCGGCGCAATCACTTCTTCAGCGAACTTTGCACCTTCGTTCAGAATGGCGTCCAGCAAATCAGGAGTCACTTCCTCGCGACCAGTCAGCGTGGGGTAGTGCTGATCCACTTTCAGCAGATCATTCAGCACAAACTGCATATCGCGTAACGGAGCTTTGTATAAGGGCATGGCTCTTACCTCAATATTCGTGGCAGGAGAACAACTCAACCGCCAATGTTGACGGCGAGTATATTAGGCAAATCGCTTGCTGCATTGCAAGAGATTTGCCGTCAAATTCACCTGACAGAAGTGTTACGCCTTGATTTTCAATGTGTTACGAATATACGCAATTACTCGTACACGTGCGGATTGGCGCGATTTATCAACAAATCAAGGTTCAAACCGGCCGGCAAAGCGCCAAAATGATGACTCGGCGACTGACATCGACCCGCCAGAAAGGCCTCAGCGATGGCCGGGTTGGGCCCCCGCAGTAGCAGAGAGCCCTGCAGGCTCAGGCCAAGCAGCTCCGCGAGACGCCGGGCCGAGGACTCATCCGCCGCCGACAGTTCGTGTTTGAGATTGTCGACCACCGCGTCCTGACGCGGATCAAGATTCGCCGTGGTCAACAGTTCCGCCATCCAGGCATCCACCACCTCCGGGCTGCGTTGCATGGCGCGGCGCACATCCAGCGCCTGGATGTTACCGGAGCCTTCCCAGATGGCGTTGATCGGAGCCTCGCGATACAGGCGCGGCATAATGCAGTTTTCCATTACCCCGTTGCCGCCGATGCATTCCATGGCTTCGTAGGCGTGCTGGGCCGTGCGCTTGCAAATCCAGTACTTGCCCACCGCCGTGCCCAGTCGCAGCAGCAGCTGATCCTGTTCGCTGCCGCGATCCAGCGCCTGTGCCATGCGGAAGGTCATGGCCAGCGAGCCCTCCACCTCCAACTGCAGGTCCGCCAGCACATTGCGCATGATGGGCTGATCTATCAAGCGCTTGCCAAAGGCCTCGCGCTGGCTGGCATGGTGAGCAGCCTGCACCACCGCCTGACGCTGCCCCGCGCTGGAGCCGATCATGCAGTCAAAGCGAGTCATCGCCACCATCTGAATAACGGCCGGCACGCCGCGTCCGACATCACCCACCAGCCAGCCGAGGGCGCCGCGAAATTCGACTTCCGACGAGGCATTGGCCAGGTTGCCCATCTTGTCTTTGAGGCGCTGAATTTCCAGCGGGTTTTTGTGGCCTTCCGGATGCCAGCGCGGCACCAGAAAACAACTGATGCCCTTGTCGGTTTGCGCCAGCACCAGAAAGGCATCGCACATCGGCGCCGACAGAAACCACTTGTGCCCGACCAGTGAATAGGCCGTAGCGCCCTCCACCTCGCCGATTAAGGTCGCCTGCGTGGTATTGGCCCGCACATCGGAGCCGCCCTGCTTTTCAGTCATACCCATACCAATGGTCAGGGCCGACTTTTCACTGTAATGCACATTGCGCGGGTCGTAGGCTTTGGCCAGAACCTTGGGCAAAAACTGTTCTGCCAGTACCGGGTTAAGCTTGAGAGTCGGCACAGAAGCAAAGGTCATCGTCACCGGGCAGCCGTGGGCCGCCTCTACCTGAGCATGCAGATAGTATTTCGCCGCACGGTCGGCATGACTGCCGTCAGTCCAGGGATCACTGTGCAGCCCGGCCTGACAGGCCTGCTCCATCAGGGCGTGGTAACTGGGGTGAAATTCAATCAGATCCAATCGATGGCCAAAGCGGTCGTGGGTGTGGAGCACCGGCTTGTGCGCGTTGGCCTGAAAGCCCAGCTCGATAAACTCCGGCAGGCCGCAGAGGGCGCCGTAGTCGACCAGTGACTCTTCCGAAGCAGGTGATTGCGCCTGAACCGCTTCGCGCAAGGCCTGATCGCCAAGGTAGAGATTGTGATTCTCCAGCGGCGTGGACTGGTTATGGACTTCGTGGGTGGGCTGGGTAGCGTCGATACTCATGGCCGCTCCTGAATGATGCTTTGCTGCAAAATATGCAGAGTAAACATTGCCTGCAGCGCCAGGTAAAGCCCCGCGCTTAAAATGCCTCTTTAAAGCAAGTCGATCTGCAGATGGGCCGCGACTTTGTCCGGCGAACAGTCACTGAGGCTGGGCACCACACCCAGACAGGGCGCGGGCAACAACTGCCTGAGGGTTTCGACGTTTTCCTCAAAGCAGGACATGTTACTGTCGACGGTATTGGCCACCCATCCGGCCAGTTGCAGGCCGTCCCTGCGAATCGCTTCTGCCGTCAGCAGGGCGTGGTTAAGGCAGCCCAGCTTCATGCCGACCACCAGAATCACGAGCAATTGCAGCTCCACAGCGAGACCAGCCAGCGTTTCGCGACCGCTGAGGGGAACCCGCCAGCCGCCGGCGCCTTCTACCAAGGCCAGATCGCTGGGCGTCATCAGACTGCCCCGGCAATACCCCGCCAATTGCGACACAGTTAGTCGCTTGCCCACTTGCTGGGCCGCAATATGAGGCGCTATGGGCGGCTCGAACAGAACCGGATTAACCTGTTCGTAGCTGAGTTTAACGCTGGCGCTTTGCATAAGTGCCACAGCATCATCATTGCGCGGGCCATCCTCACTCGGCTCGGCGCCAGCCGCCACGGGTTTAAGCGCCAGGGTGCGCCAGCCCCGCTGATTACCCGCTTCAAGCAAACCGCAGGCGATGGTGGTTTTGCCGATTTCGGTATCGGTGCCGGCGATGAAAAACTTCTTACCCATCGAGACTCAACCTTCTTCTACTCCAAGGGCCTGGTCAGCGCCAGATACCACACCTGATAGGTCGCGGGCAGCAGCCCATTGGCTTGACGGTAACTTTCATAGGCAGCGATAAAACGCCGCAGCGCCTGTTTACCCATCATCCCGCGGTCGCGGTTGACGTTGTGGGCACCGAGCCGTTTCAGCTCGGCCATTAATTCGCGCAGGGTGTCGTATTCCAGCACTTCACTGACTTCTCGCCATTCGACCAGCTGCAGGCCACTGCGGGTAATGCCGTCCTCAAGATCAGCGCGCGGCAGAAAGCGGTTTACATGGGTTGCGTCGTCGGCCGCACGCCCGGCCTCGCGCAATTCAAAAAGCGTTTTTGGCCCCAGGGTACTGACCAGTAATCTGCCGCCGGGTTTAAGCACCCGATAGGCCTCGGCAAAAACCGCCGCGATATTTTCGCACCACTGCACCGCCAGCGAGGAAAACACCAAATCCACACTGTCATCTGCCAGCGGCAGATCCTCGGCGTCTGCGCACACCCAGTGCTCAGCCTGCCGATCTGCTTGTGAACGGGCATAAGCCAGCATCCCTTCCGCCAGGTCCATCGCGACTACCGATTGTGTGACAGCATTCAGCGCCGGCAGGCTGTAGCCGGTGCCGGACCCCAGATCGAGGGCTCGCCCACTTTCAGGCGGCAATCGCGTCGCCAGCTGATCGGCAACCCGGCGCTGCAGATCAGCCACCGAATCGTAGCTGTTGGCCGCCCTGCTGAAGGACTCCGCCACCTGGCGCTTGTCCAGGTAGTGTATTGCTTCACCGCTTTCTAAAGCATGAGGCCGACAGAACTCGAGCACTGCCTGCCAGAAAGCAACCGGCTCCGTGACAAAGGGCAGATGACCACTGTTTTTCAATTCAACGATCTCAACCGATGAATTGAGGGAGGCAAGGGCCTGCGCCGCGCCTCCGGGAACCAGCGCATCGTCAGCGCCAAACAAAGCCATCACCGGAATGCCTAACGATGAAACAGTATCGCGATTATCCAGCTCCGATAACCAGCCAAGCAGCTGCAACTGGGTCTCAGCTTCACCGAGCAAGCTTGGCATAAGCTTGCCTTGCAAGGCATCAAAGCGACGCAAACCGCGCTTGGGATTGCTGGCAAAGCGCTCGGCAAAATCTTCATACGTGGCCACCGGCATCGCATCCAGCCAGCCCTCGCGCTGAACAAAGCTGGCATTGGCGGCTACTGTAATCAGCGCAGATACTCTCTCGGGAAACTGCGCCGCGATGCGCGCAGCAATCATTCCGCCCAGGGACCAACCCAAATAAATCGCCCGCGCCGGCGCGTGAGCCATGATATCTGCAATAAACTCATCCACCGAGGAAACGCGGTGGGACTGGCTGCGCCCATGCCCCGGCAGATCAATCAGCGTTACATTAAAATGCTGGCGCAGCTGCGGCAGAGCGCTGCGCCAGCAATCGCTGCTGGCGCCCCAACCGTGCAGTAGCACCAGCTCAGCATTGCCCTGTCTGGCTGGCAGGCGCTCCCGGTACAGCATCAATCGCGCCCTGCCGTAATCTGCGCCAAGGCTTCCAGCAGTTGATCAATCTGCTCATCGCGGTGCGCAGCGCTGAGGGTGATGCGCAATCGGGAGGTGCCTTCCGGCACCGTAGGTGGGCGAATGGCCGAAACCAGAATACCGCGCGCCTCCAGTGCCCGGCTCATGGCCAGCGCCTGCTCATCCGGGCCAATTTGCAGCGGCTGAATGGCGGTATTGGAAGGCATAAGCGGCAACGACAATTGCGCGGCGCCGCGGCGAAAACGCTGAATATTTCGCTGCAGGGTATCCCGGCGCCAGGCTTCTGATTCCAGCAAGTCCAACGCGGCCAGATTGGCAGCGGCAACCGCCGGCGGCATCGCCGTGGTGTAAATGTAAGGGCGTGCAAACTGGATCAGCGTTTCAATCAAGGCCTCACTGCCCGCCACAAAAGCCCCAAAGCCCCCTATGGCCTTACCCAGCGTTGCCATCAGAATGGGCAGCTCATCCTGCGACAGTGTTTCTGCGCAGCCCGCACCGCGCTCTCCAAGCACACCGAAACCGTGGGCGTCATCTGCCATCAACCAGGCCTTGTTGTCGCTCGCAGCTTGAGCCAATTCCGGCAGCGGTGCCTGGTCGCCGTCCATACTGAAAACATGATCGACCACCACCAATTTCCGTCCGGATTCCGCCTTCTGCAAACGGCGCGTCAGATCGTCCACATCATTGTGGGCAAAGCGCTGAAAGCGAGCGCCGCTGAGCAAGCCGCCATCGAGTAGTGAGGCGTGATTCAGGCGGTCTTCAAAGACCGCATCACCGCGCCCTACCAATGCGGCAATCACCCCCATATTCGCCATATAGCCGGTGGAGAACAGCAAGGCGCGATCGCGCCCGGTGATTTCTGCCAGTCGCTCTTCCAGTTGATGATGGTAGCGCGAGTGTCCGCAGACCAGATGTGAGGCGCCACTGCCAACGCCTACCGCTTCTGCCGCGGCTTGCATGGCTCTGGTCAGTGCAGGGTGATTGGCGAGCCCGAGGTAGTCGTTGCTGCAAAACAGCAAAACCTCTTTGCCATCGACACGCGCAGTTGCTCCCGTGGCGCTTTCCAGCGTCCGGCGCACACGATAGCGATGCAAGGCGCGGCGCTCATTAAGCGCCGCCGCGAGTTCGGATTCGATAGGATGGGTCACGATATTTTAAGCGTCAGACGTCAGACGTCCGGCGTCAGACGAACTACGCCGTCGCGTCGTAAAAGAAGCGATCATTCTGCGCCTGCTCTACCTTGGCCTGCAGCGCCGCTTCCTGCTCGTCTTCACAGTACTGTTCATCGCGCTCTTCCGGTGTAATACCGAGGCGGTCGAACAACTGGAGATCTTTGTTCGCTTCGGGGTTCGGCGTGGTCAGCAGTTTCTCGCCGTAGAAAATCGAGTTGGCACCCGCAAAGTAAGCCAGTGCGTGCATCTGCTCGTTCATTTCTTCACGACCCGCCGACAGTCGCACATGGGAGGCCGGCATCAGAATACGGGCCACCGCGATGGTGCGGATAAAGTCGAAGGGATCCAGATCCACTTCGTCGGCCAGCGGCGTACCTTCCACCCGCACCAGCATATTGATCGGTACGCTTTCCGGGTGTTCGGGCAGGTTGGCCAGCTGAATCAACAGACCGGCGCGATCGCGCACGCTCTCACCCATACCCACAATGCCGCCGCTACAGACTTTCAGGCCGGCCTTGCGCACATTGGACAGGGTATCCAGTCGGTGCTGATAGGTACGGGTGGTAATGATTTCGCCGTAGTACTCGGGCGAGGTATCGAGATTGTGGTTGTAATAGTCGAGCCCGGCCTCGGCCAGTTCTTCCGCCTGCTCTTCGCTGAGCATACCCAGGGTCATGCAGGTTTCCAGACCCAGTTCTTTAACACCCTTTACCATCGCCGTCACGTAAGGCATGTCTTTCTTTTTAGGCGAGCGCCAGGCGGCGCCCATGCAGAAGCGGCTGGCGCCGGTCGCCTTGGCGGCCCGGGCCTCGGCCAGCACCTTTTCCACTTCCATCAGCTGTTCCTGCTCCAGGCCCGTGTCGTAGCGGTTGCTCTGGGGGCAGTATTTGCAGTCTTCCGGGCAGGCGCCGGTCTTGATCGACAGCAGGGTGCTGACCTGCACCTGATTCGGGTCGAAGAATTCGCGGTGAACCGATTGGGCTTTGAAAAGCAGGTCGTTAAAGGGCAGCTCAAACAATGCGCTGACGTCAGCGTGAGTCCAGTCGTGGCGAATCGGGGTACTCATGGCGTATCCTGTTGTTTTCGAGGTAAGTTGTTCAAGGCAAAACAAGCCGCCCATTCTATCTGTCAACCTGCAGGGACGCAAATGGTTAACAGCTCGCTTAAGCAACTGTCTTACAAGCTATTTCCCGGGCAATGCCTGCTGTGCCTGGCTACTACCCATCGACCAAAGGATATCTGCAGGGGCTGCGAACAGGACCTGCCGTGGCTGCGAACCCGCTGCCAGCGCTGCGCCCTGCCCCTCACCACCGATGCCCTCTGCGGCACCTGTCTGAAAACTCCGCCCCGCTTTGATCGCTGCCTGGCCTGCTGGGAATACGGCTTTCCCGTCGATGGCCTGATCAGCCGTTTCAAATACCACGGTGATCGCGCCAGTGGCGCACTGCTGGGTGAGCTGGCGCTTACTGCTTTTAAAAACCAATCCGCAGACGCTCTGCTGCCGGTACCCATGCACTGGCGCCGCCAGCTCCGCCGCGGCTACAACCAGACCGAATTACTGGCCGCGCAATGGGGCACTGCGCTGGATATTCCGGTACTGCGGGCTTTGAAGCGCGTCGTGGCTACACCCACCCAACAGGGGCTCAGCGCCCGCGCCCGGCAACGCAATCTGAAAGGGGCTTTCACCCTGATCAAAGCGGAACAGGTTTACGGCAAGCGGATTGTAATTGTCGACGATGTGTTAACGACTGGCGCGACAGCCAATAGTCTCGCCGCTATACTGCGCAGGGCTGGCGCCACCGAAATCATGGTGTGGTGTCTGGCGCGAACTCCCTGAATCGATGTGAGATCGATCTTTTAACCCGCTGGCTGTCGGAGCCCTCGTATGCGTGAAGATGTAAACCCACACACCTACGAAGCACTGACCCCGGACACCGTCCTCGATGCCGTCGAAAGCGCCGGCTTTTTGAGCGATCTGCGGATTCTGGCACTGAACAGCTACGAAAACCGCGTCTATCAGGTTGGTATCGAAGGCGCAGAGCCACTGATCGCCAAATTTTATCGACCCGAGCGCTGGACCGACGAGCAGATTCTCGAAGAACACCGCTTCAGCTGGCAACTGGCCGATGCCGACATACCGGTTGTGCCCCCGCAAAAGAATGCCGACGGCGACACCCTGTTCGCCTACAAGGGCTTTCGATTTTGCCTTTACCCCCGTAAAGGTGGTCACGCCCCGGCACTCGATGACCTGGACAGCCTGTTCCAGCTGGGGCGACTCACGGGTCGCCTGCACGGCATTGCCAGACTGGAAGGCTTCAAGCATCGCCCGGCCCTGACCACGGAAACCTTTGGCGACAGCAGCGCTGCGTTTCTGCTGCAGCACTTTATTCCCAGCGCCCTGCGCAATGCCTATGAAACCCTGACCCGCGACCTGCTGTACCGTATTCGCCAGCGCTTTGACGAGGTCCAGCCCCAACTGCAGCGGGTGCACGGCGACTGTCATGTGGGTAATATTCTGTGGCGCGGTGACGAGGTGCACTTTGTCGATCTGGACGACAGCCGCATGGCACCGGCGATTCAGGATATCTGGATGTTTCTGTCAGGCAATCGCGATGCCCAGCAGCGGCAATTGTCGGAACTGGTTGAAGGCTACAACGAATTCAGTGATTTCAACCCGCGTGAGCTGCCACTGGTAGAAGCCCTGCGCAGTCTGCGCATCATGCACTACAGCGCCTGGCTCGCCCGGCGCTGGTCAGATCCGGCCTTTCCCCGAACCTTTCCCTGGTTCAATACCGAGCGTTATTGGGCTGAGCATATTCTGGAGTTGCGCGAGCAGTTGGCTTTATTGAATGAACCGCCGCTGGAGGTATTTTAATCTTTTGCGTCTGACGTCGGACGTCCGACGTCCGACGCCGCGAGCACTCAATCGCGAGCGTTGGGCCAAACCAGAGCTCGCAACCAGTTAAAAAAGCCATTCTGCGACAAGACCATATGGTCCACCTGATCAAAGAATTTTTCTAAGCCGGCGGGATCGCTGAAATAATCCGCCCGCCTCACCATATCCCGCTCGGTATCCAGCTCTTTCACAACGGTTGCCGGATTGCCGGCAACAATTACGTTCGGCGGCACATCGCGACTGACCACCGCGCCCGCTGCAACGACGGAGTTCTCGCCAATGGTCACGCCCTTCAAAATCGTCGCGTGATCACCCAGCCAGACATTGTCCTTGATAATGACTGGCGCCACGCGCTCGTCGCGCTTGGTGCGGTCATACACGCCGTGCCAGTCACGGTCAGTGATATACACGCCGTTCGCCATCATGACACTGTGGCCGATGGTGACCTGATCGCTGGCGGAAATCCGGGTGCCGGGACTGATCATGACGTAATCACCGATCTCTATGCGCCCCGACTCAGGCTCGCGCCCCCACACCCCTATTTTTACCCGGTTATCGGGCTCGCCAATGATGGTGGCGCATTTGCCGATGACGATATTCGGCCCGGAAATGGAGATGTACCAGGGCTTCATGCACGTGTGATAATCGCCCAGATAATCGCAAGCAGGTTTGAGAAAGTGGTTGGTGTACCAGCGCCGATAGCGCAAATACAGTTTTTTGACCCAGTAGGGACGTCGATCCTGGCGCATGTTGTGTCTCGTTTCAGGGGATCGAAAGTGTGACAAGCCAGACCCAAAAGGGCAACTCGGTTCGGGCTGTCACTTCCAACCAAACAGGTATGCACGAAAAGCTTGAGCAGACAGTGCGCAAACACCTGAGCCACGCCTACCGCAAACCCTACAGCGATCATACTGAGCAGGCTTTTGCATCAGCCAGCGCCTGGCTGGAACAGCAGGATAAACCACTGCTGCTCGATTCCTACTGCGGCACCGGTACCAGCTCTCGCTGGCTAGCAGACACTCACCCCGACTGCGCGGTGATTGGCATCGATAAATCCGAGGCCCGTCTCAACAAACTTGAGAAGCAGCCTGACAACTGCCTGCTGGTGCGGGCCGATACCGACGATTTCTGGCGATTGGCGCTGGCCGCAGGCTGGCAAGCCCGGCAGCACAGCCTGTTCTACCCCAACCCCTGGCCCAAGTCTGAGCACCTGAAACGGCGTTGCCACGGCTCCCCCCTGTTCCCCACCCTGATCGCGCTGGGTGGCCAGTTGGAGCTGCGCACCAACTGGCGCATCTACGCAGAAGAATTCTGCGCAGCGTTAAAAATTGCCGGGATTTCCAGCGAACTGAAAAAACTCGATGCGGGTCAACCAGTTACCGCCTTCGAGCGGAAGTACAGCGAGGCCGGGCAAAACCTGTGGCAGGTTTGCGCGCAATTGTCATCGCACCCGCTATCACCGCTATAATGTGAGAGAGCCTCTGCTTATTCAGAGACGCCCCAGCGCCAACCACGAGGAAGGGATCATGAGCGCCGAACCGTTCAGAACCGCGAGCACCACCGACAGCATCTGGCATACCATTCGCAGTGAAACTGCCGAAGAAGTGAAGCACGAACCGGTGCTGGCCAGCTTTCTGCACGCTACTATTCTGAATCACGATTCGCTGGAAACCGCACTGAGCTTTCACCTGGCCAATAAACTCGATTCACCCACGGCCTCTGCCCTGCTGGTGCGTGAAGTCATTGAGAACGCGATGGCGGCTGACCCGAGCATTGGCGAAGCCATGCGCGCCGATATCGCCGCCGTCAAACAGCGGGATTCCGCCTGTGAAAACCTGTCCATCCCCTTTCTCTACTTCAAAGGCTTTCACGCCCTGCAGTCTTACCGTATAGCCCACTGGCTGTGGAAGCAGGGGCGGGAGTCACTGGCCCTGTTTTTCCAGAATCGCATTTCCTGCGAGTTTGGCGTCGATATTCACCCGGCAGCGCAAGTCGGCAGAGGCATTATGCTCGACCACGCCACCGGCGTGGTGATTGGCGAAACGGCCGTTGTCGGTAACAACGTATCTATCATGCAATCGGTGACACTGGGCGGTACCGGTAAGGAACACGGCGACCGACACCCAAAAATATCTGACGGGGTTCTGATTGGTGCGGGCGCAAAAATTCTCGGCAATATCCGGGTCGGCCAAGGCGCCCAGGTTGCGGCTGGCAGCGTGGTACTGAAAGACGTTGAGCCACATACAACTGTGGCCGGTGTGCCCGCCAAAGTGGTCGGCAAGCCGGACTGTGACCAGCCTGCCCTGGAGATGAATCACCGGGTCTGCTGCGGGGACGATTAGCTTTCGCAGTTTAGCCCGGTCAAAGGCTGAATCAGCGTTTGCAGTTCGGTCGGTAGCCCGCTGACTGCGCCTGTTTGTAGATCTGCTGCATTTCCGGCATCAGTGCCTGCAGATCGGATATGCGGGTTTCGTGGGAGGGGTGGGTCGACAGAAATTCCGGTGGCTGACCATTCCCGGCCGCTGCCATATTGTGCCAAAGATCAATACTCGCCTGCGGCTTAAACCCGGCCTGCGCCATCAACTGAACACCGATATTATCCGACTCCGACTCCTGCAGACGGCCGTAGGGCATCAACACTCCGTATTGGGAGCCTACGCCCAGCGCCGCCATCACCGCCTGGTGGCCCGCGCCTTCACCGATAAGCGCGCCGACTATCTGCTGACTGGACTGGGACACAAACTGCATCGACATGCGCTCCGCGCTGTGTTTTGCCAGCACGTGGCCGACCTCGTGACCGATCACCGAAGCCAGTTGATCCTGATTCTTGGCCACGTCCAGCAAACCGGTATGAACACCGATTTTCTTGCCCGGCAGCGCAAAGGCATTGGCGCTCTTGTCATCAAACACCACCACTTCCCAGCCGGTGCGTTCACCCTCCGGCAAAGTACGGGTGATGGCGTCGGCCACGCAGCTCACATACTGATTGACCGCCCCGGCCCGCTCGACAGGCGCCTTCTGCTTCATCTCGTCAAAAGCCGTCGCGCCCATATTGGACATTTCCGCATCGGAAAAAATCACCAGCTGACGCCGCCCGGTTGGCGAGGTAGTGCAGGCGGCGACCAGCAGTGCCACAGAAAGCAGTATCAGGGTTCGCTTCATGGAGTTATCCTTGCGCTTATAACGGGAATGCCCGCATGGTATCACAAGCTTCTTTTATGGTTATGTGAAAGGTTTGGTATGAACACACAGCTCGAACGCTGCCCCTGGTGTGGAAACGATGAACTTTACTGCAGCTACCACGACCACGAATGGGGTGTGCCGTTAAACGACGAACGCAAACTGTTTGAATTTCTGGCACTCGAATCTGCCCAGGCCGGATTGAGCTGGATTACCATACTGCGCAAGCGGGAAAACTACCGCAAAGCCTTCAACAATTTCGAGCCGCAAAAAGTTGCCCGCTTCAGTCAGTCCCGAGTGGAAAAACTGCTGACCAATGCAGGGATTGTGCGCAATCGAGCAAAGATTGAATCTGCAATTAACAACGCTCGCTGCTTTCTCGAAGTGCAGAGCAGCCACGGCAGCTTCGGGCGCTACCTCTGGGACTTTGTCGACGGCACCCCTCTACAAAACCGGTATAAAACACTGAAATCTGTGCCCGCAACCACACCGTTATCGGATACCCTTGCCAAAGACCTGAAAAAACGTGGCTTCACCTTTGTCGGCAGCACCACCATCTACGCCTTTATGCAGGCGACCGGCATGGTGAACGACCACCTTGTGAGCTGCCCCCGCCACGCAGCCTGCGCGGAACTGGCTAAACGCTTGACAGTCTGAGGACGAAAGGAGATTCCCATGCGCACGTTTACTTCCCTTTTGGTTCCCGCTCTGCTCGGGCTCCTGCTGGCGGCCTGCTCTTCCGTTCCTGTGGAAACAGACTACAACCCGGATGCCAACTTCAACGGCTTTCAGCGCTATCAATGGCAAATGGAAACCAGCGGCAGCGACAGTTCGATCAGCCCGTTTCACGCACAGCGGGTGAAATCAACACTGCAGGGCCTGTTGGATGAGCAGCGCTTCCGGCAAGTCGGCGCCAACGAGACACCGGAGTTTATGATTCGCTACTACCTGACCGAGCAAGTTGAAGGATTCGGCCGCAACTCCGGCAGCCGGGGCAGTATTGGCCTCGGCAGTGGTGGCGGCGGTTTTGGTCTCGGGGTGTCGGTGGGCTTTCCGCTGTCGGGCGGCAAGCCCGAGCGGCATTTCAGAGTGATTATCGATGTTATCGACGCCCGAGCTTCACAGCTGAGCTGGCGCGGCAGCGCCCTGATCAATGCCGATCAGGACAGTGAAGATCTTGCAGACGACATCGAAAAAGCGGTCAAGGCTATCTGGGCGGAATACCCGCCCAAACAGGCAGAGCGTTAGCGCTGCTAACCAACGCCGTTAGCGGTGATAGCGCTCTGACAATTCGCGAACACACTCAATAAAGGCGCCGGCATGGGCCGGGTCGACTTCCGGCGTAATTCCGTGCCCCAGATTAAATACGTGCCCGGAACCTTCGCCGAAGCTTTCGAGAATACTTGCCACTTCCTGGCGAATTCGCGCAGGCGAAGCGTAGAGCATAGTGGGGTCCATATTGCCCTGCAGAGCCACCTTGTCACCAATACGGCGACGAGCCTCGCCGATATCAATGGTCCAGTCCAGACCCACCGCCTGACAGCCGCTGGCAGCAATACTTTCCAGCCACAGGCCACCATTTTTGGTGAACAGAATACAGGGCACCTTGCGACCATCCTGCTCTTTGATCAAACCATCCACAATTTTCTGCATATAGCGCAGTGAAAATTCCTGATAACCCGCCGCACTCAGGGCACCGCCCCAGGTATCGAAAATCTGCACGGCCTGAGCTCCCGCCTTAATCTGACCGTTCAGATAGGACACCACCGATTGCGCCAGTTTATCCAGCAGGCTGTGCATCAGCTCGGGCTGGTCATAGGCCAGCGCCTTGGTGGTGCGGAAATCCTTGGAGGAACCGCCCTCAACCATATAGGTGGCCAGCGTCCAGGGACTGCCTGAAAAGCCGATCAGCGGCACTCGCCCGTTCAGCTCGCGGCGAATGGTACGCACCGCATTCATCACATAACCCAGATCTTTTTCCGGATCCGGTACCGGCAGCGCATCCACATCGGCCTGGCTGCGAATAACCTTTTTAAATTTTGGCCCTTCACCCGTTTCAAAATACAGGCCCTGCCCCATGGCATCGGGAATGGTCAGAATATCGGAAAACAGGATCGCCGCGTCCAGCGGGTAGCGCTCCAGCGGCTGCAGGGTAACTTCACAGGCCAGCTCCGGGTTCATGCACAGCGACATGAAATCACCGGCCTGACCACGGGTGGCGCGATACTCGGGCAAATACCGCCCGGCCTGACGCATCATCCACACCGGGGTGTAGTCGACGGGCTCACGCAGCAGAGCGCGAAGGAAAGTATCGTTTTTTAGTTCAGTCATGTAGATGCTCTACGCTTGACGGGAGACGGGAGACGCCAAGCGGAATGCGCTTCGCGAAATACATCTCGCACGTATTGTTCAGTACCGGATGCACACTAGAAAAAATGCGGTCTGCGCCTGATTTTGCGTCTCCCGTCTCCCATCAAGCGTCCAGCCGCATGCTTAGACTTTCAGGTAATCCAGAATACCTTCGGCAGCCTGACGACCTTCCCAGATCGCGGTCACCACCAGGTCAGAACCGCGCACCATATCGCCGCCAGCAAAGACCTTGTCGTTCGTGGTCTGGAACTTGTAGGTCTGCTCTTCCGGGGCGACAACGCCCTCCCAGTCATTCAGATCAATACTGAAGTCACCAAACCAGCTCGGCGGACTCGGACGGAAACCAAAGGCGATCAATACCAGATCGGCGGGAATGATCTCCTCGCTGCCGGGAATTTCTTCCGGACGACGGCGGCCGTTTTCGTCCGGCTCACCCAACCGGGTTGTGACAACTTTAACGCCCTCCACCCGGTCACTGCCGACAATGGCAACCGGCTGACGGTTGTAGAGGAACTGCACGCCCTCTTCCTTGGCGTTAGCCACTTCACGGCGCGAGCCGGGCATATTTTCTTCGTCGCGGCGGTAGGCACAGACCACACTCTCCGCTCCCTGGCGGATAGAAGTGCGGTTACAGTCCATCGCGGTATCGCCACCGCCGAGCACAACTACGCGCTGGCCTTTCACGTCGATGAAATCAGCCGCGTCTTTTTCCCAGCCCTGATTGCGATTCACGTTGGAGACGAGGAAGGGCAAGGCGTCATAGACACCCGACAGGTCTTCACCGCTGAAGCCGCCTTTCATGGAGGTGTAGGTACCCATGCCCAGAAAAACGGCGTCGTATTCGTCCATCAGTTCCTGAGCAGTAATGTCTTTACCTACCTCTGTGTTCAGGCGGAATTCAATCCCCATTTCCTCGAACACCTGGCGGCGACGGGACATAACAGATTTTTCCAGCTTGAACTCGGGAATACCGAAGGTCAGCAGGCCACCGATTTCCGGGTACTTGTCAAAGACCACCGGTTTTACGCCGGCGCGCACCAGCACATCGGCACAACCGAGGCCTGCCGGGCCTGCGCCGATAACGGCGACTTTTTTGTCGGTCCAGACGCGCTCGGACAGATCCGGACGCCAGCCCATGGCCAGCGCGGTGTCGGCGATATACTTTTCCGTGGAGCCGATGGTCACCGCACCAAAACCGTCATTGAGGGTACAGGCGCCTTCGCAGAGACGATCCTGCGGACACACCCGGCCGCAGACTTCCGGCAGGGTATTGGTCTGGTGTGCCAGCTCGGCCGCCTCAAACAGGTTGCCCTCGCTGACCAGCTTCAGCCAGTTGGGAATGTAATTGTGTACCGGGCACTTCCATTCACAGTAAGGGTTACCACAGGCCAGACAACGGTCTGCCTGCGAGGCAACCTGCTGCTCGCGGTAGGGCTCGTAAATTTCGACAAATTCAGCCTTGCGGACATCGATAGCTTTCTTGTCCGGATCTGCGCGACCGACATCGATAAACTGGAAATTGTTGCTCTGACGTTCCGTCATAAAATTACCTCAATCCTCTCCGCTCAACTTATTCCGGGCGCTGGCGGGTGCTGGCCAGCAGGGCGCCCAGGCTGGCCGCCTTGGGTTTCACCATCCAGAATTTGGCAATGTAGTCGGAGAAGTTCTCCAGAAGTTCTGCACCCCAGGCAGAGCCGGTTTCGGCTACAAATTCCTGAATATTGGCGCGCAGATGCGAGCGATAGGCTTCCATCGACTCAGATGTAATCCGGCAGATTTCCACCAGCTCGCTGTTGTAGCGATCGACAAAACGGTGCTCGAGGTCGAGCACATAGGCGAAGCCACCGGTCATACCGGCGCCGAAGTTAACGCCCGTCGGGCCGAGTACCGTGATATTGCCGCCGGTCATGTATTCGCAGCAGTGATCACCCGTGCCTTCGACAGCCGCATGGGCGCCGGAGTTTCGCACGCCAAAGCGCTCGCCGGCGCGACCGCTGGCAAACAGACGGCCACCGGTGGCACCGTACAGGCAGGTATTGCCGATAATCGCAGTATCCTGGGACGCAAAGCGGCTGCCCTTGGGCGGATAGATCACCAGCTTGCCGCCGGCCATACCCTTGCCGACGTAGTCGTTGGCGTCGCCTTCCAGGTACATATTCAGACCGCCCGCATTCCACACCCCAAAGCTCTGGCCACTGGTGCCGGTCAGGCGCAGGGTAATGGGCGCACTGTTCATGCCGTCATTGCCGTAGCGTTTGGCGATCTCGCCGGACAAACGCGCACCGATCGAGCGATCGCAGTTGGTGACGGTAAATTCAAACTCACCGCCGCGCTTGTTTTCAATTGCATCGATAGTCGCGGCCACCATGGCCTCGGCCTTTTCACCCTTGTCAAAGGGCGCATTGAGGGCCACCTGGCAGAACTCGGGCTGCCCTTCCGCCTCGGCGTCTTTATGCAGAATCGGCGACAGGTCGAGTTTGCCGTGCTTCTCGGTGGCGCCGGCATGCTGTTCCAGCAAGTCGGTGCGACCAATCAGTTCATCCATGGTGCGAATACCGAGGCTGGCCATCAGCTCGCGGGTTTCCATGGCCATAAAGGTGAAGAAGTTGACCACCATGTCGACGGTGCCGATAAAGTGCTCGTCACGCAGGCGTCCGTCCTGGGTGGCAACCCCGGTGGCGCAGTTATTCAGGTGACAGATGCGCAGGTACTTACAGCCCAGCGCCACCATCGGCGTGGTACCGAAACCGAAACTTTCGGCGCCGATAATAGCCGCTTTCACCACATCCAGACCGGTCTTCAGGCCGCCGTCGGTCTGCACCCGAACCATACCGCGCAAACCGTTGCCGCGCAGGGTCTGTTGGGCTTCGGCAAGACCGAGTTCCCAGGGCGAACCGGCGTAACGAATCGACGTAATCGGGCTGGCGGCGGTACCACCGTCGTAACCGGAAATGGTAATCAGGTCCGCATAGGCCTTGGCCACACCGGCAGCAATCGTACCGACGCCAGGCTCGGAGACCAGCTTAACTGACACCAGCGCATCCGGGTTGACCTGCTTCAGATCAAAAATCAGCTGGGCCAGATCCTCAATCGAGTAAATATCGTGGTGCGGCGGCGGTGAAATCAGCGTAACACCCGGTACCGAATAACGCAGCCGCGCGATCAGTTCATTGACCTTGCCGCCGGGCAGCTGACCGCCCTCGCCGGGCTTGGCGCCCTGGGCGACCTTGATCTGCAGCACTTCGGCATTCACCAGATAGTGCGGGGTCACACCAAAACGGCCCGAAGCGACCTGTTTGATCTTGGAGCTGCGCTCGGTACCGTAGCGGGCCGGATCTTCACCGCCCTCACCGGAATTGGAGCGACCGCCGAGGCGGTTCATGGCTGTCGCCAGCGCCTCGTGAGCCTCTGGGCTCAGGGCGCCCAGCGACATCCCCGCCGAATCAAAGCGCGGCAGGATATTTTCGATCGGCTCAACTTCATCCAGCGGAATCGCTTTCGCGTCCTTCAGTTTCAACAGGTCGCGCAGTGTCGCCACCGGGCGCTCGTTGACCAGCTTGCTGTAACTCTTCCAGCGGGTGTAGTCGCCGGTTTGCACCGCATCCTGCAGCCCCTTCACCACATCCGGGTTAAAGCTGTGGAATTCCTGGCCGTGGACAAACTTCAGCTGGCCACCAGGGCTGATCGGCTTGCGCGGAATCCAGGCGACAGTTGCCAGTGCTTCCTGATCTTTCTGCAGCTCGGCAAAGTTGGGCCCTTTGATCCGACTGGCGGTGCCGCGGAAGCAGCGCTCAACGACCTCATCGTCGAGACCGATAATTTCAAACAGCTGAGCGCCGCGATAGGAAGCGATGGTGGAAATCCCCATTTTCGAGAGGATTTTCATCAGGCCTTTATTGATGCCTTTGCGATAAGCGGTGTGGCACTCGTTGGTGTCGCCCACCAGCTCACCCGTGCGCAGCATATCGTTGATGACGCTGAAGGCCATATAGGGGTAGACCGCGGTCGCGCCATAGCCAAACAGGCAGGCCAGCTGATGCGAGTCACGGGCGCTGCCGGACTCCACTACAATATTGGCGTCACAGCGCAGGCCCTGCTTGATCAGGTGATGGTGAACCGCGCCGGTCGCCATCAGCGAGTGAACCGCCAGCAGGCCGGGCTCGATACCCCGATCACTCAAGAGCAGCAGGGTTTTGCCACTGTTAACCGCCGCAACTGCCTGCTCGCAGAGATTGTCTACCGCACTGCGCAGATCCGTGATCGCAGGATCGTAGGTCAGATCAATACGCGCCACTGCAAAATTCGGGTTGTTCAATTCAAGCAGTCGCTGGAACTTGTCTGGCGACAGCACCGGGCTCGACAGAATCAGGCGCTCGGCGTGATCGGCGGTCTCTTCAAAAATATTCTTTTCGCGGCCGAGACAGGTTTCCAGACTCATAACGATCGCCTCGCGCAGCGGGTCGATCGGCGGGTTGGTCACCTGGGCAAATTTCTGCCGGAAATAGTCGTATAGCGGGCGCTCCTGCCGGGACAGCACCGCCATGGGTGTATCGTCACCCATGGACCCGACCGCCTCATTGCCGGACTCCGCCAGCGGGCTCAGTACCTGCTCGCGCTCCTCAAAGCTGACCTGGAAGTACTTCTGGAAGGCCTTGAGCTGTTCCTTACCAACCAGATCTGGCACCAGCGAGGTCGACAGGGTCGACTCCATACGGGTCGCGTGCTCTTTCAGCCACTTTTTGTAGGGCTGCTGGGTTTTCAGTTGGGCATCGACATCCGGGGTGTGCATCACTTCGCCGGTTTCGGTGTCCACTACCAGAATCTGGCCCGGACCAACACGCCCTTTGGCGATGACATCTTCCGGTTTGTAGTCGTAGGTCCCAATCTCCGAGGCCAGCGTAATAAAGCCGTCAGTGGTCGTAACCCAGCGCGCCGGACGCAAACCGTTGCGATCCAGCATACACACCGCATAGCGACCGTCAGTCAGTACAATGCCGGCCGGCCCATCCCAGGGCTCCATGTGCATGGAGTTGTATTCGTAGAAGGCCTTCAGGTCGGCATCCATGTGCTCCATGTTCTGCCAGGCCGGCGGCACCAGCATGCGCACGGCGCGGAACAGGGGCATGCCACCGGCAACCAGCAGCTCCAGCATATTATCAAGACTGGAAGAGTCAGAGCCGGTACGATTGACCAGCGGCGCAATGGTTTCAATATCAGGCAGCACGGGGCTGGAGAATTTGGCCGAACGCGCCTCGGCCCAGTTGCGGTTACCCTCGATGGTGTTGATTTCACCGTTGTGCGCCAGCATGCGAAAGGGCTGGGCCAGCGGCCAACGCGGCGCCGTATTGGTGGAGAAACGCTGGTGGAAAACGCAGATCGCCGTTTCGAGACGCGCATCGCCGAGGTCCGGGTAAAACTTGGGCAGGTCCACGGGCATCATCAGGCCCTTGTAGGACAGAACCGATGAGGACAGGCTGCAGATGTAGAAATCCGGATCGTTTTTCAGGGCATTTTCTACGCGACGACGCACCACGTAGAGTTTGGTGGCAAGATCCTTGTCGCTGCTCGCATCACTGTTGATAAAAACCTGCTCGATGCGCGGCAGGCTGGCAATGGCGATTTCACCGCATACGGAGGGATCGTGTGGCACTTCGCGCCAACCCACGCACTCCAGGCCCTGCTCAGCCAGAGCATCAGCCACAGCGGCGCGCGCCGCTTCCGCCTTGGCGGCGTCCTTGCTCAGGAAAATCTGGCCAATGCCGTAGACACTGTTGAGTTCGACTGAAAAAGTTTCCCGGGCGAGTGTGCGCAGAAAGCTGTCAGGCTTTTTCAGCAACAGACCGCAACCATCACCGGTTTTGCCATCGGCCGCGATACCCCCGCGGTGCGTCATGCACGTCAGGGATTCAATGGCCGTCTGCAACAACTTGTGGCTCGGCTCGCCTTGCATGTGGGCAATAAGGCCGAAACCACAGTTGTCACGCACGTCCTCAGGTCTGTACAGGCCTGTACTCATAAATCGACTCTCGTAAAAAACTCAGAAAATCAGAAAGATAGCTAGTAATTCTGCGCCCCGGCAAACTCAGTCGCCGGAAAAAAGGAGGGACATTCTACACGGCTGGCGCAGAAGCGACAAATTAGCCGGCGGAATAGCCAGAATAAAACAGGTTTTTTGCTTTCCAAACAGCCACTTAGGAAGCAGCGATGGTTCAGCGCAGGGCCTCAATGGCACCGACAATCTGCGCCTGGTCGACCTCATCGGTAACGATGGCCTCGCCCAACCCACGCAGCAGCACCAGCCGCAAACGACCATCCAGCACTTTCTTGTCCCTGGCCATCAGACTCAGAAACTGTTCAGCGGTCATATCGGCCGGTGGTTTGAGCGGCAACTGAGCACATTTTAGCAGACTTGCGAGACGCTCTACTTCAACCTCGGCGATCCAGCCCAGATCCGCAGACAGGCGCGCCGCCATCAGCATGCCCGTTGCCACCGCTTCTCCGTGGAGCCAGCTGCCATAGCCGGTGGCGGTTTCGATGGCGTGGCCGAAGGTGTGGCCCAGGTTCAGAATGGCCCGGCGGCCACCTTCGCGCTCATCTTCTGCCACAACCTTGGCCTTGTTCTCGCAGGAACGCAATATGGCCTCGGCCAGAAGCTCCGGGTCGCGCGCCAGCAGGCCGTCCCAGTTTGCTTCAAGCCAGTTATAAAAAGGCAGGTCCGCAATCAGGCCGTATTTCAGCACCTCGGCCAAGCCGGCGGCAAACTCTCGCGCCGGCAGGGTGGCCAGGGTGCTGGTGTCGATTATGACGCATTCGGGCTGGTAGAACGCGCCGATCATATTCTTGCCGAGAGCATGGTTCACGCCGGTCTTGCCCCCGACCGAGGAATCCACCATCGAAAGCAGAGTTGTCGGCAATTGAATAAAGGGCACCCCGCGCTGGTAGCAGGCGGCGGCAAAGCCCGTCATATCACCGACAACCCCGCCACCCAGGGCTATCAGCGTGGTTTTGCGAGTGTGATTGTCTTCCAGAAGCCGGTCAAAAATCTGATTCAGCGTCGACAGGGTTTTGTGCTCTTCGCCATCCGGCAGGGTAACCACACTGACCCGTTTGCCATCCAGCCGGGCCAGAACGCTCTCCAGATAGAGCGGCGCAATGGTCTCATTGGTAACGACGCAGGCCTGATTCCCGGCAATAAAGGCCGGCCAGTCGTTTTCAGCCAGCAAGGCAGGGGCGATACGGATGGGGTAGCTGCGCTCACCCAGGTCGAGAGTCAATTCACGCATGAAAGATTTCTGGTGTGGAAAAGGCGCTATTGTAGCGTTTTCGGGATAGCTCAGGCCAGTTGCCGGCGGATTTCATTTGCCACAGCGCGCGGACTGCGGCCGTCGGTATTGACGGTTATATCTGCCACTTCCCGGTAAAGGGGGTCGCGAATCGCCATCAACTCTTCCAGCACTTTGCGCGGATTGGCATTCTGCAGCAGGGGCCGCTTCTTGTCCTTGGCAGTGCGCCGCACCTGCTCATCGACCGAGGCATAGAGGTAAACCACCGTGCCGCGCGCCATCAGCTCGCGATTTTCTGGGCGGCCAACCACCCCGCCGCCAGTGGAGACCAGCACGCCGTCGCGCTGCGACAGGGCTTCGATCATGGCCGTTTCCCGATCGCGAAAACCGGCCTCGCCTTCCTTGTCGAAAATCCAGGGAATATCGACGCCGCTGCGCTCTTCTATCTCACGGTCGGCGTCACGAAAGTCCAGCTGCAGGTCGTCGGCCAGCAGCCGACCAATGGTGCTCTTGCCGGCTCCCATCGGGCCGACAAGGAACACGCGAGGATGCTTCATAAGCTATAACGTTTACTCAACCAGGGTATCAGCCAGAATCCGCGGCGTAATGAAGATCAGCAGTTCAGATTTGTCCTGATCAACCGTGCTGCGGCGGAAAAGGCGGCCAATGTAAGGGATATCGCCAAAGAAGGGAACCTTGGTCACTGACTCAATATCGGTGGTCTCGTAAACACCCCCCAGTACCACCGTCTGGCCATTGCCCACCAGCACCTTGGTTTTCAGTTCGGTGGTATCGATGGTGGGCACCTGGCCGCCAAGGCCGGTAGCGATAACCAGCTGGCCTACCGTGTCCTGGTTGATCAACAGGTCGAGCAGGATGCGATCGTCCGGGGTGATAATGGGCGTCACATCCAGGCTCAGCACGGCCTCTTTAAAGGCGATGGTAGTTTCACCATTGGCCGATGACTGCGGGTATGGGATTTCGGTACCGGCCTTGATAATTGCCGGCTCTTTGTCACCGGTAATGACTTTGGGCTGGGAGACAATCTCACCCCGCCCCTTCGACTCCAGCGCCGACAACTCCAGGTTGAGGAAGTGATCGTCCTCAATAAAGCCAAGAGCAAAAGATCCTGCGGCCCCGGCAACCCCGAGGTCGGAAATCATACCCGGGATAACCTCGAAGGAGTTTGAACCGGAATTGGCGGCATCGATCAGATTGTTGGTGGTTGCGTTGTTGTCCTCGATGGTCGCGTTCGCGGAGATAACGTTACCCGCATCATTGATGTCGTAGTAGGCACCACCCCAGCGCACACCCAGACTCTTGTCGAAATCCGTGCTGGCTCGAACGATCCGCGCCTCGATCTGCACCTGGCGGATCGGCACGTCGATCTGCTTGATCAGACGGCGAATTTCATCGAGTTTTTCTGCGGTTTCGGTAATCAGCAGGGAGTTGGTGCGCGACTCCAGCACCACCCGGCCGCGCTCAGTCAGAATGTCCTCGCCCTCATAGTTGTTACCGCCGCGACCTCTGTTGCGTGAACGCTCAAACAGCCCCATCAGATCCTTGGCATCGGCGTAACGAATGCGGATAAACTCGCTGCGCAGGGGCGACAGTTCCCGCACCTGTTTCTGGGCTTCGATTTCCTGGCGCTCGCGCTCGGCAATCTCTGCCGCCGGCGCCACCATCAAGACATTACCGACCAGACGCTTGTCCAGACCCTTGGTTTTAAGCACCAGCTCCAGCGCCTGATCCCAGGGTACGTTTTTCAGGCGCAGGGTAATGTTGCCCGACACCGTGTCACTGGCGACCAGGTTAAGCTCGGTAAAGTCTGCGATTAACTGCAGTACCGCGCGCACTTCAATATCCTGAAAGTTCAGCGACAGCTTCTCGCCGACGTAGGCAAACTCCTTGCGCCGCTCTTCCACTTCTTCGGAGGTCAGGGGCTTAACACTGACCACATACTGATTGTCCGCCTGGTAGGCCAGATAGTCGTAATCGCCGCTGGATTTGAGCTCAAAGCGGGCACCGCGATTGGTGCTCTGGGCATCAACAACCTGAACCGGAGTGGCGAAGTCGCCCACGTCGTAGCGGCGGCGCAGCTTTTCAGGCAGGGCTACGTCATTAAACTCGACGAAGATCTTGGAGCCCTGCTCGTAGACATTGATATCGGCCTTGGGGTCTTTAAGACTCATGACCAGCATGCCTTCGCCATTGGCGCCACGCTTGAAATCCATATCCTTGATCTGGTTGCCGCGGGCCGTTTCAACCTCAGGCGTTGCACTGGAAATCTGCTGCAGCGTGCCACCGGCATCCTTCAGGTATTCCGTCGCCACCGAGCCGACTTCCACTACCAGGTCATTCCCTTCGACTCGGGTGAGGTAAGGCACCAGCTCAATCAGATTGAGTACCAGGCGCGTGCGATCACCGCCCTCCAGCACAATGGCGCTGCTGGCATTGCCGTAGGACAGGGGGTATTTCTTCTGCGACAGCGCACTGCTTACACCCGGCAAGTCGAGCGCGATACGCGCCGGCTTCTCGATGGTGTAGCCCTTGGGTTCTGGCGGCGCAGAATCAAAGCTTAGACGGGCCTCAAACCGACCACCCTGCAGGGCAGAGAACTGGATATCCTTGAGTTCGCTGGCAAACAGGGGATGAGTGAAGATCGCGCAAGCCGCCCAAAGCAGATACCGCTGAAATTTATTTGGCTTAAAGGTATTCATGACTTCTCCACTCGCTTAGCCGTCACTCGTTTTTATTTCCAGGGTTCGCGGTCTTTCGATCCAGCCGTCGCCACCATCCGAAACAATTTCAATAATCAACACACTGGTTTCCGTCGACTCGACCACCCGACCGTGATTTCGGCCCAGGAAGTTTCCGCGACGCACCCGGTGCACACTGTTTTCGCTGTCTTTGATAAGGGCCCAGCGCACGCCATCCAACTCCAGCGAGCCGACCATCCGCAGCGAATCCAGGCTGAATTGCTCCAGAAACTCCTGCTTGCGGTTGAAATCTGGCTTCACCGCCGTATTGCCGGATAGCCGCGCCACCTGTTTCGCCTCAACCGGCTTGATAAAGGGACTGCGCAGCCCCGACGCGCTGTAGTTAAAGGCCTTGTAAGCCTTGAACGGCGGGATCGGCGGAATCTGCGGTACCGGCCGGGATTTAACCTCGGCCATATAGGCGTCGATATCCTCGTAGGAGGCGTTGCCGCCGCAGCCCGCCACCAGCAGGCTCGTCATCAGGACCGGGATCAGTGTCTTTGTTTTCATCCATCGACCTCCGGATCACGGTAGCGGTAGGTCTTCGCGGTAATCGACATATTCAGGTCAATGCCGCCCTGGGCTCCGCCAATCTTGAAATCATGCAGGGTCACGATACGCGGCAAGCCGGCTATACCGCTGACGAAGGCCGCCAGATCATGATAGGGGCCCTTCACCTGGATGCTGATCGGCAGCTCCACATAGAACTCCTTGCGAACTTCCGGCTGCAGCTGGATCGAGGTAATTTCCAGACCATTGGAAACGCCTTCTTCGGTGATATCTTCCAGCAGCCCCGGCACTTCGGTATCGGTCGGCAGTTGGCTGAGAAGGGCACCAAAGGTCTCCTCCATTTCAATCATCTGCTTGCGATAAGCGGCCAGATTGGCCGCCTTGAAGGCCTTGCGTTTGTATTCCTCGCGCAGCTCCTGCTCCTTCGCGGTAACCTTCTCCAGCTCCAGCCGCAACGGCTCAATCAACTGAAAATAGCCGCCCACCAAAACACCGACAAAGACCACAGCCCAGACGATGCTCTTGACCAGAATCGGCCAGGTGCCAATGGACTGCAGGTCAATGTTGTTAATATCAAAATCTTTAAGCTCTTTAAGCGCGTCCTGAAATGCCACGACTATTTCTCCTTCGCCGCTGCTGCTTCGGCTGCCTCAGCGTCCGGGGACGTGATCTTGAAGGACAGCTGGAACTGGCTACCCTGCTCGCCAAAGTCCGGTGCGGCTTTTACCGACGTGAGATTCGGATCCTTAAACCACAGGGAGCTGTCCAGTTTGCGCATCAGGCTCGATACCCGGTTGTTGGACTCAGCCTTGCCAGAGACGTTTATGTTCTCGCCGCTTCGGGTCATATCCAGAAAGTAGGCCCCGTCCGGCATGGTGCGAACAGCCTCGTCGAATATCCGCACAATCACCGGGCGCTTGCCCTGCAAGCCCTGGATAATTTCCATCCGCTCCAGCAGCTCGGCGCGGCGCTTTTCCAGTTCGCGAATTTCGGCCACCTGCCGATTCAATTCAGCAATATGCTGCTGCAGGTAACTGTTGCGACCATTCTGGTGCTCAATCAGTGCAGAGACATAGCGGTCACCCAGAAAAACAAGCAGGGCGCCAAATACCGCCATGCCCGCCAGCACCACCAGAAACTGCTTCTGCAGCGCGGCGCGACGCTCTTCACGCCAGGGGAGGAGGTTGATTCTTGCCATCAGTCAAAGCTCCTCAATGCCAGGCCACAGGCAATCATCATTGCCGGCGCATCCGCGTTCAACGCCAGGACATCCACACCCGGCGCCACTTCCATATTGGCAAAGGGGTTGGCGACCACGGCCGAGGTGCCCAATTCGTTGGCCACCTGATCCGCCAGGCCACCGGTAGACGCAACACCGCCGGCGAGAACCACAAGGTCAACCATGTTGTACTGGCTGGCGGAGAAAAAGAATTGCAGCGCGCGATTGACCTGCTGAACCACGGCCTCACGAAACGGCAGCAGCACTTCTTCTTCGTAGTCGTCGGCGATACCGCCTTCTTTCTTGGCCAGCCCGGCTTCTTCGTAGGTCACACCGTAGCGGCGCTGAATTTCTTCGGTCAGCTGCCGGCCGCCAAACAGCTGCTCGCGGGTATAGATTGTTTCGCCATCGACGATCACACTCAAGGTAGTGACAGTGGCGCCAATATCAATAATGGCCACCACCGAGTTTTCGTTCAGCTCAAACTGTTCGGCAATCAGGGAAAAAGTGCGCTCCATGGCGAAAGCTTCGATATCCACCACCTTCGCTTCAAGATCTGCCAGCTCCAGTGCCTCAACCCGGGAATCAATATTTTCCTGCCTGGAGGCCGCCAGCAGCACTTCCACCATCGCTTCATTGCGCTCCGAGGGACCCAGGATTTCAAAGTCCAGTGCAACCTCTTCCAGCGGGTAGGGAATGTACTGATCCGCTTCCATGGTGATCTGCGATTCCATCACGTCTTCGCCCAAATCGGCGGACATCTCGATCACCTTGGTGATCACTGCAGCGCCTGACACCGCTACCGCAGCATTCTTCTGTTTGGAGCGCGAGCGGGTGTGCGCCAGCCGCAGACTTTCAGCCACCACCTCGGTGTCGGCGATATTCTTTTCGACCACCGCATTCTGGGGGAGAGGCGCCACAGCGAAACTCTCTACCCGGTAACGGCCGTCATTGAGGCTCAGTTCCAGCACCTTCACAGCGCTGGAACTGATGTCCACTCCAACTACCGGGCTGGGTCGCCAGCCGCCAAACAGTTCTTTTAACACCAGAGATTTCCTATCTGCATCCGAGACTTAGAACACACTTTTTATAATTAGATTAAATACCAGAGAACCCAATTTCGCAAATAGTTATAATGATTATTGGGTAGACCGCGTCTCATTTCGCTAACATAGGCGCCGATTTGCGAACCGAGCATCACCATAGACCAGGGTCAGAATGTCAAAAATTATTGTGCTACGGCGAGTACTTACGCACCTGTTACTGGTACTCGCAGCCGGTGCGATTGCCGGTTTTGCCGCTATTTTCATCTATCTCACTCCAAAACTGCCGGATGTCGACACTTTGCGCGATATCCGCCTGCAGACCCCCCTGCGCATCTACAGCCGGGACCAGAAGCTGATAGGCGAATTTGGCGAGAAAAAGAGAACACCGCTGGACTTCGAGGACATTCCACCACTTTTTATAAAGGCCTTCCTCGCTGCCGAAGATGACCGCTTTTACGAGCATCATGGCGTAGATATCGGCGGCTTGCTGCGAGCGGCGTCACAATTGATTGTCAGCGGCGAAATCCAGACCGGCGGCAGCACCATCACCATGCAGGTGGCCAAGAACTACTTCCTGACCCAGGAGCGCACCTTCTCCCGCAAGTTCAACGAGATTTTTCTGGCGATCAAAATCGAGCGAGCCCTGAGCAAGCAGGAAATCCTGGAGCTCTACCTGAACAAAATCTTTCTCGGCAACCACGCCTATGGCATTGAGGCCGCCGCCGGGGTCTATTACGACAAGCATGTGGGCGAGCTGACCCTGGCCCAGATGGCGATGATTGCCGGCCTGCCCAAGGCCCCTTCTGCCTACAACCCGCTGGTGAACGCGAGCCGGGCGAAGTCGCGCCGCGACTGGATTCTGGCGCGCATGCTGCACCTCGGGTATATCGACGAGGAAGCCTACAAAACCGCGCGCCTGAGTGAAATCTCGGCCAGCTACTACGGCAGCAAGCTGCAGGCCGAGGCCGCTTACGTTTCGGAAATGATCCGCCGCGACATGATTCGCCGATTTGGCGCCGACGCCTACACCGAAGGCTATCGCGCCTACGCCACCATCGACAGCGAACTGCAGAACACCGCTAATCAGGCCGTCATCAACGGCGTTACCGAATACGACCGCCGCCACGGCTATCGCGGCCCGGAGCAGCACTGGCAACTGACATCGCCGCTTGATCGCGACCACTGGCAGTCAGAGCTGAGGCGCCTGGGCAGTGTCGGTCGCTGGGAACCGGCACTGGTGCTGAGCGTTGAAGATCAGAGCGTTACCGGTCTGATGCGCGACGGCACCGAAATCGAGCTCTTATGGGAAGACGGACTGGCAGAAGCACGCCCCTATATCAACGAAGACAGCCGGGGTGACGCGCCAACAACCGCAGCCGATATCCTCAAGCGCGGTGATGTGATCCGCGTGGCCGCCGAACCCGGTAAACGCTGGCAGCTGTCACAACTGCCCGAGGTCCAGGCATCGCTCGTCTCGATGGACGCCGATACCGGCGCCATTCTCAGTCTGGTGGGCGGCTTCGACTATCAGCACAGCAGCTTTAACCGGGTAACCCAGGCCAATCGCCAACCCGGCTCCAACTTCAAGCCCTTTGTCTATGCCGCCGCGCTG
>PAKT01000115.1 GCA_002710725.1 Spongiibacteraceae bacterium
ATCAGCTTCCCGCTGCGCCGCAAACACATCGATCAATTCATTCAGAATTTGCCGATAGTGTGCGTCGTCATGCCCGGCCACTGCGCGCGAGCGAAAGGCGGGCGTTGCCAACTTGCGATAGATACGATGCTCTCGCGGTGGCATAGCGATGAACGTTCGCCCCATAACCGGCTCACTGGCAAGTTGATACCAGGTATGGGCCGGAAAGCTTTCGCCATCGCGAAAAGCCGCTTCAACGGCCTGATACGATGTGAAGTAAAAAGCGGGCTGACCGAGAAATGTAACCGGCACGACGGGCGATTGCCCCCGGTATCTGGCCGTTAACGAGTGAAACGCCGCACCCGGCAGTGCAGCGCTGGCAAAATCTACCTGCTGCCGTTCTTGGTCTTTGCTTTCAGCTGTATCGCTCATAATGCACTCTTCGGCTTTATCGAACCTGTTTCAGTTTACCCACTTTCTACAAAGCCTCTCGGCCCGGCAAGCACAGAATCACAATATTTCGCTGTGGTTTAAATAATGAGTAACGGCAGCATCAAAGCTTCACCGCCGTGGCTTCGCCACGATTTAGATCGAGCCAACTGTCGCCTAGCTGACAATCCTGTACCAGTTAGTTTGCTATGATCACATCTGCCGTCGCCGACTGAGCGCGTCCCGAATGACAAAGAGAACGACTATGCGAGCTATCAAAGTATTACTGCTGATTCTGCTGGCGGGCATTGCTGCCATCCTCTACTTCATTACCCGACCACTGGAGCCGGTTGCCCCTGCACTGGCGGGCAATCCCAGCGTCAAGCTCGCCGACACCGAATTGCGCAGCGCGGTGGTGGTGGGCAGCAATTGGGACGGCACCGCCGAGGTGTTTGACCCGGAGACCTTTGAGGTCTTGGCCCGCTACAATCTGGTGCCGGATATTGAAGAGCGCTTTGCGGAGATTAACGACAGCCTATACCGCCGGGGCGCGGCCCGCTTTATTCGCCATGTGATTGGCGAGGGCAACGACCAGTTGGTGGACGACCTGTTCCCCTCCAAAGATGGCCGTTACCTGTTTGTATCCCGGCCCAGCTTTGCCGATGCCATTGCGCTGGATGTGCTGACCGGCGAAATTGCCTGGCGCACCAAGGTCAAGGGCGTGCGCTCTGACCACGCAGCCCTGTCGCCGGACGGCAGTATTTTTCTGATTTCCGCGTCTACCGGCGGCGTGGTGCACGCCATTGATACTGCGACCGGCGAGATTGTCGACAACTTCTACCCCGGTGATCAGCCCCATGAAAGCAATTACTCCCAGGACGGTCAGCGAATCTACCACGCCTCGATCGGCCGCGTGTTTGTGCCCACCACCGCGGACTGGCTCGACTGGCTGAAGGGCGAGCGCCGCTTTGTGATAGCCGACGCCAACACCTATGAAGTACTCAAGACCGTCGATATGCGGGAAAAGCTGGAAGAATACGGCATGGACTGGGTGGACTCTGCGGTGCGCCCCATGGCAGTCACGCCCGATGAAAGTTACGCCTATCTGCAGATTTCCTTCTTTCACGGCTTCTTTGAATACGACCTGAAAGAACATCGCATTACGCGTCACCTGGAGCTGCCGGTGCCGCCGCAGATTCAGGCCCTACCCCTGCGCAAGTATCAGCTTAACTCGGCCCACCACGGCCTGGCCTTGAACCACGAAGGCACCAAGCTGTGTGCGGCTGCCACCATGTCCGGCTATGCCGCCATCGTCGATCGCGAGACCTTCGAGTACAAAATCGTCACCCTGTCGGAGGAGCCGCTGGGCTCCAAACCCTATTGGTCTACCGAGAGTGAAAACGGCAAACATTGCTACGTATCCAGCAGCGAGCAGGACCGGGTAGTGGTTATCGACTTCGAGACCGGCGATCAGTTAGCCAGCGTGCCGGTAGGCAATCATCCGCAGCGGATTCGAACCGGCAGCTTGCTGCTGCCAACTCGCTAAGGAACCGGCGACCGGAAATCACCGGCCGTCGGGGTGCTTCTGCGCAAGAATGAGCTTTAACTGGTATGGTGTGAAGCAGGGCAAAGCGCCCTGCCACTTATCCAGTTCAGGCGGTGCTCCATGGCAGCAGAAACCTACAACCGTGACGATCTGATCATACGCAAGGCCGGCGAAGATGACCTGCCGGCGCTGGTGGATTTTCAGGTCAAACTGGCCTTGCATGTGGCCGGCCCTCCCGCGCAAAAGCTGAAGAAAAAGGAACGCAAACGCCTGCTGGAAATCCTCGCCGCCGCGCTGATCGACAATGACAAACTGCTGGTGGTGGCCGAGCTGCCCAATGCCGGCCTGGTGGGCATGGCCTACCTCTACATCTGGCGCAGTCAGGGCATATGGGAACAGGCGGGAGACCACGTCTTCAAGTCCGGCATTATCGATGATATCTGGGTGGAGCCGGACTTTCGCAAACTCGGCATTTTCAGTGCCATGCTTACGCAGCTGATTGCCTTTGCGGAAAAGCGCGGCGTGCCCGAGCTGATTCTTGAGTACGCCATAAGCAACAAAGAGGCCGATGCCACCTGGAAGCGACTGGGCTTTCAGGTCACCGGTGTGCGCGCCGCAGCATTTACCAGTGTCGTTAAAGAGAAACTGGACGCCGGCACTTAGTGCTGCCAGCATAGCGCGTGAACAGGGAGGGTATTAAGTGTTAGGCGATCGCAGCGTCACTGTATTCTACGACGAGGTCATGCTGGGGCACGACCCGGACGTCAATTTACCCTTCCTGCCCAGCCGGGTGGAAAAACGGGTCAGGAATATCCTGAAAGAACTGGATTTCAAATGGAGCTATCCGGAACACCCGGGGCGGCTGACCGCCATCAAGGAACTGCTGGACGCCGAACCCATCCCCGGCCTGACCTTTAAAGCCGGGGCCCACGCCAGCTACGATCAGCTCGGCCGGGTCCATACCACCGCCTACCTCGACCACATTTTTTCACTGGAAGGAAAACCCGCGTGGCTGGACAGTGACACGACTGCGGTGTCACCCAATTCCATCAAGGCAGCGACGTCGGCCGCCGGCAATGCCATCGCTGCCGTTGAGTGCGTGGTAAAAGGCGAATCGCAAAGCGCCTTCGCCCTGGTGCGCCCGCCGGGCCACCACGCCGACCCGGTGAGAGCGCGCGGCTTCTGCCTGTTTAATAATGTCGCGGTGGCAGCGGCCCATGCCCAGGCAAAACTGGGCTGCGAACGGATTCTTATCATCGACTGGGACGCCCACCACGGCAACGGCACGCAGGATATCTTCTGGGCCGACCCCGATGTCCTGTTCTTTGATATTCACTGCGCGGCGCCCTTTTACCCCGGCACCGGCAGTTTGTATGAAGTGGGTGGCGGACTGGGCGAAGGCTATACCATCAATGTGCCGATTCCCGAGGACACGGGCGACGTTATTTTCGAAAAAGCCTTTCGCGAAATACTGGTTCCCGCAGCCGCCCACTTTCAACCCGATCTGGTGCTGATATCCGCCGGCTTCGACCCCCACCGCAACGATATGGCGCTGAATCTCACTTACGATGGTTTTGCGATGCTGACCAGCATCGTGCAGGAGATCGCCGCCGAGCACTGCGACGGCCGACTGGCGCTGGTGCTTGAAGGCGGCTACGACCTGAAATCGCTGTCACGCGGCGTGCACACGGTACTGCAGGTGCTGGCCGGCGCCGAGCCGCCCGAACAACTGAAGGAACGCGGCCTGCAGGAAGTGGAAGAGGCCGCTGAATTTCACCGCGATGCGTTTAACGAGGACTAGTCAATCGGCGCTGCAAGCGCAGCTCAACTAGAAGGGAATGTCGTCATCCATTGAATCAAAAGGCGAACTGTCAAACTGATCCGCCGGCGGCGCTGACTGATGATAACCGTCATCCACCGCAGCGCTATCACCCTGAATTCTCCAGCCCACCAGATTGTTGAAGTATCGGCCGTTGTACTCTCGCCCGCGAATATCAAAACTCACGGTAACCTGCTGCCCGACACTGAGATTATCCAACAGACTGATTTTGTCTTTGAGAAACTCTAGGCTGATATCCTGCGGGTAGTTTCCCTCTTCAACCGTAACCACCATTTCACGCTTGGTAAAACCGCTGCTGAAGGTCTGGGTTTCCTGGATGAGTTTGATTTTTCCGCTTAATTCGTAAGACATAGTGTTCTCTTGTAGGTAATTTCTTACTTGAGCAAACCTCGGGCTTGGGCGCCCCACCAGATTTACCTGGCTGAGGTACTCGTTCTGCTTTTCGCGAGATAAGCTTCAAGCGCACTTCGAACCAGATCGTTCAGGCTTTTCTCCTCTCGACCTGCCGCTTCGACAGCAGCAAGATGCATATCGTGGCCAACACGTACATTGAATGAGCCTTTGCACGGCTTTTCAGGAGCGATACCCTCCTCCATGCAATCTGCAAGATAGCATTCTACCGACTCTTCGAACGCTTTTTTGAGTTCAGGAACTGTCTCACCCTCATAGGTAATCAGTGGCTGGATATAGAGCAGCTTTCCAAAAAGAACGCCATCTTCAGGGCTAGCCTCAATGGAGCCGATATAACCCCTGTATTTCATCACGTTGGTCATCAAATCAGACCTCCAGCCCTAAGCTTTTCCAACACTTCTTTACGCGCATAACGCTTCAACTCGTTCCCAGGATGCGGCTTGTGTAAAATTATTTTTGCAGCCGGCTCACCATTGCAGAACTTTACCCGCGAGCCGCTACCTTCCTGCTTTATATAGCCCAACTGATAAAGCAGCTGCTCCAGCTCCATCCAGGTGAAATCGCCTCGCATATTTTCGAGCCGGGCAATAAGCTTTGCTCGTTTGGACATATCGCATCCCTTCGACAGTCACACCAGCATAGAAAACCCAACAAATAAATGCAACTGATAATAGTTGCTTTTGGCAGGTAAGCACCCAGCTCGCCCGAGCTCATCCAAAACTTCACCGCAAAATTCAGTACACTACGCCCCATTGCTGCACAGATTAATTAAGGATCTTAATGTTCAAAGTTTTAGGCGCACTGATCGGTTTTGGGATTTTCGGCTTTTTTGGCGCCCTGCTCGGCTTCTTTATCGGCGGAGCCTATGACCGGGTACGAGCACTTGGCCTGGGCGGTGCCAACCCCCTGACCCGCGGCCATCGCCAGCAGGTATTTCTGCAAACGATTTTCACGCTGAAGGGCAAGCTGGCCAAGGTCGACGGCCATATTTCGCAGGCCGAGATCGACCACACCGAAGCCTTTATGACCCAGCTGAAGATGTCCGCCGAGCAGCGCCGACAGGCCATTGACTGGTTCAAGGAAGGTGCTGCGCCCGGCTACGACGTCAGCGCCATCATCCGCGAGTTCAGACATACCTGCGGTCACACCGCCAACCTGCCCGAGGTGCTGGTGGTATTTCTGATTGTTATTGCCCTGGCCGATGGCGACTTTGACCGTCAGGAACAGGACTTGCTGAGCAATATCGCCCGTCAGTTGGGTTTCAGTGAAGCGCAGTTTCAGCAGATTCTGGAAAGAACCCTCAACCAGACCCATTTTGCACCGGGACACACCACCCAAAACGATCTCGAAGACGCCTACAAGGCACTGGGTGTAAGCAAGGATTGCAGCGATCAGGAGCTTAAGCGCGCCTACCGCAAGCTGATGAGCCAATACCACCCCGACAAACTGATGGGGCAGGGCTTGCCCGATCATATGGTCGAAATGGGAAAGCAGCAGGCCCAGGAAATTCAGGCGGCCTATGAGCTGATCAAAAACCACCGGCAGAAATAAGGCGCTGCGAATTTTCGACATCGCCCTTCAGTCAGGACATCAGTGCTCCACAAACGCGATTCCAGCGTAACAACAGGTCCATTCAGGCAAGGCGACGATTATGCGAACACTTCTGGCTACCATCCTGATCACACTGCTGACTGCCTGCTCCACCACACAGGATTACCCGCCGCTGCCGCGCCCCGACCACGTCGACCTGCAGCGATTTATGGGCGACTGGTACGTTATCGGTTTTATCCCCCTGGCCCCGGAGAAAGACGCTCACAATGGCATAGAGAGCTATGAGCTTGCGGAGGACGGGCGCATCAATACGACTTATCGCTTCCGCGATGGCAGTTTTGAGGCCCCGCTGGAAACCTTCACCCCCACTGCCTGGGTGGTGGAGGGAAGCAACAACAGCCGGTGGAAAATGCAGTTTATCTGGCCCTTTAAAGCCGACTACCGCATCGCCTACCTTGCTGCAGACTATTCAGTGACCATCATTGCCCGCCAAGCCAGAGACTACGTTTGGCTGCTCGCCCGCAAACCGCTGGTGACGGAAGACGTTCGTCAGGATATGGAACAGCGCATAGCGGCCATGGGGTATTCAATGGAGCAGTTTATCTATCAGCCACAGCGCTGGCCAGAGGACGAAAAGCGACCGCCGCTCAGTGCCGACTGACCGGCTTGCTTGCCAACGCGCCGCGATACGGTCAGTCTTCGTCAGCGTCACTGATGCGCTGCAGGCGCTCCTGCTCTTCTTCAAAGGCCGCCGAGATCTCGTGCAGCACCGAGCCGACATCGGCCGCTTCCAGCGTTTGCTCAAACTGCCCGGTCAACACACTCTCAGGCGTCAGCTCGCCGGCCTCGTACAGGGCCCATATCTCATTGGCGTAATCGGTGGAAAGCAGCTCCGGCGCAAACTGACCGTAGTAGCGGGTCATGTTGTTTACATCGCGTAAAAACATCGACTTGGCGTGATTGTTCGCAGCAGCATCTACCGCCTGCGGCAAGTCGATAATCACCGGGCCGACGTCATCCATCAGCACATTGAACTCCGACAGGTCACCGTGGACCAGACCGGCACACAGCATTCTCACGGCATAGCGCATCATCAAACCGTGGCCTTCCCGCGCTATCTCTGGCGCCAGCTCGATATCATTCAGGCGCGGCGCAACATCGCCATCTTCTGCTGTCACCAGCTCCATTAACAGCACGCCGTCAATACAGCCGTAGGGCTGGGGTACCCGCACATCCGCGGCCGCCAGTTTGTACAAGGCATCGACTTCGGCATTGTGCCAACTCGCTTCCTGTTGCTGGCGCCCAAAGCGGGAGCCTTTTTCCATGGCGCGGGAGCGGCGACTGTTGCGGCCTTTGCGCCCTTCCCGGTACTCGACCGCCTGCTTGAAACTGCGCTGGGCGACATCTTTGTATACTTTCGCGCAGCGCAGCTCGTCACCGCAGCGCACCACATACACCGTCGCCTCTTTGCCGCTGAGCAGTTGGCGCTGTACTTCGTCTACCAGGCCGTCTTCCAGCAGTGGTAATAATCGTTTGGGGATTTTCATGCTGGCCTGATACTCTACTTCTTTTCCAGCGAGGCGGCCCACAGGGCCAGGCGATGACGGATAGCCTGCTGCGACACCTGGGTTTCCGGCAGCGGCTGGAGCAGTTTATCGCGTACAAGGAGCCGGTAGACGTACTCCATCTTTTCATTGGCCGAATCGGTCGCTTCAAACTGCACCGCGCCGCGCTTTTCCGCATAGCGCGTGCCGACGGTTATGGCCTTACGCACCAGTTCCTTTTCATTTTCCAGCTTTTTCATTGTTGCGCTCCCTTGCCCGGCATGGGGCCTGCCTTGCGCGCTCAGTGTGCGCCGCCTGCGCCCACTATAACGCAGCAGGCACCTTTACCGCCTGCCTTTGGGTAAATCTTTCGGGAATTACCGAGCGCCACAGGGAAGCTGGGTTTACCACTTCAGCGCTTAAAGAGACCGCTGATTGACGCGCTGACTGACCTGCTCCGCGCTCTCCACCCGCTCCGAATAGCGGTCGACAAAGTAATCCTTGTTGTCGCGCAACAGCAGGGTGAACTTCATCAGCTCCTCCATCACATCGACAATGCGATTGTAGTAAGGGGAGGGCTTCATGCGGTTGTTGTCATCAAACTCGAGGAAGGCTTTCGCCACCGAAGACTGGTTTGGAATCGTGACCATACGCATCCAGCGACCCAATACCCGCAACTGATTGACCGCGTTAAACGACTGGGAGCCGCCGGATACCTGCATCACGGCCAGGGTTTTCCCTTGCGTCGGGCGAACCCCGCCGAGATTCAGTGGCACCCAGTCAATCTGGCTTTTGAATATACCGGTCATGGCGCCGTGCCGTTCCGGCGAGCACCAGACCTGCCCTTCCGACCACATCATCAGTTCACGCAGTTCCTGCACCTTGGGGTGATTATCTTCACCGGAATCCGGCTGCGGCAGGCCGGTCGGGTTAAAAATGCGCGCCTCGGCGCCAAAGCGGGTCAGCAGGCGAGCGCACTCTTCAACGACGAGGCGACTGAAGGAGCGCTCACGCAGCGAGCCGTAGAGCAGCAGTATGCGCGGCTTGTGGTCTGAATAGGCTTTGGCAAAGTGCTCGGTATCCGGCAGCTGAATCTGGGTCGGATCGAGATTCGGCAGAGTGATATCGGTCATGGTCTAGCTTGCCCCCAGCGCAGTCAGTGCCGCGCGCAGTGATTCCGGTGAAGGCCGGTCTTTGGCCAGTTCAATCAGCTGATCAACCCGGCGCTCGATTTCGTCGATACAGGTCATAAAAGCCTGTTCGAGCTCGGCTTCACTGCCTTCAATTTTCGATGGGTCAGACAGGCCCCAGTGCACCTTCACGCTCTTTCCAAAATAGAGAGGGCAGGCTTCGCCCGCTGCTGAATCACAGACGGTCACCACAAGGTCCGGCGCGAAATCTTCGAAGGCATCCCAGGACTGACTCTGTAAATCCTCGGTGCGGTAAGCGCGCTGCGCGAGATATCGTAGTGACAGGGGATGAACTTCGCCCGCGGGCTGGCTGCCGGCACTGCGCGCAACCAGCAGGCCCTCGGCACGCTGATTGCTGATCGCCTCAGACAGAATGCTGCGGCAGCGGTTATGGGTGCATATATAAAGTATTTTCACAGCTTCTTCCGTTTTGGCTTCAACAGCAGCGCGCAGAGAGCACGCTTTTCATACGGGAAAGGGCGCTTTGGAAGTAACCCGGGTTGTGCTCAGCTGCGCTGGTGAGAACTTCCCGTGCCCAAGCCGGCAGGTCGGGGTGCAGCCGGTAGTAAACCCACTTGCCCCGACGCTCGTCCTGAACGATGCTGCATTTACGCAGCTCGGCCAGATGGCGCGAGATCTTGGGTTGATCCAGCGTAAGGGCTTCCATCAGGTCGCACACACAGGCCTCCCCCACCGCTTCAATCAGCAGCAGAGATTTCAGACGGGTATCGTCTGACAGGCACTTAAAAAAGGCGAGGGGCGACATATACATTCACTTTTCCATATATATGGATATTCACATATGATTTGGCGCACCACAAGCCTTGTCTGCTCCACCTCAGCCTTCGGGCTGCGTTTCCAGTTGTGTCAGTCCGTCGTCCAGCCGCGTCCACGGCGCTTTGCGGCTGACCCAGAAATGCGCCTCGGGGACAAAAGCTGTCGGTTCGTCCAGAGTGCCCGGGGTAAACACAATGGTTCCGGGATAGGCGTCCACGCGTTCACCAATCGGTGTGCCACAAACACCGCAGAATAAATGCTGCTTACGATTACCCGAGTCACCCTCACTTTCATACACGGAGACTTCACCGCTTATCGTGGTCTGCTCCTCGACGACCACGAATCCCGCACCCACCGCACCGTAAAGTTTGCGACAGTCAGCGCAGTGGCAATAGTGCGGTGCAATCAGCTCAGAAGTGGTTTCATAGCGAAACTGACCGCAATGACAGCCGCCGGTAATCTTCTTTTCCATTGCCTGCTTCTCCTCTAGATGGCCGGCGGTGCAAATGTCGGGTTGCGACGCAGGCGAATATCTTCCAGACGACTGTTTGCGGTTGCGCTCCAGGGATTGTCTTCAGGCGGCAGAATGTAAAACACGTCATCCTTGATTGCCTGCAGAACCCGTTCAGCGAGCACGCGCGGGTGTTGCGAGCCGGCCGTCGCGCTGGTAATGGCATCCATCGACATTCTGTGCATCTCATTATCGTTTTCTGCCGCCAGCTCCGCCGGGCGATTACGCCCCGACTGTGCAATGCCGGTATTGAACAGTTCCGGACACAGACAGGACACATGGATCTGCGGCGCCATCATCGCCAGTTCATGAAACAGACTTTCACTGACAGCCAACGCTGCGTGTTTGGTCATATGATAAATACCGGCAAAGGGAAGGGTGCACATCGAGGCCATAGAGGAAGTATTGACGATATGACACTCGTCACCCTGGGCAATCATCTGCGGCACAAAGTGGCGGATACCGTGAACAATACCCCACTGATTTACCCGCATCAGCCATTCAAAATCGTCTTCTGTCTGCTCCCAGAGCAATCCGCCCGTATAAACCCCTGCGTTGTTGCACAAAACCTGCACGCCGCCAAAACGCTCGACTGCGGTCTTGCACAGCGACTCTACCGAGGCACTCACCCCAACATCGGTAACAACACCTATTGCCTCCACGCCCAGCGCGGTGACTTCGCTAACGGCCGAATCCAGCCGCTGCCGTTCGATATCTGCCAGTACAATATTCATCCCCTGCTCTGCGAAAACCTTCGCCAGTTCCAGACCGATACCATTCGCCGCGCCCGTTACGACGGCGGTTTTACCACTAAAGTCCTGCATAGTTATTATCCTCAAGCCAATTCGTAATCTGACAACGTGCTTTGCTTCTGCAGTTGCTGGTATTCCTTGAAATTACCGGGAAACAGAAAAGGTGCGTGCCCTGATGCGTCGCGGTAGTAACTGTTGCAGGTGCTGGCGCCCCAGGAAAAACGCGCAAAGCGCTCTGCCATCCACTGGTTATACTGCTCAAAGGCCTCGCGTTTTACATTCAGGGTCTTTTTACCGCTGTGCTGCAACTCAGCCAACAGGCGAACAATCGTTCCCACATTCTGCTCAACGGTCAAAAAATACGAGACGTTCAGAACCAATCCATTCGGGCCCACCGCAAAAAAGTAATTGGGAAAGTCCGGCACCGCGATACCCTTGTGCGAGCGCGGATCTTGAGCCATAACATCGCCCATCACCTTGCCATCGACGCCCACCACCTCAATGCGGTCAAAGTCCTGGATACGATAGCCGGTACAGTAAATAATGATGTCGGCGTCTATCGTTTTACCGCTCGCCGTCACAATACCCGTGGCAGTCACTTCCTTAAGGCCTTCAGCGATCAGATCGACATTGTCGCGATTGAGCGCCGGGTAAAAATCATCCGACACCAGGCCGCGCTTGCAGCCATAGGGCGTATCCGGAATCAGCACTTCCTGCAGTGCGGGATCATCAATCGCTTTGCGGATGAAGTTTTTAACCATGTTCTCAAACTGTTCCTGCCGTTTGTGCCCAATGGTAACGGCATACTCCACCTGCCCCATCAACAGCCCTTGCCATTTGCGCAGCAGCGTCAGCAGGAAGGGGAGGCGTTTGAACAGCTTTCGCTGCAGGGCTGAATAGGCCTTGTTGCGCCGGGGCATTATCCAGTTGGCCGATCGTTGCAGCACCGTCAGATGCCCGGCCACCTTGGCAACGTTTGGCACGATCTGAACCGCACTGGCGGCTGAGCCGACCACCACGACGCGTTTGCCCGCCAGGTCAACCTCATGGTTCCAGCGGGTGCCGTGCCAGCTCTCCCCTTCAAACGCGTCGAGACCCGGCACATTGGGGTAGAGCGGGGTATGCTGATTGCCCATCGCATTGACAACCGCATCAAAGGTGTCGCTTTCGCCACTCGCTGTGGTCAGAACCCATCGCCCGTCTGGCTGATAGTGGGCACTGTTGATACGGGTATTGAGCTTCAGATGGGGATCAAGACCGAAGTCGCTGGCACAGCGAGCCAGATAAGCCTGAATCTCGGCGTGACCGACAAAGCTTTCTGACCAGTCCGGGTTAGGCGCATAAGAGAAGGTATAGGAGTGAGCCCATACGTCGCAGGCCAGCCCCGGGTAATTGTGCAGACGCCAAGTGCCTCCCGGCGCATCCAGCGCGTCAAAAACAGTGAAGTTGGAAAAGCCCTTATCCAGCAGCTCTTTGCCCGCAGCAATTCCTGCGGGCCCGGCACCAATAATCGCGATGCGTAATGTGTGTTCAGACGGCATGCAGCAAATCCTGATGAGTAGACAGTCGTGGCGACAGCCATGCAGCGGAATATGGAGATGACACCGCCGCAACGCCAGCCAAGCAAAAAAGGTAACACGTGTGTAAGAATTTTATAGAGGAAGCGGGAAACCAACAACAAAGTCCGCGTTACAGCTTGTTAATGGCGGGATTTTCTCCCGGCTGGCGTCAATACACGTCTTTGGGATCAAAGCTGCAGTCGGGAGTGTTTTGCTTTCTGAGTTCACGCACCGCCCTGATTTCCCGCTGAGCCTGCAGGCGCCATTGCGGATTGGCGTGTTGGCTCACGCTGAAGCCAGTCACTTCCAGTTGCGCCGCAATGGCTGAGCGTGCGGCCAGTGCCTGAGCCCGCATTTGATAAGGCCCCTGAATCTTTACCCGCCAGGCCTGTATCTGCGGCCGCCCCGATAAGGCCACGAGACTGTGACTGTCGTCGTCGTTGCGCAGAATATAGAGCTCCACGCACCAGCCCTGCTTGTTGTCCAATCGCAAGGCTTCCGATTGCGGAGCTGACTCAAGATAACGCAGGTACACAGCATTCTCCCGAAACCAGAAAGTGAACAACTACTACTCTCTAGCCATAGTATCTCAGGCACACTCAAAAAAGCCCGCCAGGGCAACCGCCATATTGCACCCACCCTGGCTGGAGCCTACTATCAGGGAAGGCCGCTGTACGCGCTACTCAAAGGAGACCGCATTATGATCAGGAAGTTTTCGATCGCTATAACGCTAGCTATTCTGTGCCTGAGCGCGACAGCCTGCGGAAACGGCGGCGCGGTCAATAGCGAAGCGGCGCTTGCCAGTGGCACCAAAAATATCGCCAATCCAACAGAAAACATCTTCACCAGCGGCCAGCCCAGTCGCGAGGAGTTTGCCGCACTGGCAGAGCTGGGCGTCAAGCATGTTGTTAATCTGCGCCCGCAGCCGGAGCAGGACTGGGATGAGGCCGCCTATGTCTCATCGCTTGGCATGCAATACCACAGTATTCCTGTAGCGGACGCCAATGACATTACGCCAGCCAACGCGGAGAAACTGAAGCAGACACTGCAATCGATGGGGTCAGAACCTGCGCTGGTCCACTGCGCCAGCGGCAATCGGGTCGGCGCACTGATCGCGCTTCAGCATGGACTGGAAAGCGGCGATGTCGATGCCGCCATAGCGGAGGGTAAACGCTGGGGGCTGACCCGGCTGGAGCCCGTAGTAAGAAACGCACTAACCAAATAGTTGATTCGGCGCTCTAATATGTAGAGGCGCCCTGGCTTTACGTCGGCTTAGTCGCTTCATGCTTGGGCTTACCCGTATGTTCAGCCACCTGCTCATCAATGTAGCGCCGGAACTCAGAGCGCTCTGAAAAGCCATGGGCGTTTCGCTGCCACCAGCCCTGGATATGTGGCATCGACAGCATTCTGTCCATCACCGGCGCATAGCGCTCCAGAAAACTGTTGTCGATTCGCGCCAGTTCAAAGACGTTGGAAAAATGGGCAAACATCGAGAACATCATCATACCGAAGCGGGTTTTCTCTGTTTCGCTAAGTTTCTCAGGCGTGTTAAGTGACTTGTACCATAAGGCAAAGACTTCCTCATCGGACCAGATACTTTCCATAAAACTGGAGAAGTCACCGCCCAGCTGTTGCTGTGCTCCGGCCACAAAGGAACGTCGGGCGTCCTTTATCTGGTAGGCCAGATAGATTAACGACAGGATCACAGCGGTTGCACCGAGAATATCGGCAAAGGCACTGATCTGGCTCCAGCCCATGGGGTTACCTTTTATCGTTTGTTATTGGCTACGGCATTTTCCAATACCGCCATGCTGCTTGGTTTTGCAGCCATCTTCCCCCACTACCCAAAAACTGGCAAGAACACGCTACTGTGCCAAATTCTCTGCTATTCGGGGCCGACGCTGATAAGATAGCGCCCCCGGGACGCCGCAATGCCACCCCGGCCTCTTAAAACACCATTTGCCGGAGTCACTTTGCTCCCGGCTCACGCTCAGCAAGGAATTCCCCGTGTCACATTGCCTGCCAGCCCCCGCCCTTTGCCCAGTGGAGCTCGTCTAACATGTCTAACACCGCTTTTGCATCACTGACACTGCGCCCCGAGCTGGTCGAAAACCTGTCCTCGCTGGACTACACCACCATGACCCCGATTCAGGCCCAGAGCCTGCCGCTGGTACTGGCCGGCAAGGATGTAATCGCCCAGGCCAAAACCGGCTCGGGAAAAACCGCCGCTTTCGGGCTGGGGCTGCTCAACCGATTGGAGGTTAAGCGCTTCCGCGTTCAGTCCCTGGTGCTGTGCCCTACCCGCGAGCTGGCCGATCAGGTTGCGGTGGAAATTCGTCGCCTTGCCCGCGGTATCCACAATATCAAGGTACTGACTCTATGCGGCGGCACGCCCTTTGGCCCGCAACTGGGTTCGCTGGAGCACGGCGCCCATATCATTGTCGGCACACCGGGTCGGGTTGAAGAACACCTGCGCAAGGGCTCGCTGAAAACCGCGGATATCAGCTGCTTTGTCCTCGATGAAGCCGACCGCATGCTGGACATGGGCTTCGAAGAAACTCTCGACAAGATCATTGCCCAGCTGCCCAAAGCGCGACAGAACCTGCTGTTCAGCGCCACCTACCCCGAATCCATTCAGGCCATGGCACAGCGCGTGCTGACCAATCCGACCATGATTAGCGTGGATGCCAGTCACGACGATCACAGCATCCCGCAGAACTTTTACAAAGTAGACAGCAACGACGACCGGCGCGCTGCACTGCGGCTGTTATTGCTGGAATACCAACCGGAATCAGCTGTCGTATTCTGCAATACCCGCGAGGAAGTAAAAGCCGTTGCTGCCCAGCTCGGCCAATGGGGCTTCAGCGTATTGGCCCTGCACGGCGACCTGGAGCAGCGCGACCGCGATGAAATGCTGGTGCGTTTTTCCAACAAGAGCGTAACCGTACTGGTCGCCACCGATGTCGCCGCGCGCGGGCTGGATATCGACAACGTGGCAGCGGTTATCAATTATCAAGTGGCTCACGATCCCGAGGTGCATACCCACCGGGTAGGGCGTACCGGCCGCGCCGGCAACAGCGGTCTGGCGCTTACCCTGTTCAGTAACCGGGAAGCGCATAAACTTGCGGCCCTCAATGTCAATGTCGACCCACTGGCCGACGCTCAGCGGCTCCCCGCGCAGCATGTACTACAAAAGGAACCACCCGCTCCGCCGATGGTGACCCTGCAAATTGACGGCGGCAAGAAACAGAAACTGCGACCCGGCGATATCCTTGGCGCCCTCACAGGCGAGGGCGGTATTGATGGCAAGGCCGTGGGTAAGATTCAGATATTCGATAACCGCAGCTACCTTGCCGTTGCGCGCAAACAGGTAAATCAGGCCTTTAACAAACTGTCGAAAGGCAAACTGAAAGGCCGCAACTTCCGGCTGCGAAAAATCAGCTGAAGGCTAGTCGCGCTCGATCTGCGACGCCTCCCAGCCAATCAGCGCCGCTTTTCGCGCTGCACCCCAGCGGTAGCCGCCAAACTCACCACTGGCGCGAATAACCCGATGACAGGGGATCAGCACCGCCACGGGATTGCCGCCAATGGCGGTACCGACTGCCCGCGAGGCGGTAGGCTGACCCAAACGGCTTGCCAGCGCGCCATAGGTGCTGAGGCGCCCCTCTGGAATACTCAGCAAACCTTCCCACACTTTTAACTGAAAGGGCGTGCCCTTCAGGTGCAGACGAATCTGGGGCAGTGACTCCCAATCCCGGCTGAAAAACTGCAGCGCTTGCCGCAGCATCGGCGTTAGCGCTTGCCGGTAATGCGCATTGGGAAAACGCGCTTGCAGCGCGTGCAGAGCCGTCGCCGCGTCGTCTTCAAACGCCAGATAACAAAGCCCTTTTGCGGTCGCAGCCGCGATCAACGGGCCAAACAAACTGTCGGCATAACAGTAGTCGATGCGCAACGACGCGCCGCCGTTGCGAAATTCACCCGGCGTCATTCCTTCAATCGAAACAAACAGATCGTGCAGGCGGCCACTGCCAGACAAACCGGTGGCATGGGCAGTCTCCAGCACGGTGCTGGCGTCGTGGGCCAGCAAATATCTGGCGTGGTCGAGGCTCAGGTATTGCAGGAATTTTTTCGGGCTGACCCCCGCCCACTCACTGAACAGGCGCTGAAAATGGAAGGGGCTGAGATTGGCTGAGCGCGCCAGCTCCTCCAGCGAGGGCTGTTCGGTAAAGTGCTGTTGCAGATACTCGATAGCAGCGGCGACCCGGTGATAGGCCGTTTTTGTCGCATTCTCTGAAACTGCCATTGTCTGCCGTTCCCTCTGATCTGGGTGCAAGGCTTACTGTAAGCGAGAGGCAAGACACAATCGACCCGATTCTTGCGCCAGGCGGGGAAAGAGCTATTTCAAATAGAAAAAGGCCGGGGCAGCATAGCTACCCCG
>PAKT01000116.1 GCA_002710725.1 Spongiibacteraceae bacterium
AAGTTGCTTTTAGCCAATGCGTCCTGCGCAGCCTGCCAGTTTTCGCAGGCGGAGTGGCCCAGTTCGCTGAGAACCTGTTCCGAATAGATTCGTCCTTCGGTGTGTCCGGCAGCGCCGTGCATAACAATGCGGTAGCCGGCTTTCGCGAGGGTCAGGGCGGCGAGCAGGTACCAGGGGTGTTGCCGCCGTTTGCCCGCGTAGCTGGCCCAGTCGATATCAACCGGCAGTTCCGGCCTGTCGATAAATTCGCGTACGGCGGTAACAAAACCCGCGAGTTCTTCCGGGCTTTCCTCTTTGACTCTTAGCAGCATGAGAAAAGCGCCGAGCTGAACCGGCTCCACCTCTTCGCGAAGGATCATCCCGAAGGCGTCGCGGGCTTCTTCAAAGTTCAGCGAACGCGAGCCGGTTTTGCCTTTGCCGAGAATGCGAACGTATTGTGCGAAAGGGTGCTCAGACATATGGGCTCTGCTGCGGGCGTGTGAGGGTTAGAGGCAGTTTTCCGGGCGCGGCAAGCCGGCAATTTTGCTCAGTAGCTTGGCGGGGCTGCCGGGAAACAGTTTCAGAAAGTAGAGGCTGCTGCCTTTGTCGCTGCCCAGTTTCTGCTTGGCGTATTTTATCAGAGGTCGCATGGCCGGTGAGTGATCAAATTCCTGATAGAAGTCCTGAATCAGTTTGATCAGTTCCCAGTGATCGGGCGTCAGCTCAATGTCTTCCGTGGCGGCCAGATGCCGGGCTACACCTTCATTCCAGTCACCAAGGTGGAGAAGGTAGCCCTCGTCATCCGTTGCCGGCGAAGTGCTTGAGGCCATATCAGAACCAGCTCAGATTGTGGCGGTAGCGGTCACTGAGTGCGACCAGATCGGGATAGTCGATGACGTGAATTGCCTTGTCGATACGATCCAGCAGGCCTCGCTCTTCCAGGTCGGGACGCAGGGCGTAGAACTCGTTATCGGCCGGCTTGTAGAGAGCGGCGTAGACCGCATCGTGCATCAGTACGATAGGGTCAGCCGGCTGGCAGCTTGCAAGACAGTCGCGAAGCGCCGAACTTGCGCTGGCCGATTGCTGCACGAGATGTAGCGTTGCGTTGTCCATCAGATGGTCAATACCCGGTCATACTGCGCGCACAGCGCCGACACGTCCTTGGCCCGGCACAGCTCCACCGCCATGTTGAGGTCGCTGACGCTCAGATTGCGCTGCGCAAGTGCGTCTTCATTGACCAGAATTGGCGCAACCTCGTATAGAGGCAGGGAGCTGAGTACCGCTTCAACATTCTTGCTGCCGGTATTGGCGGTGTTCTGGCCTTTGAGAAGTTGCAGCACGCCGTCGTCGGTAAACAGCATGGCAACCTTCACCTCAAAAGCGCTGGCCGCCAAGGCAATATCAATGGCTTCCCGGGCATAACTGCTGCCGTAAGGGGCTTTGCGACAGATCATCAGCAGCGAGGCCACGATCAGGCTCCAAAGGTCATGATGCGGTCCGACACCAGCATGGCTTCGACCCACTGCCCGAGTCCGGACAGATCGAAGCTGTCCAGCGCATTGGCGCCGCTCAGGCTATAGCGTTCAGCTTCGCGCTTATTAACGATACCGCGGCGCAGGGCGCTGGAAATGCACAGCACCATATCCACCTTGTGTTGCTGCGCGAAGCTCTGCCAGGCCTTGGGCAGGTTTTCCTGATCCTGAGGCGCAATGGTGTAGGCGTTGCCTGTGGCAACGGCGTCGTGAAAAAAGAATACGCGAAACAGATCATGGCCGCTCGCAACGGCGGCCTCGGCAAAGCGCAGGGCCGAAGTCACTGATGGCGATGATTGAGGTGAGCCAAGTACGAGCAATGAATATTTCATAGAAGTAAAAAGCCCCGGCGTGCCGGGGCTTAAATCATATCCTGAGTCGTGGCTGCTCAGTCATCGCCGGAGAAGGCCATGAGCAGGTGCAGCAGGCTCATAAACAGGTTGTAGATCGACGCGTACAGCGTAATGGTGGCGAGAATATAGTTGCGCTCGCCGCCGTTAACGATCTGGCCGGTTTGAAACAGGATCGCCGCACTGGCAAACAGCATAAAGCCGGCTGACAGCGCCAGTCGCAGGGTGGGCATTTCGAATACCAGCGCCGCAACCACACCCAGCATCAGGATAATGCCGCCGGCGACGATAAAGCCGGACAGGAAGGAGAAGTCCTTCTTGGTGGTCACCGCGTAGGCCGACAGGCCGAGGAAAATGACTGCGGTGCCGCCGAGTGCCTGCATGACCAGTTCGGCGCCGACACTGCTTTGCATCAGCGCGCCCATCAGTGGGCCGATGGCAAAGCCGACAAAGCCGGTGAACCCGAAAACGGCGAGGAGTCCCCAGGCGCTGTTGGCCAGCATTTGAGTCAGAAAAGCGAGGCCGATAAAACCGCCGAGAAACATCCAGGGGTTAATGGGAGCCATGCCGCGTGAAAGAAACGCCGTGAATGCGCTGAAAGCCAGAGTCATGGCCAGCAGCATGTAGGTATTTTTCAATACCTTGTTTGTGCCGACCGCTTCAATACCAGCAGGGCGATGAGCTTGGGCAACGGTTCTGTCTTGCATTGCAGTCTCCGAAATAAGTGTTTAGCTAAGCCAAATCATACTGTGCAGGGCGCCAAAAGCAAGGTTTTCCCATCGGGCATGGTGACGCTGTCTGCAAAGCTTAGAGGTTTGATTTGCAAGGAAGTTCAAGTGGGGAAAGCGAGCAGGGAAATGGCGGAGGGGCAGGGATTTGAACCCTGGGTGGGCGTTAACCCACGCCGGTTTTCAAGACCGGTGCATTCAACCACTCTGCCACCCCTCCGCGGCAGTCGGCAATTATACAGAGCTGATTTTGACAAACAAGCATAAGAACGGACGATTCAGTGACTTTCGATTCGAAAGTAGAGTTTTGATCTGCCAATTGTGCTGGATGCCGCGCCATGGAACGACAAACGATCAATTCTGAGGGCGGGCTAAACCTGTCCTGTCTGGTTGCCGACCAAACCGATGGACAGGGGCCGTTGTTGGTGTTCTGTCACGGCTTTCCCGGTCTGGGCTTCAGCTGGCGCCACCAGCTATCGTATTTCGCCCGGCGCGGTTATCTGGCAGTGGCTTTGGATATGCGTGGCTACGGCGACAGTGATGCGCCGGATGCAATAGCGGATTATTCGCTGGATCATATTCGGGCAGACCTGCTTGCCGTGCTGGCACATTTCGGCAAGGCCAGAGCCGTGTTTGCCGGCCACGACTTCGGGGCGCCCGTGGTGTGGAATATGGCCCTGCATGAGCCGGAGTGCGTGGCGGGACTGGTGGTCCTCAGTGTTCCCTATGATCACGATTATTACGGCCGGCGCGGATTGGATACGGCCAGCCAATTGCCCAGCGAGTCTTTCGCTGAAGTGGCGCAAACACATTTTCTTCATGCCCATTATTTTCAGCGTCCCGGTGTCGCAGAAGGCGAACTGGACGAGCAGAGCAGTACCTTTCTGCGCCGCCTGTTTTGGGCCTTGAGTGCGCAGGGCGAACTCCTGTCGGCCTTTGCTGCTTCTGACGGTCGCGAGGGCTATATTAATGTGCTGCCAAAAGTTGAAAAGCTATTGCCTTGGAGCTGGCTCAGTCGCGCCGAGTTTGCTGTTTACGCCGAAGCTTTTTCACGCACTGGGTTTCGCGGTCCGTTGAACTGGTATCGGGTGGCCGATATAAACTGGCGACTCAATGCGCGTTATCTCGGCCAGTCAGTGACTGCGCCGGTCTGTTTTATGGCGGGAGCCCAGGATCCGGTCATTGCCATGAGCGGTGAGGCCTGCTGGGACTTTATGCGCAAGAGAGTGCCTGATCTGCGAAGGTTGGAGCTTATTCCCCAGGCCGGACACTGGGTACAACAGGAGCAGCCGGGCGCGGTCAATTCGATAATGGAGGACTTTCTGCGCTCGCTTTCCCTGGACAGTTAAGGCGATGCCATAAAAGAGCAGCCCCAAAAAAGCTCTTCGCAAATAAGAGTGGAAGGGTCTTCATTCCCAATAAAGTCTCAGAGACCCTGACGAGGGTCAAAGCATTTGGGCTGCCGTGCCAGTGAATCGGGCGGAGCCGGGCGCGCTGTTCAAATCGGGCATCACCCAGGCGAAAAAGCCAGCACTGCGGAACTCGCAAACAGCGCTCAGACAGTCCTCACGACAACCCTGACGTTTTCGCCTGGGTGACAGCATGCCCTGAAGGATTCGAACAGCGCGCCCGGCTCCACCCTTACATGGGTGCCAACCCTAAGAAAACAGGGCTTTCAGTGTGGCACTGAGAGAGGCCTGGTGGTTCCACACCGTCTCCGAGACCCTTCAGGACGCGCTTAAGCCTCCCCGTGAAAGGGGTGTGTTTTTGCGAGGACTGTCTGAGCGCTTTGTGCGAGTTCCGCAGCGACACCCCTTTCACGGGGAGGCTTGCGGCCGGTCTCGGAGACGGTGTGGGACCGCCGGGCCGGGTTAACATCATCGTTACAATCACTTCGGGGGCTGTATGGCCTTCCACTCGAATCTGCGAAGAACCAAAAAAAAGCCGACACCTTTCGGTATCGGCTTTGACAGATCTCGCCGGTTTTAGCGATTGCGCGGGTCGTTGCTCGCGCGGGGCGGTATTACACGATCCGGATCGGGTGCTGCAACAGCATTGCGATCCAGTTCTGCCGGGATAGGGGAGCTGGTAGAAATTTCTACCGTCGTGACCGGGTTGGGGTTTTCACGCGGATCATTGGCTGCCCGACCACGGGCGCTCGCTGGCACCACAGGTTTGGCGGTAGGCGCAGGTTCGCTCGCTGTATGGCTAACGGCGGGTTTGGCCGCTGGGGCAGGTGTGGGCTGCTCCACCGGTTTTTCAGCTTCGGCTTGCTCAGGTGTTGCGGCAGCCTCTTCTGCTTTTGGAGCTTCATCCTGGGCTGGCTGCTCTACTTCTGAGCTTGCCGGTTCAGCACTCTCTGGCATGGGGGCCGGTTCCGCAACCGGCTCGGATGCCGTCTCCTCGGGAGCTTTGGGCGTTGGCTGTTCCTGCAGCGCTTCAGCTTTTCGGGCTTCTGCCGCTTTTACTGCAGCATCTACAGTATCTTGCGGGTTTACCGGCGTATCGCTGGAATGGTCGCTGTCAGTTTGCGCCGGCGCCGGTTTTGGCTCGACCGGTGCTTTTGCAGGCGCGTTTTCAGTTGCGCTTTCCGCCGCAACAGGTGTGGCCGCCGCATCATTGGGCAGGGCGATAGCTTCTTCGCGCTTGCGTTCCGCCTTCTGCCGGGGTTTGCGGTTGCTGGGGCGACGCTGTGGCCGGTTCTCATCGCGCTTGTCATCGCGCTGCGCACTGTCGTCGCTCTGGCGATTGTCGCTAGTGTCTTTGGGCTTGGGCTCGCTGCGTCGATTATCGGCCTGGTTGTCGGCGTCCTGATCGCTATTGCGGCGATTTTCGTTGCGATTGTCGTTACGGCTGTCACCGCGATTTTCGCCGTCGCGACGATTGCGGTTGCGGTTGCGATTGCGATTGCGGTTGCGCTGCTGCGGTTTATTGGTGTCCTGTTCGGGCTCGGGTGTGGGCTGAGCTTTGCTTGTCGGGGCCGGGCGCGTGTCAATTTCCTCGGCCTGGAAGAAAGTGCTCAGGCTGGAGACAATTTTCTTGAACAGACCCGATCCGCTTTCCTGCGGAGCCGCGCCTGAAACAGGCGTTGGTGCAGGAGCCTGACTGGGCGCTTCAGCGCGCTGTGGTGCCGGTGCGCGAGGGGCCAGTGTAGAAACCGCGGCCTGCTGAATCGGCGGCAGTTCTTCGTCTTTGGCTTCCTGTTCTTCCTGTGCCGTTTCCAGCTCGCTGGTGATTTTGTAGCTCACCAGCTCTTCGTCGCCGACATCGGTATCGCGCAGGCGCTGTACTTCAAAATGCGGAGTTTCCAGGTTAACGGAGGGAATTACCGCAACCCGCACACTGGCGCGCTGCTCGATTTCGTGAATCGCTACGCGTTTTTCGTTGAGCAGGTAAGAGGCGACGGTGACCGGCACAATGGCGCGAACCTCGGCGCTTTTTTCCTTATTGGCTTCTTCTTCCAGCAGACGCAGGATCGACAGGGCCAGTGATTTGGTGTCGCGAATGGTACCGTGGCCTTCGCAGCGCGGGCAGACCTTGGCGCTGGTTTCGCCGAGTGAGGGGCGCAGACGCTGGCGTGACATTTCCAGCAGGCCGAAGCGCGAAATACGACCGAGCTGAACGCGGGCGCGGTCGGGCTCAAGGGCATCGCGCATACGGTTTTCCACTTCGCGCTGATTGCGCGGGGCCATCATATCGATAAAGTCGATAACGATCAGGCCGCCGATATCGCGCAAACGAAGCTGGCGTGCAATTTCATCGGCTGCTTCCAGGTTGGTCTGCAGCGCGGTTTCTTCGATATCGCCGCCCTTGGTGGCGCGAGCGGAGTTGATATCGATGGAAACCAGAGCTTCGGTCGGGTCAATGACCACCGAGCCGCCGGAGGGGAGGCTGACTTCACGCTGGAAGGCCGATTCAATCTGGCTTTCAATCTGGTAGCGATTGAACAGGGGAACAGGATCCTTGTACATACGGATCTTGCTCTTGTATTGCGGCATCACCTGCTCGACAAAGGTTTTGGCTTCGTCGTAGGAGGTGTCATTGTCTATCAATACCTGATCGATGTCGTCGCGCAGGTAGTCGCGAATCGCGCGAATAATGACATTGCTTTCCTGCAGGATGAGCAGGGGGGCTTTGTTTTCTTCAGCGGCTTTGGTCACCGAGCTCCAGAGGTGGAGAAGGTAGTCCAGGTCCCATTGCAGTTCTTCGGAGCTGCGACCGATCCCGGCGGTGCGCACAATAACGCCCATGCCGTCAGGGATGGTGATATTGCTCAGGGCTTCGCGTAGCTGGCTGCGCTCATCGCCTTCAATGCGGCGCGAGATGCCGCCCGCGCGGGGATTGTTGGGCATCAGCACCATGTAGCGGCCCGCCAGGCTGATAAAGGTGGTGAGTGCGGCACCTTTGTTGCCGCGCTCTTCCTTTTCTACTTGAACGATAACCTGGGTGCCTTCCTTGACCACATCCTTGATCTTGACGCGGCCATCCACATCGCCGGGTGAGCGATAGAAGTATTCCTTGGAAATTTCTTTCAGTGGCAGAAAGCCGTGGCGTTCCGCGCCAAAGTCGACAAAGGCTGCCTCTAGGCTGGGTTCAACCCGGGTGATGGTTCCCTTGTAGATATTGGATTTTTTCTGGATGCGTGTGCGGTTTTCGATATCGAGGTCGTACAGGCGCTGACCGTCGACGAGGGCAACACGCAGCTCTTCGGGCTGCGTGGCGTTGATAAGCATTCTTTTCATTTGGTAAATCCTTGTTTGTGAAGGATTTACCGCAGTGTTACTCGAGCTGAGAACAACTTACAGTAGCGTCAAACCCGCGCAATAACGCAGTGTTTCAGGGCCTTTTACGGAGGCGGATCGCGCCTCTACGGCTAGGGGCGAACTGAAATGGCTTGGCGAAAACTCCCTGTGGGTTGTCTGAAAGGCGTGATTGCTAAGATCGGTGCGAGCCGTTTTCATCATTTCAATTTTCATATTTACAGTCTGTCGGCTGCTCGCTTGATCGCTTAACTTATCGGCGATGCCTTTGGCACCGCTTGCTCAATTCTCATATCTCTCGTGGTAACGATGCGGTAAAATCCACTCGCATTGTTAACGTGGGTGCAAGCAACGCAATGTTCGAGCTTGCACGGGCTTGTTCTCTAAAGTTTGCGGGTTCGGACTCATCCTTCGGGACGCTGTCGACAAACCTGCGGAGCCCTTGATCTCTTTGCCTTTTTTGTAAAAAGGTGCGCAGCCTGTGGGTTGTCGCGAGAGACCAAGCGGCTACTTGCGCGAATATAGCAGTTAAATTCTGTTCGATCAATCAGTTAGACGGGAAGTGTGGCTTGGGTATGGAATCCGGGCGGCCTCAGGCTGTTCAATTAGTGACCGTGGACGAGGGTGCCGAAGGGCAGCGCATCGACAACTACCTGCTCAAGGTGTTGAAAGGTGTGCCGAAATCGCGCATTTACCGCCTGCTGCGCAAGGGCGAGGTCCGGGTTAACAAGTCCCGGGTCAAGCCCGAGTTCAAGCTCGGGGTGGGGGATATTGTGCGGATTCCGCCGGTGCGGGTCAGTGATCCGGCGGAGAAGGCGACGGCTTTTGTCTCGGACTCGCTGGCCGATACCCTGCAGAATGCCATCCTGTTTGAAGACGATCGCCTCCTGATTATCAATAAACCATCGGGTTTGGCGGTTCACGGCGGTAGCGGGGTCAGTCTCGGCCTGATTGAGGCACTGCGCAAGCTGCGACCGGACGCAAAGTTTCTGGAGCTGGTGCACCGGCTCGATCGTGATACCTCCGGGTGCGTGATGTTGGCGAAAAAGCGCAAGACGCTCAAAACCCTGCACGGTCTGCTGCGTGGCGATGGCGTGGACAAGCGTTATCTGGCGTTGGTGGAAGGGCGCTGGTCACCGCGGAAAGAGCAGGTCAAGCTGCCTTTGCTTAAAAATGTATTGAACTCCGGTGAGCGTATGGTGAAAACCAACCCCGAGGGCAAATATGCGCTTACCCGTTATCAGGTGGTGCAGCGCTTCAGCGGGGCTACTCTGGTTGAGGCCAAGCCGGTGACCGGACGTACTCACCAGATTCGGGTGCACTGTCAGGCGGCGGGGCATCCCATTATTGGGGATGACAAATACGGGCGCGATGAGGTGAACCAGCGCTTTCGTGAACGCGGGGTGCGGCGACTGTTTCTTCACGCCTATCGCCTGCGCTTTGAGCTGGAAGGCGAGTGGATAGAGGTCGAGGCTCCGCTCAGCCAAGACCTTCAGTTGTTTGTAAATAATGAGTCGTAAGAGATTGTAATGGTTGTAATATTTGATTGGGATGGAACCTTGATCGACTCTGCGGGCAAGATTATCGCCTGCATGCAGCAGGCCGCGCGCGATGCGGCATTGGCGCCGCCGACCGACGACCAGGTGCGCAATATTATCGGGCTCGGTCTGGATTTGGCCATAGCCCGCCTGTACCCCGATGCGGCGCAGCGGCAACGCGATGAGGTGCGTGAGCACTATTCGCGTAACTTTATTGCGGCTGACCGGATTCCCTGCGCCTTTTTTCCGGGGGTGACCGATGGGCTTGCGTCGTTGCAGGTAAGGGGCGCGCAGCTTGCGGTGGCTACGGGCAAAAGTCGCAAGGGCTTGGCCCGGGTGCTGGAAAACCTGGGGATGGAGGCGTTTTTTGCGGCGACCCGCTGCGCCGATGAGACGGCGTCAAAACCCGATCCGCTGATGTTGCAAGAGCTGTGTGAGGAGTTTGGCATACGGCCCGATGAGGCGATTATGGTGGGAGATACCGAATACGACCTGGAAATGGCGCGGCGCATCGCCATGCCCAGCGTGGGTGTCAGCTACGGGGCGCATGCGGTGGAGCGTCTGACGCGTTGGCAGCCCTTACAGGTTATTGATGCGTTTGCCGAGTTGGACGGTGTGCTGACGCGGCACTGCGGTTTTCGTCCTGGCGAAGCGAACTCCTGACGCCTCCGCCGCCCCCTAAAAAATTGCTTTGCTTTGCCCGCAATGTCAGGTGGTATTGATCAGGGTATGGCGATTCCTCGTTTGTTGAGAAGGGTTGTTAGCTCTATTAAAGGTAGCCCAATCAATGTATTAGGATCACTTCCTTCAAGTTTTTCGAAGAGCGATATGCCAAGGCCTTCCATCTTAAAACTGCCTGCACAGTCCAGCGGCAGCTCTTTTTCTACGTAACGTTGAATCTGCTGGGCGCTGAGTTGGCGGAAGGTGACTGAGTAGCTGTCGACCAGGCTGTCAGTCTGCCCCAGTCCCGTCAGGCACAGCCCAGTATAAAAGGTGACTGTTTCTCCACTGCAGGCGGCCAATTGCTCGCAGGCCCGTTTTACCGTGCCGGGTTTGCCAAGGGGGACCCCCTTTAATGAGGCGACCTGATCGGAACCAATGACCAGCGCCTTGGGGTGATGATGGGCCACGGCTTGGGCCTTTTCCTGAGCCAGTCGCAGGGCCAGCTGGCGGGGTGATTCGCCCTCACGTGGCTGTTCATCGATGTCGGGACTGTGCCGGGTAAAGGTCAGGCCGAGGCGATGAAGCAGCTTTGCACGGTAGGCTGAACCGGAAGCGAGAACGATTTCGTCGGACATTGGGGCTCCATCAAGGCGAAACATACTGATTTGCGGGCAGTTTAGCGTATTTGGCTTTGACAAACCGCAGACTCGGCCCTATGATTGCGCGCCTATGCGAAGACAGCCTCTGCCCCGACAGGTGGACGCTCGGAAGTTAACGTCTACTGATGTTGAAGTTTCCGGATGTCAGCCGGTGAGCGATTTCCCAAGATTTGCTGCGGGACTCTGCGACGAAGGCGGAGAGGTAGACGTTAAAATGCACTTTTTCCGGGACGATTCCCATATCCACCGGATCAGTGCCAGCCTGGCCGCCGAGGTTTCCGTGGTGTGCCAGCGTTGTATGCAGGCGATGCCCATCAGCATCTCCTCACAGTTTGAGCTGGGTATCGTCTGGACTGAAGCACAAGCCAAGGCGCTGCCTCGCGAACTGGATTCGGTGATTCTCGGTGAAGAGCCACTGGATCTGTTTCCTCTTATAGAGGATGAGCTGATTATAGAAACACCGTTCACCAACTTTCATCCGGTCGGTGACTGCCAGCCCGCAGGGCCAGTAGCCTACGGTGAAGAACAACCTGAGACTGCCGAGGAGCGGGATAACCCCTTCGCGGTGCTGAAAGATTTAAAATCTAGCGATTAAACGCTGAGGAGCATTTAGCCATGGCTGTACAGAAGAGCAAAAAGACCCGGTCTCGCCGGGATATGCGTCGTTCACATGATGCGCTGAGCGGTCCCGCGCTGTCAGTGGATTCCACCAGTGGTGAGACTCACCGCCGTCACCACGTGACTGCGGACGGTTTCTACCGCGGTCGCAAAGTTGTAGCTGGCAAAGACGACGAGTAAATCTGGGCAGCAATGCCATCTTTAGCGATTGACGCCATGAGCGGAGACCACGGTCTCCGCTCTTCACTTCCGGCCGCCGCGAAGGCAATCGCTGAAATCCCCCTTCTAAAGTTGACACTGCTCGGCCAGAAGCAAGCCATTCTGGACGAATGTCAGCGACGCTCTATCGACCCCAGTCTTTTTACCTTGATCGACGTGCCCGATGTGATCGGCATGGACGACTCTCCCTCTGTTGCCCTGCGTCAAAAACAGCAATCGTCCATGTGGAAGGCGATTGAGCTGCTGCGCGACGGTGAGGTTGAGGGTGTGGTCAGTGCCGGTAACACCGCCGCGCTGGTCGCTCTCAGTAGATTCCTGCTTGAGCGATCCCCCGGTATCCGTCGTCCCGCCATGTGCGCGCCGCTGCCGGGTGACGGCGGCGATACCTACATGCTTGATCTGGGCGCCAATGTGGACTGCAAGGCGGAAGAGCTACTGCAGTTTGCCCAGATGGGAGCGGCGCTGGTGACCTGCCTTAAAGGTATCGACTCGCCTCGGGTTGCCCTGCTCAATATCGGCGAGGAGACCAGCAAGGGCACCGACTTGGTGCGCGAGGCTGCAGACCTGCTGGCGGCAGCCCCTGGACTCAATTACACCGGCTTTATAGAGGGCTTTGATCTGTTTACCCACAAAGCCGATGTGATCGTTTGCGACGGTTTTGTCGGCAATATTGCCTTGAAAGTCTGTGAAGGCACGGCATCCTATATTTCTCGCCAGCTCAAAGACCGATTCAGTGACAGCTGGTACGGTATGTTGAGTGGGCTGTTTGTGCAGCCGCTGTTAAAAGACTTCAAAGATGACATCAACCCAGATGAATACAATGGCGCTGCCTTGCTCGGCTTGAGTGGCGTGGTGGTAAAGAGTCACGGCAGTTCCAGTAAAAAAAGTTTCTACAGCGCGATTCGCCACGCGGCAAAAGCCGTCGATCAGCAGTTGCCACAGCGTATCGCGCAACAACTTTCTCTGACATAAATCTGATACACAGGACAGGTATAACAATGACGAAAGGATTGGCTTTTGTTTTTCCCGGGCAGGGCTCACAAAAAGTTGGGATGCTGGCCGAAATCGCTGAACAGGAAGCGGTGGTCAAGGAAACCTTTCAGGAGGCCTCTGACGCTCTCGGCTACGATATGTGGGATATGGTGCAGAACGGCGAACAGGAAACCCTCAACCTGACGGAAAATACCCAGCCAGTACTTCTAACTTCAAGTGTTGCCATGTGGCGGGTCTGG
>PAKT01000117.1 GCA_002710725.1 Spongiibacteraceae bacterium
CCACAGCCTCCTGTGGCGAGGCCTGCGCTACATTGGCGGAATGGTACTGGTGATGTTGATGGTCGCGGCACTACAACGCCTCAACGCTCACCTGACACTCTCCTCGACGCTCGCATCAAGTATTACCATGGCCATACTGGGCGGCTGGCTGGTAGGCGGTGCGCCAACCCTGCTCGACTTTCTCACCATCAGCTTCGGCGGGCACGCCGACCCCCACCACCCGGATGACGAGACACCTTCCGGCGGTTAGTCCAAATGGCGCATGCCCGGCCCTGTAGCCCCGTGCTAGCCTGAGCCGGACAATAACAGTGGAAGCGCCAATGACTCAGTCCGCGACCGGCTCCAACCCGAGCCCTTTCAGTAGCCTTAGCGTAGGGCCCATCACCCTTCGCAACCGCTTTATCAAATCCGGTGCCAACGAAAACATGTACCGCAAGGGCTTTCCGACCAAGGCCTTGCTCGAACATCATCGCGACCTGGCCGCCGGCGGCATCGCCCTGACCACCATGGCCTACGCGGCGGTGGCCAAAGTCGGCCGCACCCTGCCCGATCAACTGTGGCTGCGCCCCGAGGTCTTGCCGGACCTCAAGGCCATTACCGATGCGGTACACGCTGAAGGCGGCAAAATCTCCCTGCAACTCACCCACGGCGGCTCCTTCGTCACCAGTATTTTTCTGCCCCATCGCACCATCAGCGCCTCGGGCGGCCTGAACCTGGCCGGCCTGTTCCACGGCAATATTCTGCAGCGCCCCATGAAGGAAAAAGACATGGCGCTGGTGACTCAACAGTTTGCGGACGGCGCTCGCATGGCGCGCGAAGCGGGCTTTGATGCCGTTGAAATCCATATGGGCCACGGCTACCTGTTAAACCAGTTTATTTCGCCGCTGAGCAATCAGCGCAGCGATGAATACGGCGGCTCGGCAGAAAACCGTGCGCGCTTCCCGGCACGAGTCTTGGCCGCTGTAAAAGAGGCCGTGGGCGAGGATCTGGCGGTTATCGCCAAAATCAATGTGGCTGACGGCGTCAGGCGGGGTGCAACCGCAGAGGATGCGGTGGTCACGGCGAAAGTCCTCGAAAGCCAGGGTGCCGATATGCTGGTACTGTCGGGCGGGCGCAATGTGGAGTCCACCTGGTTTATGTTCGGCAGCCCGATGAATCAGGAAGAATTTGCCAAGATATTCAAATACAAACCTCTGCAACGCCTGTTGATGAAAGCCGCGGCGGCCGGCACCCCAAAAGGTCTGAAATTCCGCGAGATGTATTTTGAGGACTATTCACGCAAGGTGCGCGCCGCGGTCACTTTACCGCTGGCCTATCTGGGTGGCGTAAAGAGCCTCGATAACGCCGAGAAGGCGATGGCAGAGGGCTTTGATGCGGTTGCCATGGCGCGGGTGCTGTTGCACGATCCGGCACTGGTCAACAAATTCCAGGACGGCAGCGTGCGCCAGTCCGGCTGCACCAGCTGCAATGCCTGCATCCCGCAGATTTACAATCAGGCCGGCACCTACTGCGTATTGAATGAGCCGCTTGATCCGGCGATGAACGAAGTGCGCGCATCGGGGCTGAGTTAGCAAGCCCGTCAGCGAACACAGCTTTGTAAAAAATCCTGGAGTGACGCCTTAACAGCGCGCCTGAATGGTCATTCGCCGCTGGAACTAACCCGGCCGCGCAAGGCCTTGGTGCTGCCGCGCTTGGTTTTGCTGTCCATGCGTTTTTTCTGGGAGTTTTTACTGGCCTTGGTGGGTATCCGCTTTTTCTGGGTTTTCCCCACGCTGCGAATCAGTTCGACCAACCGCACAATCGCATCTTCGCGGTTTTTCTCCTGGGTGCGAAAGCGCTGCGCCTTGATCACCACCACGCCCTCACTGCTGATACGACGGTCCTTGAGCTGCAGCAGACGGTTTTTGTAAAAATCCGGCAGGCTGGACGCCGCAATATCAAAGCGCAGGTGAATCGCCGTTGCCACTTTGTTGACATTCTGGCCGCCGGCGCCCTGCGAGCGCACCGCATTGAGCTCGACCTCACTTTCTCTCAAACTGACGGCGCGTGAGATGGCAAAGATATCAACGGGCATCCGACATCCGTTCGCTGTAGTCCCAGCCACTGACCCAACGCGGCGTCAAGCAAACCACCTGTTCCTCGTCGATCCGCCCCAACAACCAGGTCGCCAGCTGGCTGTCTTCCTTTATGCCGTAGCGGGCAAACAGGCTCTTGAGCTGCCCTTCGGCGGGTACTGGCGGCATGGCAATATCCGCCTGCCCGCGCACGCCCCGGTAGGGCATGGATTCATGCGCCACCTCAAAGCCGCAACATCCTGTCGCCGCGAGACGCTTTGCCACCAGCGCGCCCTGATGCAACACGCAGTACAGCTGGCCGCTGCGATACTCAAACCAGTGCGACGCCACAATCGGACAGCCATCACTGCCGCTGACCGCCAGCCGCAGGGGCAAGCGGGCCTCCTGCAGGTAGGCCTGAATGGCATCGGCATCCAATTGACTGTTTGCGCTAAGCGTAAGTCCCATACATAACCTCTAGCGGAGTTTCAGGCTGACACTGGTGCTGCCGCTCCAGGTTCCCTGTAAGGCTGCCCAGTTCTCGGGGATAGTGTAGACAACCTCTTTCGCCACCACACGGATATTGGGATTTTGCAGGAAGGTAATTTCGCCGGGGCGCAAAGTCACCGGGGCATAGGTGAGCAAACTGCCTTTCAGCAGCACGTCGCCATCGCTGCGCGACCACACCGGTTGTTCCGGCACAATCTCGACCCGATCACCCTGCTGCTGATAGCGCAGATTGCCGGTCACCACCGTCAACGGGGCGTCTCCCGCGTTTTCCAGATAGGCCTGGACAAAGCCAATCCGGTTCTTGTCGACGTGAAGCCGCAACTCAGCGCTGGCGACAGCGGGCCAGACCAGAAGCAGGGCCAGCCAGTAACAGGACATGTAATGTCGTCGAATTGCCATAATCTCACAGTTATTATGCGGTTAGTTTCAGTCATCATACCGAGTTTTCACCTGCCGGCGCGAGCCTGTTTCAATTGCGAGGAAGAAAATGAGCGATAAAGAATTTGATGTCATCGTGTTTGGGGCAACCAGCTTTGTCGGCCAGATCGTCTGTGAGTATCTGCACAATGAATATCAGGACGACGCCCTGCGCTGGGCAGCGGCCGGGCGCTCGGAAGCAAAGCTGCGCGAGTTGCAGAATCGCCTGGGCGCCACCGACGACACCATGCCCCTGCGCATTGCCGACGCAGCCGATGGCGACAGTCTGGCAGCTCTCTGCCGCCAGACCCGCGTGATGATCTCCACGGTGGGCCCCTACGCACTCTACGGCGAGCCCATGGTCAAAGCCTGCGTGGAAACCGGCACCGACTATTGCGACCTGACCGGCGAAACCCAGTGGATTCAGCGTATGGTCGAGACCTATTCCGAACAGGCCGAAACCACCGGCGCGCGGATCGTGCACTGCTGTGGCTTTGACTCGATTCCCTCGGACCTGGGCGTGCTCTTTCTGCAACAGGCCGCACAAAGCGAATTTGGCGCCCCCTGCACAAACGTAAAAATGCGGGTTAAAGCCATGCGTGGCGGCGCCAGCGGCGGCACCATAGCCAGCCTGATCAACGTTATCCGCGAGGCCAGCAAGGACCCGGCGTTGCGCAAGGCGCTGGCCAACCCCTACGCCATCTGCCCCGAAAGCTTTCGCCCCAAAACCCGGCAGCACAATGTCAAAAGCGCGGAGTTCGACTCTGATTTCAATGCCTGGGTAGCGCCCTTTGTGATGGCCGCCATCAATACCCGCGTGGTTCATCGCTCCAATGCCCTGGCCGGCGGCGCCTGGGGCGAGGGCTTCCGCTACGATGAAGCGGTGCTGACCGGCAAGGGTCTCAAGGGTCGAATGGGGGCACTGAGTATGGCGGCCGGCATTGGCGGCCTGATGGTGGGCGGCGCCATCCCCCCCACCCGCTGGCTGCTGGAGCGCTTCGTACTGCCCAAGCCCGGTGAAGGACCCAGCAAGGACGAACAGCTCAATGGCTTTTTCGATCTGCGCTTTATCGGCCGCACCGAGCGCAATGAGGTAGTGAAAGTGAAAGTCACCGGTGACCGCGATCCCGGCTACGGCTCAACCGCCAAAATGCTGACCCACGCCGCCCTCTGCCTGGGGGAAACCAGCCGCGAACAGCGCGCTGGCGGCATCTGGACGCCGGCGACAGCGATGGGTGAAACCCTGATTGAGCGCCTGAGTCTGCATGCAGGACTTACTTTCGAGCGCAGCTGATTGAGGGCATCTCTGATTAATGCAGATTGCGGTCGTCATCGGGCATGCGATGAGGTGGCACCTGAATGGATTCAATAAATCGCCCGAGGGTCACGGTGCGCCCGCTGTAGCGCTCCTCACCACTGACCGTAAACTCAAACTGATAGCCCCGCCACAAACGCCAGCGTCCGCTGGCGTCGCGTTTTACCCACAATGCACGCAGAGCGATGCTGTCATCCAGCAGTTGCAGGTTTTCACGCTGGCAGTACAGCCGGGTCGCCCGCAGGGCAACTTCCCGCACGCCCTGAGCCTGCCAGTAGTAGTAGCCCAGCACACCGACCAGTAGCAGCAGCGAAATATCCGCCAAGGCGATCACGGCTTGCCTCCCTGCGTCTGCACCCGCGCCGCTGACTGAATCTGCAGCGCGTGCAAGCGGGCATTAACCCGGGTGAAATGTGCGACTTCGCCGCTGTAGCTCAGAGCGAGCGCAATATAACCGGCGTGAAACTCCCCCAGCCCGCTGTCAAAACTCCGCCAGGCGGAACCATCCCAAACCTGTACCCAGGCGTGGGGCACAAACACATACTTGCGCCCAAGAAAGCGCTCAGTGTTGTAAGCGAGGCCAATCGCGATGCGCGCCGGCAAACCAGCTGCCCGGGCGAGTGCCGCCAGCAACAGGGCGTGCTCGGTGCAATCACCCTGACCGGAGGCAAGCGCTTCGCTGGCCGTGGCAAAACCGGCGTAGTCCGGCTGGGCGTTCATATGCAGACTGACAAAGCGTGTAAGGCGCGCCATGACATCCAGCGACTCCTCCTCCGCCCCGAACTCTGACGCGAGCCGCTGGATTTCCGGATCATCTGCGGCAATCCAGTAAGTCGACTGCCGCGCTGCCTCCAACACGCTTGCCTCGGGAGCATCTTCAGCACCGCAATCGGTGCAGATATCGACTTGCCAGCCCCCATTGCGTGAAACAACGGCTTGCTCTGCGGTCTCTGGTGGCACCAGAGTGCTGTCGCCCGACAATTGGTAGCGCACCCGGCCGCGAAGAGCCGCCTCCGGCATACGCACCGGCGCGCGAATCAGCTGACGATAGACATGGGTGGTCGGAGAGAATGGCGCCAGCGCACACGCTTTATCACAGTCGTAAAGTACCAGCGTCTCGCCACCGGTCACACTTTCTTCGCGCAGCACCTCAAACCCTTCATTGGTAAACCAGTGGCTTGGTTGCACAGTACGACCCTGCTGGTAGGTGAAATGCCAGGCAAGCTCACCGGATTGCCGCTGCCCTTTAAGGCGCACGGTTTCAAAGGCCAGCGTTGAAAAATTAAAAGCGCTGAACTGAAGCTCACGCGCATCACCCGCGGCGTTTCGCAGCGCAAGCTGTATGCCATATGGCATTAAAAAATCGTCCGGCAAGACGAGCCTACTGACATCCACTTGCCGACCATCGCTGCGCTCCACCCGAAGTTCACCGCCCTCAACACGAGCCTCTATCGTTTGGTTCGCTGATTGCGAGCTCACTTTTTTGCTCAGCGAAAGGGGCTGACCATCGCGGGTTTCTTCAAATTCCAGGATAATTGTGGATGTGCGCGATGCCTCGCCCGGCTGCTGCAAAGTGATTACCAGCTCTTCACGTGTCAGCACGCGGTCATCAACTATCTCGCGCACCAATTGGCGATAGCCGATTTTCTCCCCGCCAAGCTCGACGGTCTGCCAGCGCTCAAGTCCGGCACTGAGACTGGATGCACAGGCGAACAGCATGATCGACAGGAGCTTCTGAAAGAAATAGTGCGGTCGCATAGGTCTCGGTTTACGGCTCTCCCCGCAATGGGGCGTTTCCCGCATTGTCAGCCATCACCCCCAGAATGTGAATCTTTAACTGCAGGCGCTCCGGCAAGGCCGTAGGGTGGTGGGCCAAGTACGTTTAAAAGGGAGAAAACTATGGAAGGGCTGGTCAATTTCACCGCCCGCAGCCGCGAGGTGCTGAGCACGCTGGTCGAAAATGCGATGACCTGGCTGGCTACCTCAGGTCTGCAAATTATTCTTATCGTGATTGGCGCCTGGGTTGCGCTGACCATAAGCCGGCGCATGCTCAATCAGGTGCACCGCAGTATCGCAGGCAAGCACGGCGATGCGGAGCGCGTAAAGCGCGCAGACACCCTCACCGGCATTCTCGGCACGCTGATTTGGGCGGCGCTGTTTCTTGCGGCTGGCATGATGGTGCTGAAAGAAATTGGCGTCGACATCACGCCGATTCTCGCCGTCGCCGGCCTTGGTGGCCTGGCCATTGGTTTTGGTGCCCAAAACCTGGTGCGTGATGTGATTACCGGTTTTTTCCTGCTGGCCGAAGACCAGATACGCGTCGGCGATATTGTTGAAGCCGGCGGCAAATCCGGAGAGGTGGTGTCGCTTGGCCTGCGTACGGTTCGCATGCGGGCTCTGGACGGCACCCTGCACATCATTCCCAATGGCAATATCACGACTGTTTCCAATATGACCAAGGATCACGCCTTTGCACTGGCAAACGTCGGCGTCGCCTACCGGGAAGACACCGATCAGGTTTTCAAAGTCATTGCCGAGATAGGAGCACAACTGCGGCAGGACAAGGAATTTTCGGCGTCCATTATCGAGGACATGGAAATTCACGGCGTGACGACCTTTGCCGATTCCGCTGTGATTATTCGCTGTCGCATGAAAACCCTGCCGGGCTCGCAGTGGATGGTGCTGCGTGAATTCAACCGCCGCATGAAAAAACGTTTCGACGAGCTGAATATCGAAATTCCGTTCCCACATATGACACTGTATGCCGGCGAAGGGAAGCGCGGCGAAGCCCCAACGCTGCCGATCAGCGTGCAGGGCAAGGCCGCCTGAATCGCAGACTGCTCGCCCGGCATGGCCTGAATACGTGCCGGGCAAAGACTCTTTAAACTCGGGACTCGGCGGCCAGAAACGAAGCGAGTACGCACACCAGCTGTTCAAACATGCTGCGGTCCAGCCGCCCGCCACGGTGTTCCTGCTGCCGATAAATATCGGCGATGCCATGAAAGGTAATACTGACGCACAGGTAGATGCGCTGTTGCCGCTCTTTCCTGTCCACGTGGCCCATCGCCGATTCGAGCAACGAACGCAGGGCGGGAATGGCGGGAAACTCGATACCCAGGGCGTTATTGCCGTTGCCCTGAATCTGATTGAGGGCCGACAGCTGCGAAATAATTTTGACGAAGTTAACCGCCGCCGGGTTTGCTTTCACATAATCGACAAGAGGCATCACAAAACAGCGCGCTGCGGCCTCGGCCGGTGGCCATTCCCCCGCCGCCGCACGCTCAAAATAGGACTGCCGAAGTACCGCCACCTGCTTAGAATGTTTTTCGACAATAGCCTGCAGCAAGCCGGTGCGGTTTTTAAAATGGTATTGCAGCGCGTTGCGGTTTTTCTGCCCTGCGGCGGCAGTGATTTCGCTGATAGAAACCGCATCGATACTGCGGCTGCCAAACAGCTGTTCAGCGGCTTCGATCAGGCGTTCTCGTGTCGCCTTCGAATTTTGCTGATGCTTGCTCAAGGCCTCCACCTTACATACCTACCGTAAACCCGCCATCCACCGGCAGGGTCTGGCCGGTAATCCAGCTCGCTGCTGGCGAGGTCAAAAACAGCACCGCGGCCGCTATATCCTCTGCTTCGCCGACACGTTTGATGCCTTGCCGGGCAAAGGTTTCCTCAACCATCTCGGGCATATGATCAATCACCGGCGCCACCAGATTGGTACGGGTTAAACCGGCTGCGACCGCATTGGCGCGTATGCCGTACTTGCCCCAACAGTGGCCGAAGGTTTTGGTCATCTGCACAATACCCGCCTTGGCCGGGCCGTAGGCCGGCGTCCACTCGCTGCCAAAGTACGAGGTCATGGAGGCGATACCGATAATACTGGCACCCCCCGCAAACTCGCTGGCTTCCAGCAGCGGCCGACAGGCTGTGCTCAGGTGAAAGGCGCTCGAAAGGTTAATGTCGAGCGAGTGATCAAAACCGTCGTGCGACCACTCATCGGTCTGGGTGCCACCGGCGTTGTTCACCAGAATATCCAGTCGATCCAACTTTTCCGGCAGCGCCAGCAACGCAGCCCGGTCGCTTACATCCAATTCAATATAGGTAAAGTCCGACAGGTCATGCTCATAGTCACCGGCCGATGGACGACGACCGGTAATGACAACCTCGGCACCCGCCTCGCGGTAAGCCCGGGCGCAGGCCAGGCCAATACCATTGGAACCGCCGGTTACCAGAACCTGCGCGCCGCTATAGTCGTAGGATATTCCGCTGAACATAATGCTCTCCCAAAAAACCGATCATTTATAATATGGTTGAATTAATAATACGCACGGCTTACATTTGAGGCAATACGCACCGAATACTGAGGCCTCCCTCATGAACGATGATTTGAAAATCGCGCTTAACCTCGGCCCCATCGATCAGGTGGGTTTTGTGGTAGCCAACCTCGACGAAGCCATCGCCCGTTACCAACCCCTGTTCGGCGAGTTCACATTGATGGATGCCCCGGATATGGACTGGCTGTATCGGGGCCGCCGGGAAAACAGCTCGCTGCGTCTGGCCTTTGCCAAAAGCGGCGATATTGAAATAGAACTGATTGAATGGCTCGACGGCGGCACGCCGCACAAGGAGTTTCTCGATCAGGGGCGCGAAGGCATGCATCACCTGCGCTTTCGTGTCGAGAATCTGGATGAGAAAGTCAAAGCCGCAGAGGAGATTGGCTACGAGGCCATCTGGATCAAACGCTTTGCCGACAATCTCGCCGCCGCTTACCTCGAACGGAAAGGCGACCCCTTGATAATCGAACTCTTTGAAAATACCGGCGAATAACCATGCCTGATGCCATCCGCCTGAACGATCTGGCCAATCCCCAGCTCAGCGAACTGCAGCAAGCCGCGCTCGACTTCGGCAAAACGCTGTCCGTCACCCTGGATGCCGAGGACATTCTGGACGAAGCCCGGCAAACGCTGAATTTGACGGACTTCGGAGCCGACGACTTTAAAGTGCGGCTGGAACTTCTGTGCAGCGAATGGGATACCCACCCCACCCTCAACTCACTGGCGAAAATGAACCTGCGCAACAAATTGCTTTTGTTCGCCAAAAACCGCCTGCTGATACAGGACCTACTGACGCGCCACCCGGAAATCCACGATATCGAGATCGCCGCGCCCATAATTGTCGCTGGCCTGCCCCGCTCCGGTACGACACACCTGCTCAACCTGATGGCCGCCGACTCACGCCTGCGCTCACTGCCCCTGTGGGAGTCCTATGAACCCGTACCCACCCCCGGCGAGGAGCCCTTGCCCGATGGCACCGACCCGCGCTACCAGCGCTGCTCCGACGAATGGGCCGCCATGCAGCAAACCGTGCCCCACCTTGCCGCCATGCACCCGATGGAGCCGGATCATATTCACGAAGAACTGGAACTGATGGGGCCGGACTTTGCCTCCTACAATTTTGAATGGCTTTGTCACAGTGAACGCTGGCGCGACCACTACTACGCCACCGACCAGACGCCCCACTATGAGTACATGAAAACTGTACTCAAAATACTCACGTGGCAGGATGGCGACAGCACCGGGCACAACACCCGCTGGGTGCTCAAGTGCCCGCAGCACCTGGAACAACTTCCGGTGTTGCGCAGCGTTTTTCCGGACGCGACCGTAGCAGTTACCCACCGCGACCCGGTCGCGGTTATTCAGTCCGCCATCACCATGCTTGCCTACGGTCAGCGCATGTCGCGCAGCCGCATTGATCTGCCGGAGCTTGCCGACTATTGGATTGCTCGGATCGACCATTTGCTGCGGGCCTGTGTCCGCGACCGGGACTGCCTGCCGGAAAGCCAGAGTATCGACGTGCCTTTTCATGTATTTATGGCCGACGATATCGGCATGGTGGAAAAGATTTACAGCAAGGCAGGTCTTGCACTGACCGACGCCGCCCGCGCTGAACTGCAAGCCTTTATGGCCGCCAACCCCCGGGGTAAACACGGGCAGGTTGTCTACGATCTCAGGGGTGACTTTGGCATCGACCCCGAGGTACTGCGCGAGCAGTTCGATTTCTATTTCAAGCATTTTCCGGTTCGACCGGAAGTCAAAAACTGAGCAGCGAGCCCCCTCATGCGAACCCCGATCTATAAAAGCCGTCCGGTGGAGCCCAACCCCGCCCGCTTCGACAGCGGTCAGCGAATCAACGATTTCATCACCCTCAGCGAAGCCTTCTCCAATGTATATCGCATAGAAACTAGTGCGGGCAGCATTCAACTGAATGCCGGCATGGGCATGGAAGCGCCGGTAATCGACGCCAACCTGAATGCACTGTCCGAACAAAGATTGCACTCCCTGATACTGACCCAGGGCCATGTGGATCATGTTGGCGGGGTGGCTTACTTTCGAGAGAAAAATCCCGGCCTCACGGTCATTGCCGGCGCCAACAATCCAGAGCATCAGGCCTACGATTCTCGACTCGGACCTTTTCGCGGCCAGCGTTCGGCTTTTGCCTTTACTGAAAAATTCAGCGCGGCCTTTGCCCACTATCAGCAGCACAATTACACCGAGATGCCGCCACAGGATGCTCCCACACCAGACATGCTGGTTGAGGATAAACTGGAACTGGAGATCGGCGGCCTGCAACTGGAAGTCATCGCTGTTCCCGGCGCGGAGACCAACGATTCGGTTATTGTCTGGCTGCCCAAACATCGGATCTGCTTTACCGGCAATCTGTTCGGCTGTCCCTTCGGACACTTCCCCAATCTGGTGACCATTCGCGGCGATCGCTACCGCGATGCGCTGGTAGTCGCGAACGCCGTCGACACAGTGCGCCAGCTTGAACCCGATATGATTCTCTACGGCCACCACGGCCCGGTGATCGGACGTGAGCGTATTCAAGACGAACTCAACGCCCTGCACGGCGCCATTCTTCATGTACACGACGAAACCGTAAAGGGCATGAACGCTGGCAAGAGTGTTCACGAATTGATGAGCGAAATAGCACTGCCGCCCGAGCTGGAAGTGGGTGAAGGCTACGGCAAGGTCAGCTGGAGCGTGCGCGCCATCTGGGAGAATTATGGCGGCTGGTTTCACCACCAGTCCACCACCGAACTGTACTCGGTGCCGGCCAGTCAGGTGCACGCCGATGTGGTAGCCCTTGCCGGCGCAGACAACCTGCTGGAACGGGCCAAAAGCAAACACAAGGCCCACAAACTGGAAGAGGCCTTGCACCTGGTCGATATGGTGCTCAATGCCGAGCCCGAGCATTGCGAAGCGCTCAGCTTATCTCAGGCGATTCACAGGGACTTGCTTGGCCAGACCGATAATTTCTGGCTGCGATCCTGGTTGAATCACCAGATAAACACTCTGCAAACGCAAATCAACGAAGCCTCGTGATGGGAATCTGATTATGTCTATGCCACTGGTAACGGTTCACGGCCCCGACGACGTTCGAGTCGATCAGGTGCCAAGGCCTGCGGCCGACGCTGACGATGTGATTGTCAAAGTCTCCCTGTGCGGTATATGCGGCTCCGACCTCGGCTATATCGCCATGGGCGGGCTCGGCACTCTCAGTCCGATGCCGCTTGGGCACGAGCTGGTGGGAACCGTCGAAAACGTCGGCAAGCGCGTCAGGGATCTCAGCCCCGGCGATCGGGTTGTGGTCAACCCGATGGCTAACAGCAATGCCATTGGCAACGGCGGCCCGGAAGGCGGCTTTGCCCCCTACCTGAAAGTGCGCGGCGTCGCCACCGATCACAAAGCCTTGCTGAAAGTGCCTGACAGTATTTCCGATGAGCAGGCGGCGCTGGTGGAACCCCTGTCCGTCGCCCTACACGGCTGCCACAAGGGACAGGCCAGAGCCGGCGACAAAGCCCTTGTGTTTGGCGCCGGGCCGATCGGGCTCAGCGCCGTGGTGGCACTGCGCTATCTCGGTGTCGATAACATTGTGGTAACCGACCTGTCCGACTTCCGGCTCAGTATCGCGCAGCAACTGGGCGCCACAACCATAAACGCAGCCTCCGGCGAACTTGCCGACGTGTTGACCGAGCAGCACGGCAGTGCGGAACTCATGGGCATGCCCATGCCCGCCACCGACCTCTATCTGGAAACCACCGGCGCGCGATCGGCCTTCGAGCAGATTGTGAGCCTCGGCAAAACCGGCGCCCGGGTTGTGGTGCTCGGCCTGCACAAGGAACCGGTGCAGATGGATCTGGTAAACCTACTGATGCGTGAACTGGTGATCACCGGTTCGATGGCCTATGACAAGGAGTTTGACGAGGTGCTGACGATGCTCGGCAGCGGTCAGGTCGACGTCGCCCCTCTGGTCAGCCATCAGTTTCCCCTGTCCCGATTCAACGACGCTCTGGCACAGGCGCGACAAACCGACCAAACCGCCAAAGTGCTCGTAAACTGTCAACACTAGAGGCAAGCGCATGAAATTCTGGCAACCGATTACCTGGGCCGAAACAGACCAGCTGATTGAAATCGCCCGCTTCGCGGAAGAGGTCGGTTTTCACGGCGTAATGAGCGGCGATCACGCCCTCTATCCCGGCACCATGGAGGCCGGCTACCCCTATTCCGACAGCGGCTATCCGCCACAAACCGAAGAGTCGGAATACCCGGATCAATGGGCGCTGTTCGGCGCACTGGCCGCCGCCACAAGCCGGCTACATTTTACCTGCGGCGTCTATGTGCTGCCGCTGCGTAACCCCATTGAAGTGGCCAAGGCCTGCGCCACGCTGGATATTCTCAGCAAGGGTCGCTTCGCGCTGGGCGCCGGTGCCGGCTGGATGCGCGAGGAGTTTGATATCTACGGTGTGGATTTCAAAACCCGCGGCAAGCGTCTCGACGAGTGCCTGGAAGCGCTGCAAATTCTCTGGAAGCCCGAGCTTGTTGAATACCACGGTCAGTACATCGACTTTCCACCGATCAGGCTCGCGCCGGCCCCACAAAACGACATCCCTATTTACATAGGCGGCGCCAATAAGCTCGCGCTTAAAAGGGCCGCCAGGTACGGCAGTGGCTGGATAGGCACAGGCAATCACCCCGACGAAGTGCCGGGGCTGATGAAGGAAATAAACGAGTTGCGCAAGCAGGCCGGGCGGGAACAGCTGCCCTTTGAAACACTGGTGGGTCTGACCGTTAAACCGGAGCTATCGGTCTTTCAGTCGCTGCAGGACAGCGGTATGACCTCAGGCCTCAATATGCCCTTTGACTACGCGCTCGGAAAAGGATCCAGTCTGGATGACAAAAAACGGCTGATGGAGCGATTTGCCAGGGACGTGATCCATCGCTTTGCTTAAAACACTCAGGAGTGCTGTGAAGAGCGCTCCTGCGCCAGATAGGTCTGCTCCGTATCCAGCATACGCTCTGCGGTGTTCAGCAGGGCTGCGCGTGACATGGGCGACAGATTGCGGACGACCGACAACAGCTCTATATCGGAGCTGTCCAATTCTTCTTCCAGCCGCTCTGCGGGCCCCAGACCGGTCACCAGCCAAGACAGGTTGACCGACAGCACATCCGCCAGCTGGGCCAGAAATACGGTTCCCGACAGATCAGTGGATTCCAGCCAGGCTGCCAGCTTTTCGGGGTCTTGCCGAACCGAGCCTGCCAGATCGCGGGTAGAAATAAGCTGCCGCTTCTGGGCATATCGAACACGTTGTGACAGGGTGGTCAGCGCCGTTGTTACATTGCTCATTGGCCAGTCTCCTCTCTCTGCCACCCGTTTCAGATACTGCAGAGGCGCTTTGCTAGTTTGCGACTCAGTGCTGTCAGCTTCTCACTAGGACTCACTAAGCCTTATTTGTGCAATCATTGTGCTCCGGAAACACTGGCCACCATATACGTAATTTCCACGGTCGGCACGATAATGCGCGGCGTGACCGAGCGCGCTGCCGGAAAGCCCAGAATCCGCGGCGATCCTGGCGCACAGGGTTGGCAGCGGTGTTGATTTGCGGTCAAACTGGCTATGCTTCAAGCCACTGCAGTCAAAGAAACTCGAGCCGATGGCGGTAACGCCCTGGGCCGCAGGGATAAGGGGTGACGGTGCACGCAGAACAACTCGAAATTGCCGGCTTCCTGGCGCAACACCCGCCATTCAATGAATTGCCGGAAACGGCTCTGCATGAAATTGCTCAGCAGGTTGAAATCAGCTATTACCGTGCCGGTCGGGATATTCTGCAATTCCGCGAGCCCATTCAGGATCTTTACGTGGTCCGCAGCGGTGTCGTTGAAACCTTCCGCCGCACGGGCGAGCTCTATAACCGTTTGGGTGAAGGGGGGATTTTCGGGCAACTGGGCCTGATGATGAACCGTCGCGTGCGCTTTCCCGTGAAGGCCCTGGAAGACACACTGCTGTATTGCATTCCCGTGACTCTGTTCAACGAGCTCTGTGATCGCTTCGATACCTTTGCCGATTATTTTGAGGCGGAAGATGATGCACTGCTGCGCAACGCGATTTCGGCACAGGCAGAAAACAATGATCTGACCACGGTAAAAGTCAAAGAGCTGATCACCCGCGAGCTGGTCACCTGCGCTTCCGACACCTCAATCCGTGACGCCGCACTGCAAATGACCGAACACGGTGTTTCCCTGCTGCTGGTTACGGACTCGACAACGCCTGCCGCCAGCAACGACGCCAGCCCCCCTATTGCCGGCATTCTTACCGACCGGGACATGCGCTCGCGGGTTATGGCTGAAGGGCTCAGTTTCGACAGGCCTGTCGGTGAGGTGATGACTGAAGAACTGGTCACATTGGACGACAATGCCTACGTGTTCGAAGCCATGCTGTCGATGTTGCGCTTCAATGTTCATCACCTGCCCATCATGCATCGGCGTCGCTGTATCGGCGTAATCTCCATGTCGGACATTCTTCGGCATGAATCGCAAAGCAGCATTCTGCTGGCGCGGGGCATTTTTGCTCAGCAGAGCGTGGACGGACTGAAGTATTACGCACAACAGTTGCCGGCTGTCTTTGTGCGCATGGCGAATGAAGACGCCAACTCTCATATGATTGGCAGCGCCATGTCGGTGATCGGGCGCAGCTTCAAACAGCGGCTGCTGGAGCTGGCGGAAGAGAAGCTGGGGCCGCCCCCCGTGCCCTACAGTTTTCTGGCACTGGGTTCCATGGCGCGCAACGAGCAGCTGATCGTCACCGACCAGGACAATGCCATCATCCTGCACAACGATTATCGGGAAGATCGGCACGGCCGTTATTTTGAAGAGCTCGCCCGCTTTGTCAGTGATGGTCTGGCCGAATGCGGCTATCCTTACTGCAGCGGCAACATCATGGCGACCAACCCCGCCTACCGTGTAAGCCTGGATGAATGGAAGCAACAGTTCAGCGACTGGATTGAGAAACCCCAGCCCAAAGCCCTGCTGAACAGCTGTATTTTCTTCGACCTTGACAGTGTCTGGGGCGAGGACAAGCTGGCGGAGGAGCTGCGCCAGTTCGTCGCTGACAAGGCGCCAAAACACCGCGCCTTTCTCGCCAGCATGGCGCGCAATGCGCTGAATCGCACGCCACCGCTGGGTTTTTTCAAGGAGTTTGTACTGGAGCAGGACGGCAAACACAGAAACTCAATCAACCTGAAGCGGCGCGGCACCGCCCCCCTGACCGACGCCATTCGGGTGCATGCCTTGGCGGTCGGCTCCAAGGCGCAGAATTCCTTTGAGCGCATAGAGGATATCAAACAGGCGGGACTGTTGCCCTCAGGCAAAGCGCAGGATCTGAGTGACGCACTGGAATACCTATCCATTGTCAGAGCGCGGCACCAGGCGCTGGCGATTCAGGCAGGCGAAGAACCCGACAACAATGTCCAGCCCGAAATGCTCTCCAGTTTTGAGCGGCGCAATCTCAAAGAGGCTTTCAGAGTTCTCCACAACGCACAGAATTTCCTGAAGTTCCGCTACAAATCCAACGTGCGAGTGTAGTCGCCCGATGACTTTAGATAAAAGCAGGTACATAGACTGGGCCAGACAATTCGAACAATTACAGCAGAACAGTCGCAATAAACATCTGCGAGCCTATTACCAGCAAGGTATGGTAAATGCCGACACATCGATTGAGGATGTACCTCTGGTCGCCCTCGACTTTGAAACCACCGGCCTGGACAGCGCGCGGGATGATATCGTCAGCATTGGGCTGGTGCCATTCAGTACTGAGCGCATCCGCTGCTCACAGGCCGAGCACTGGATTGTAAAACCGTCCCGGCCTCTGGCCGAGCAGTCGGTGGTGATCCATCAAATCACCCACTCCGACATTCTCGATGCCCCGGATCTGATCGGGATTCTCGATGACTTACTCAACGCGCTGGCGGGCAAAGTGACCGTGGTGCACTACCGCAACATTGAGCGCGAGTTTCTGTTTCAGGCACTGATGAAACGGATAGGCGAAGGCATCCGGTTCCCGGTGATTGATACGATGGCCTTGGAGCAGGACAGACTGCGTAAAAATCGCGGGCTAGTGGCAAAGCTGCTGAATCAGGCGCTCCCCTCGCTGCGCCTGCCGGACTGCCGACAGCGCTACGGACTGCCGGCCTACCAATTACACCATGCCACGATCGATGCAATGGCCACCGCAGAACTGTTACAGGCGCAACTGGCGCATCACTACACGCCAGACGTGCCGGTAGGTCAGTTGTGGTGTTAGCGTCTTTGCAGGCGCTATTTCAGGGCCGCGCCATCAGCGCGGTGCATTGCTTACTGCCGCGACGTCATCGGTTCAGTGCGAAAGCCCAGTATCAGACTGAA
>PAKT01000118.1 GCA_002710725.1 Spongiibacteraceae bacterium
CGCCAGCTCGCCGCGCTCATCGTAGCGGTGCATGAAGCGCTGACCGTTGGGCAGCAGCAGGCGACCGCCTTCGCCGCGAATTGCCTCGGTAATAAGAAAGGATTTGGCTTGCGGGTGGTACAGGCAGGTGGGGTGGAACTGGTTGAATTCCATATTGGCCACCCGGCAGCCCGCGCGCCAGGCCATGGCGATGCCGTCGCCGGAGGCTCCGTCGGGATTGCTGGTGTAGAGGTAGGCCTTGCTGGCGCCGCCTGAGGCCAGCACCACAAATTTAGCCCGGAACAGGCGCACGTGCTCGGATTCCCGGTCATACACATAGGCGCCCAGGCACTGACCTTTGCGGACCACCAGATCAACCGCGACATGGTTCTGAAAAATATCGATGCCGGGTTTCTGCAGGGCCTGATTGGTCAGGGCTTCGGACACCGCCCGCCCGGTAGCGTCTGCGGCGTGGATGATGCGTCGGTGGCTGTGGCCGCCTTCCCGGGTCAGGTGAAAGCCATTTTCATTGGGGTAGCGGCTGAACTCGACGCCCTGTGACACCAGCCACTCGATACTCTCGCGGCTGTTGGCGACGGTAAAGCGCACGGTATCGTTGTGACACAGGTCGGCGCCGGCGGCGAGGGTATCGGTGACGTGATCGTCTTCGGTATCGTCTTCGTCCAAAACCGCTGCGATGCCGCCCTGGGCATAGTAGGTGGAGCCCTGGTTCAGCTCGCCTTTGCAGATTACGGCGATGCGGGCCTGGCCGGCAAGGCGCAGGGCCAGGGTCAGGCCAGCGGCGCCGCTGCCGATTACCAGCACGTCATGGGTATAACTGGAAGTCATGGATTGCCTTGGGTGAGCTGCGTCGATACCATTTGCGGCGTTCTGCCTGCGGGCAGAGTATACTGGTTATGCCTAATTCGGCCAATTCCGGCAATAATTCTTCCGGCAAGGAAAAAAGCAGGCTCGATCTGCGAACTAATGGGGTACCGCGTGGTCTATCACCGTAACAGACGGTCTCACAATCAGGAGCGGCGTGATTGTGGATCGTGCTGAAGTAAGCGATAAGCAACTGGTCGAACGCGTCAAGCGAGGCGATCAGCGTGCCTACGACATGCTGGTGCTCAAGTACCAGCACAAGATTTTTGGCCTGATATCGCGCTATGTTAAAGACAGTGATGAAGTTCAGGATGTGGCCCAGGAAGCCTTTATCAAAGCCTACCGGGCCTTACCCAAGTTTCGCGGTGAGAGTGCGTTCTACACCTGGCTCTACCGTATTGCAATCAACACCGCCAAGAACTACCTGGTCAGCCGCAGTCGGCGACCCCCCAGTATTGATGTCGATGTTGGCGATGCCGAGTTTTATGACGGCGCAGACGGCCTGCGCGACACCGACAACCCGGAAAATGTGCTGTTTGGCAATGAACTGAAGGCGGTTGTCGATACGGCGATACAGGCGCTGCCTGAGGATTTACGCACCGCGTTGACCTTGCGTGAATTCGACGGGCTGAGCTATGAAGATATCGCCGATGTAATGGATTGTCCGGTGGGAACGGTTCGCTCGCGGATCTTCCGGGCGCGGGAAGCGGTAGATGAAAAAGTCAAAGCCCAGATGGGTGGCAGCGAGGTAATGGCATGAGCAACGATCTTCGGGAATCCCTGTCGGCGCTAATGGATGGTGAGGCATCGGAACTGGAATTGCGGCGCCTGATGCGCGACAGCGATGACGGTGACGCGGCTTATTGGGGGCGATTACATCGCCAGCGCAGCGCTTTGCTGGGCGAGCCTACCTTCAGCGGTATGGATATCAGTGCCCGGGTGAGTTCGGCCATTGCAGCTGAAGCGCCTTTGGCCCTTGCTTCTACGCGAGACTGGCGCAAGCCACTCGGTGGTTTTGCGGTGGCTGCCAGTGTTGCGGCTCTGGTTGTATTTGGACTGGGCGGTGGCTCGCCGGCGCAGGTCGCCCCGCAGGTGGCTGAAGCTCCGGTGGTGCAGAACGGCCGCGTTTATCTGGCGTCTCCGGCGCCAAGCGTCGCGGGCACCGTTACCGCAAGTGCCGCCGGCGTGACTGTTCCGCGTTATCAGCAGGTGGACGACGAGCAGTCTCGGGAGCGCTTTGAACGTTTTCTCCGCCAGCACACTGAGCGCGCTGCGCTCAACAGTGGTCAAGGCATGGTGACCTATGCCAGGTTGGTTAACCACGGAGCGGAATAAGTGCTCAGAGTATTACCCCAAATCCTCGCATTCACACTGGTCGCCTCCCTCACGGCCAGTGCAGCGTATGCGGCCCAGCCGGTTGAGTGGCTGGAGCGCATGTCCCACGCCCACCGCGAATTAAGCTATCAGGGTATTGTTACTCACCAGATTGAAGATCAACTCGCTTCCTACCGTATTGTTCATCAGGTGATAGATGGCCGTGAGTTTGAACGCCTGACGCCACTGGATTCAGAAGGCAGCGAGCTGGTGCGCAAGGGGCACAGCGTCAACTGTGTGCATCCGGCCGAGCGCCTGCTACGCGGTGTCAGTCAGAAAGGTGACTTTGCCCGCTACTATGATCTTCGTCTGGAAGAGGGTGCCCGCGTCGCGGGGCGCGATGTGGTAACGCTGCATATAGAGCCGCGTGATGTGTTCCGCTTGGGCTATGTGATTTCCCTGGACGCTCAGACCGCAATTCCCCTGAAAACAGAAACCGTCGACCAACGCGATCAGGTACTTGAACGCTTTCAGTTTATGCTGTTTGAACTGGGTGTGGCTGGCGAACTGAATCAAGATGACGCGCGCGAGGTGGCCCACCACAATGTGGTGACGGATCAGGAGGGCAAGCCTGTTCATCCCGGCTTGTCTTGGAACCCGGGTTGGGTGCCGGAGGGTTTTATGCTGGCGGACACCGCAGACGTCCAAAGTGAGGCCCTGAGCTATACCGATGGCATCAGCATGTTTTCGGTATTCATGGAGTCTGCCAATGGAGTCAGCCCGCCGGCCACTGCGGTCGCCATGCGCAGCGGTGCAACCGTTTCCTATACCTACCCCATTCCCGATCACGATCTGGTTGCCACCGTGATCGGCGAAGTGCCCTTGCTCACCGCTGAGCAGGTGGCCAAATCGCTGGTGGTGCCCCAATGATGCGCGAAAGCGGGCGCATTGTAGCGATCGAAGACGACGCGCTTTGGGTGGAAACCATTCGGCAATCCACGTGTGGAACCTGCGCCGCACAGAAAGGTTGTGGTCAGGGGCTGCTTAACCGGATCGGTGACGGCCGCCGCAACCACTTGCGGGTGCTGCTGGACGGCCTCCCTGCCGGTCAGTTTCAGCTCGATGAACAGGTCGAGTTCAGTGTGCCGGAGCACGTGCTGTTACGCGGTGCGATGCTGGTCTACCTGCTGCCGCTGCTGGCCATGCTGGCGGGTATGGCCAGCAGCCATGCGCTTTTTGCCAGCGACAAACTGGCCGCGCTGGGCGCCTTGGGCGGCTTCCTTGTCGGTATTGCCCTGGTGCGGTGCCACGCCTGGCTGACCCGGGACAGTCTTGAGTATCAGCCAACGGTTATTCCCCCTGACTCGGTGTCTCTCGCACCTCACGCATAGCGGTGCAGGCGCCGAATGCGCTACAATCCCCGCTTTTAATTCGGCAGCCTCCTGGCTTGCCGTTCATCAATGCATCAATCCCGTGGGAATTGTGTGAGCAGTCTTAAACATATCCGAAATTTTTCCATCATTGCCCATATCGACCACGGCAAGTCGACCATTGCTGACCGTTTTATTCAGGTGTGCGGTGGCCTGGCTGATCGCGAAATGGCCGAGCAGGTGCTCGACTCCATGGATATCGAGCGCGAGCGGGGTATCACCATCAAGGCCCAGAGCGTGACCCTGAACTACACCGCGCGCGATGGTGAAACCTACGAGCTGAACTTTATTGATACCCCCGGCCACGTCGATTTCAGTTATGAAGTGTCCCGTTCACTGTCCGCCTGTGAAGGGGCTTTGCTGGTCGTCGACGCCGCTCAGGGAGTTGAGGCCCAGTCTGTGGCCAATTGCTATACGGCGATCGAGCAGGACCTGGAAGTCATTCCCGTACTGAACAAAATGGATCTGCCGCAGGCGGATCCGGAGCGGGTAAAAAAAGAAATCGAAGAGATTATTGGCCTGGATGCCAGCGACGCAGTGGAGGCCAGCGCCAAGTCCGGCATGGGCATCGACGATATTCTGGAGCAGATCATCGCCAAGATTCCGCCGCCGGAAGGCGATCCGGACGGTGACCTGCAGGCTTTGATCATTGACTCCTGGTTCGACAACTACCTCGGTGTGGTGTCTCTGGTTCGGGTCAAGAACGGTACGGTGAAAAAAGGCGACAAGGTTATTGCCAAAAGTATCGGCAAGGCCCACGGCGTGGACAATGTGGGCATCTTCACCCCCAAGCTGACCTCAACCAAGCAACTGCGCGCGGGCGAGGTGGGTTTTGTGGTCGCCGGGATCAAGGATATTCACGGCGCGCCGGTAGGCGACACCTTTACCCATGCCGCGACAGCTGACGTTCCGGCGCTGCCGGGCTTCAAGAAGGTCAAGCCTCAGGTTTACGCCGGCATGTTCACTGTGTCGACCGATGATTACGAAGATTTTCGAGAGGCGCTGGCGAAACTGACCCTGAACGATGCTTCGTTGTTTTATGAGCCTGAAACCTCCGATGCGCTGGGTTTTGGTTTTCGCTGTGGTTTTCTCGGCACCCTGCACATGGAGATCATTCAGGAGCGTCTGGAGCGGGAATACGATATTGACCTGATTACCACCGCGCCAACCGTTATTTACGAAGTGAAAACCAAGCGCGGTGAAGTCCTGCAGGTTGATAACCCCTCGGCCTTGCCTGACCCCGGCGAACTGGAAGAAATGCGTGAGCCTATAGCGCGAGCCAGTATCCTGGTGCCCCAGGAATATGTCGGCAACGTCATCACGCTTTGTGTGGAAAAGCGCGGCGTACAAAAAGACATGCAATTTCTGGGGCAGCAGGTTTCGCTGACCTATGAAATACCAATGAGTGAAGTGGTGCTGGATCTGTTTGACCGTCTCAAGTCGGTGAGCAAGGGCTTTGCCTCGCTGGACTACAGCTTCGAGCGCTTTCAGGCGGCTAATCTGGTTAAACTGGATGTGTTGATCAATGGCGAGCGGGTCGATGCCCTTGCCATGATTGTTCACCGGGACTTCGCCGCTTCGCGCGGCCGCTCGCTGGTGGAAAAAATGAAAGAACTGATTCCCCGGCAGATGTTTGATGTCGCCATTCAGGCGGCCATTGGCGGCCACGTTATTGCACGGCAAACTGTGAAAGCGCTGCGTAAAAACGTCACCGCGAAGTGCTATGGTGGCGACGTATCGCGCAAGCGCAAGCTCCTCGAAAAACAAAAAGCGGGCAAGAAACGCATGAAGATGGTGGGCAAGGTGGAAATTCCCCAGTCGGCGTTTCTCGCAGTACTCAAGGTTGACAGCTGATGGTTAATAATTTGTTACTGGTGGTGGGAGCGCTGACACTGATCGTCTGGTTGGTGCAGGAAGTGCGGGGCCGCCGCCAGCTGGCCGATGCACTTTCCTGGTGCGCCGATCATAAAAAAGAGAATACGGAACAGTCGCTGCTGACTCAGGTTGTGCCGGGTTGGTGGAATAGCACTACCGTTTTTATCAATCTGTTGTGGATGGCCTGGTTTGCCAGTGTTGTGTTGCTCAAGGACGGCGATTTTGCCTTGGTGCTGGTAGTGGTTACCGCCCTGGCTGGATTGATTGGCCTGCTGGACCGGCTGCTGTTCACGCGCCGCCGCCAGTTTATGGTGACCGAAGGCAATATTGCGGTTTATCTCAAGTTCAGTGTCAAAGCTGATTTTGAAACACTGAAGCAGCATCTGGCGAGCCAGTTGCCGATTGCTGAAAATGCCAAGTCTTTTTTCCCGGTGCTGCTTGTGGTGCTGGTATTGCGCTCCTTTGTGGCCGAGCCCTTTCAGATACCCTCGGCGTCGATGGTGCCGAGCCTGGAAGTCGGTGACTATATTCTGGTAAACAAATTCAGCTACGGCGTGCGTCTGCCGGTGGCCGGCACCAAGATTCTGGAGGTCGGAGAGCCGGAGCGGGGCGACGTCATGGTGTTTTTCCCGCCACACGACAGCCGCTATTTTATCAAGCGGGTGGTTGGCTTGCCGGGCGATGAGATTGTCTACCGAGACAAAGTGCTGTACGTCAACGGTGTTGAAATGACGCAACAGCTGTTGGCCGAAGTACCGCCGCTTAACCCCAGTGAGCACATTCTGCGAGAGTCGCTGGGTGAGCGCGAACATCTGGTGCGGCACGAGTTGCGGGAAAACCGGGGTGATTTTAGAGTGGTGGTCAAACCCGGACACTACTTTATGATGGGCGATAACCGCGATAACAGCAGCGACAGCCGGGTCTGGGGACAGGTGCCTGAAGCCAATATCGTGGGTAAGGCCTTTGCGATCTGGATGCACTGGCGTTCAATAGGCGAGCTGCCCAGCTTCGACCGGGTTGGCACCATTCGCTGACAATAGAATAAAAAGGAGATAAGCATGCAGTTACCTTCGACGCAGTCACCTTCCAGGCAGCGTGGCCTCGGTATCATTCAGTGGGCAGTGATTATCTCTGTGGCGGGTCTGCTCGGACTGTGCGCCTTTCGCCTGGTTCCCATCTATCTTGATCACATAACCATCCGTCAGGTGGTCAAGAATGCGGCCCTCGATCCGGCGTCTCAGGAAATGACGGCCTCGGAAATCCGCAAATCGATGCAGGGCGCCTTTCTCACCAACCGCATTGAAACTATCGATCTCAAAGACATCAAGTTCAAGAGCGAGCGCAACGTCATTATTATGGATGCCCGCTACGAGGTGCGTGTGCCGCTGATCTACAATATTGATGCGGTGGTTAAATTCGACGACCTGATCTATGAGATTACCCGCCGCTGATGCCCGACTACAGGAAGCTGTCAGATCACCTGGGGTACACCTTTCGGGATGAAGCCCTGCTGGAGCGCGCCCTGCGGCACCGTTCGGCAGGCAAGGACAACAACGAGCGTCTAGAGTTTCTCGGGGATGCGGTGCTGAGTCTGGTTATTGCCGAGGCCTTGAGCGGACAATTCCCGGATGCCAGAGAAGGTGAGCTGAGTCGAATGCGCGCCAGTCTGGTTAAGGGAACAACGCTGGCCAAAGTGGCGAGAGAGTTCAAGCTTGGCGATTATGTTCTGCTCGGCAGCGGCGAGCTGAAAAGCGGCGGACATCGGCGGGACTCCATTCTCGCCGACATGGTGGAAGCCCTGATCGGCGCGATCTACAGCGAATCCGGTTTTGAAACCGCGCGAGATTGTGTGCTGAACTGGTTTCATGCGCGTATCGAGTCACTCTCCTCCGGCGAATCACTGAAGGACGCGAAAACACGGTTGCAGGAATTCCTGCAGGCGCGCGCTGAACCCTTACCCGAATACGAGCTGGTCGAGCAAACCGGGCTAGCCCATGAACAGCAGTTTGAAGTGAGCTGCGTAACCCGCCTGCACGCGGATCCGGTGGTGGCCCGTGCCGGCAGCCGGAAAAAAGCCGAACAGGTAGCGGCGCAGGCCATGTTGGAAATTCTACAGAGCAGATCATGACAGAAAGCCGTTGCGGATATATAGCGATTGTTGGCCGCCCCAATGTGGGAAAATCGACGCTGCTGAACCATATTCTGGGTCAGAAAATCAGTATTACCTCGCGCAAACCCCAGACCACTCGTCACCGTGTATTGGGCATCAAGACAGAAGATTCCGTTCAGGCGATCTATGTCGATACGCCTGGTCTGCACCGGGGGCAGAAGCGCGCGATCAACCGCTATATGAACCGGGCCGCCACTACCAGTCTGCGAGACGTAGACGTGATTGCATTCGTCATTGAAGCAGGCCGCTGGAATGATGAAGACGCCTGGGTACTGGAGCAATTGAAAAATCAGCAATGCCCGATCGTACTGGTCATCAATAAAGTCGACAAACTTGAGGATAAATCCCAGCTTCTCCCCTTTATTGCCGACCGCAACGGTGAGCACAATTACGCAGAGGTCGTGCCGGTTTCGGCGCTGCGGACCGACAACCTGACGGAACTGGAATCGGTGCTGCACAGCCATCTTCCGGAAGGGCCGCATTTTTTCGACGAAGAGCAGATTACCGATCGCAGTATGCGATTCCTGACGGCTGAAATCGTCCGGGAAAAGATCACCCGGCAACTGGGCGACGAATTGCCTTACGCCATGACCGTGGAAATCGAAGAGTACAAGCAGGAAAAAGGCATAACCCACATCAGCGCCGCTATTTATGTCGAACGCGACGGCCAGAAAAAAATACTGATCGGCAGAGGGGGATCGCGGTTGAAATCGATCGGCCGGGAATCCCGTCTGGATATCGAAAAGCTGATAGACGGCAAGGTCATGTTGAATCTATGGGTCAAGGTCAAGTCCGGCTGGTCGGACGACGAGCGCGCGCTGCGCAGTCTGGGTTACGACGACGAATAATATGGAACAGGACTTCGAACCTGCTTTCCTGCTCCACCATCGTCCCTTTCGGGATACCAGCCTGATTATCGAACTGTTCACTCAACATCAGGGGCGACTGGGCGCTGTGGCCCGTGGCGCCCGCGGCAGCAGCGCCAGAGTGCGCGAGCGCGCCTCCGTGTTGCAGCCCTTCCAGCTGCTCGAGGTGAGTTGCAACGGGCGGGGCGAGTTGAAAACACTGGTGAGCGCGGAAACCCGCGAGCGCCGGCAGCTGCAGGGGAATGCCCTGTACGCGGCACTTTACCTTAACGAGTTGACTCTCAAAGCCTTGCACCGCTGTGACCCGCACCCGGAGTTGTGGCAGCATTACGCCCGCAGCCTCTTGCTGTTGGAGCAGTGGACGGCGGGGGACAAAAACGGGCTTGAGACCATACTGCGTTTTTATGAACTGATGCTGCTGGAACAACTGGGCTACGGCCTTAGCTTTGGCCCGGAGCTGGAGAGCGACAGCTGTTATCAGCTGAACCCGGAAGGTGGTTTTCAAAGGGTTCCCGCGTCGGCGCCGCACTTTCTCGGCGGCGAGCTGAGGGCTTTGCAACCATCGACCTTCTGCGAAGTCAGTGACTTACCGGTATGGAGCGAAGAGCAATTGCGCGTGCTCAAAGTGGTCTGCCGGCAGGCCTTGATCCCGCTTATCGGGAGTGAGCCTTTGAAGAGCCGGGCCTTATTCAAGGGGCGAAGCCAGTGATCAGTGGTATTGGAACGGATCTAATCTATATCGAGCGTATTGACGCTACCTGGCAGCGTTTCGGCGAGCGCTTTCTGAAAAGGTTGCTGTCAGAAAATGAATACCGGCAATTTGAATCGCGCGGTCGCGACGTACGCTATCTGGCCAAACGTTTTGCGGCGAAAGAGGCCGCCGCCAAGGCACTGGGGGTTGGCATCGGTGCCCGTGCTCGCTTGTGCGAAATTGAAGTGCTTAACAACCCGCTCGGCAAACCCGAACTCAGCTTTTACGGCGCTGCGGCGGACACAATCCGGGAGCAGGGCATTGTTGGCAGTCATATCGCGCTGACTGATGAATCGGATCTGGCTCAGGCCTTTGTGGTTTTTGAACGGTGACCGTCCGTTGGTCGTCAACCCGAGTCTGGAACAAGCGCTTCATCCACTGCGTTCCGGGTGCGCCAGCACAGTAAATCATCCATGCAGTTCAGGCAGTTTTCAGTCAGCGTCCGTACCTCTTCGAACTCTGCCCCCTCAAGCTGTTTCTGCAGTCCTTCCAACGCGCGCTCCAGCGACGGTGCGCCAACATAGCGGCAGGCCCCTACCAATTGATGGGCCAGTGACTCTATGGCTCCGGTATTACGATCGGCGATGGCAGCCCGCCATTCTTCGCGGGTTTCTTCCAGGCTGAGTAGAAAGCGTTCGGTCAGTACTTGCGCCAGTTGCGGGTTGTTATTGGCCCGTTTCAGGCTGAGGGCGGTGTTTACAGCTCCGTCCGGCCGTGAGCTGATATCAAGCAATTGTCTCAAGGCTACCAGCGTCATGGGCTTAAGCATGAACTGGTCGAACAGCGGTGACGCTTGTCTGCCGTCGTCGGGCAGGTGGGCGGTCAGGGCCACAAGTCGACTGTGCCTGTTCAAGGGCGTTTCGCGAATGGCCCGGGCAGTGTCTTCGCCATTCATGTCGGGCATCTGCAGGTCGAGAATGATCAGCGGGTAGGCCTGCTGCTCACACAGCGCAAGCGCTTCACGCCCACTGGCGCACAAGGTGCCCTTGGCCTGCAGCTCTTCCAGCAGCGCGCTCAGCAACAGCCGATTGCTCCGATTGTCGTCAACCACCAGTACTGAACTGGCTTTAAGAGACTGCGTTCCGGCGCGTTTATCCTCGCCGGCAAGAGCCTGCAGCAACTTGTGTTCGGCCAGTGGTTTTTGCAGAAAGATAAAATCCTCGCGGGCAAGCACGCCGGCGAGACTGGGCAGCAGGACGATCAGTTCTGAATAAGCTGTAAGTTGTGGCTCAACGTCGAAAAAGCTGCGCTGGCTGGAAAAACCGGCAACCAGATGTACCTCCGGGGACGCTGCAGCCAGCAACTGTGACAGAGTGTCGTGGGCCTGACTCTGAAAACCGTTGGCTTGCAGACGCCGGCGCAAGGCCCTGCGGGCATCCGGGTTTTCTTCCCAGAAATGGACGATCTGGTTTTTGGGTTCAGTGGGATTGACAGGCGCTTCAGAGGACAGCGGCAGTCGGACATCAAAGCGCGTACCGCGCCCGGGTTCGCTGCTGACGTGAATACTGCCGCGCATCAAATCAACCAGCCGTTTGACCATGGCGAGACCAAGGCCGGTGCCGCCATGCTTTCGGGTGTCTGTGCCGTCAAGCTGCTGAAAGGCCTGAAAAAGTTTCGCCTGCTCCTGCTGTCTGATGCCAATGCCGGTGTCGCTGATGCTCAGGCAGATATCGCTGGAGTCATCGCTGTGGTTTTCGGCGCTCAGGGTGATCAGTACCTGCCCGCGGTCGGTGAATTTCACCGCATTGCTGATGAGGTTGGTGGCGAGCTGTTTCAGGCGCGCGGAGTCTCCGGATACGCTGACGGGCAAGGGTTCTGCGGTATCGACGATCAGTTCAATCCCTTTGTCGGCCGCTTGCTGGGCGAACAGCGCGGCGCTTTCCTCAATGACCGGCAGCAGCGCAAAAGGTTGCAGCTGCAGCGAAAATTTTCCAGCTTCGATTTTTGAGAGATCGAGGATGTCATCCAGTACCCGCAGCAGGTGTTCGGCGGAAATCTTGATGGTCTCTATATACTCCCGACGCCGGGGATTGCTTTCCGACTCCAACAGCACATGACAGAAGCCGAGTATGCCCGTCAGGGGGGTGCGCACCTCATGACTGGTATTGGCCAGAAATTCTGATTTGGACTGGCTGGCCGTCAGTGCTTCCTCCCGCGCCAGCGCCAGCTCCATGTTGCTGATCTCCAGGCTTTCGAGCGTTTTCTGCAAGTCCTCATGACTGTGCTCGATATCATTTTGCAGTTGTCGCAGGTGCTGCTGGGTGCGGTGTGCCAGCTCATTGATTGCCCCGAACAGAAACTGCCAGTCACGGTTTTTGGAGTGGGGCAGGCGCGTACTCCAGTCGTGCTGGTCGAGATTGCTGATCAGGTCGCGCATTTGTTTTATCGAGGTGTCGAAATCGCGCGTCAGGCGCCCCCCGAGATAGACCACAAGCAGCAGCATGAGCAGCAGCCACAGGAGACTGATGGCGATGACAAGATAGCGCGCCTGCAGAAAGTGGTTGTGACTGGTGGTGACCACCGCCCAGCCCAGCTGCGGCGGCTCCTTGCCGCTTTGCGGTGACAGCGCCGTGTGGTCGTAGCGATAGATGGGCCAGGTGGCGGTTAGCTCTGAGGTCTGCCATACCGGCTCGTTATTCCCGCTTGCTCGACTGATATCCGGTTTTTGCGGTTGCCCCCGCGTGGCCAGCCATTCCCCATTAAGGCCCAGCAGGCCGACACCGAGCATCTCCCTGTCGAGACTGCTGGCCAGTATGGCATCCACGGCGTCCGTGTTCTGGCGCAGGCTCGCGGCCAGATGCCGGGACAGCAGGCGCGCAGAGCGCTGTGCCATGGCTTCGTCCAGGTGATGCACTTCGGTAAGGTAGCTGTTCAGCAGAAACAGGCCGGTGCCGCCTGCAACCAGCAGGAAGGGCAGGATCGCCAGTACCATGATCTGCTGACGGATGGCTAGCTTGGGCATTGGAAGCGAGCGCCTTGCATTAATGTTAGACTTTGCGGGCACAGGATAGTGGGTGTCATGTGAATATGCCCCACTCTTTCTGCTAAATCCACCTATAATACCCGCCTCAACCAAGGTAGCTGGCGCAGTACATGATTGAATTTCCTACAATTGAGCATTTTGTTGGCGGCACGCCGCTGGTGCGCTTGCAGCGCCTGCCCGGCAATACCTCCAACACGATTCTGGTGAAGCTCGAAGGCAATAATCCGGCAGGTTCGGTCAAGGACCGCCCTGCGCTGAGCATGATCAACCGGGCTGAACAGCGTGGTGATATCAAGCCCGGCGACACTCTGATCGAGGCAACCAGTGGCAATACCGGTATCGCCCTGGCCATGGCCGCGGCGATCAAGGGTTATCGCATGGTGCTGATCATGCCCAGCCATATGAGTCTGGAGCGCAAGCTGGCGATGGCGGCCTATGGTGCCGAGCTGGTTGAGGTGACCAAGGACGAGGGCATGGAGGGCGCTCGCGATCTGGCGCTTAAAATGCAGGATGAAGGCAAAGGCACGGTGCTGGACCAGTTTGGCAACGCCGACAACCCGGAAGCTCACTACAGCGGCACCGGGCCGGAGATCTGGCGGCAGACCGAGGGGCGTATTACCCATTTTGTCAGCTCAATGGGCACCACCGGTACGATTATGGGCGTGTCGCGCTATCTGAAAGAAAAGAACCCATCGATTGAGATTGTCGGGTTGCAACCCGACGATTGTTCTTCCATACCGGGCATTCGCCGCTGGCCCGAGGCTTATCTGCCGAAAATCTATGATGCCGCCCGGGTAGATCGCATTATCGACATGGATCAGAAGACTGCCGAAGTCACCATGCGCCGTCTGGCGGCCGAGGAGGGCATTCTGTGCGGGGTCTCATCCGGCGGCGCGGTCGCCGGCGCCCTGCGTCTGTCCGAGACGGTTGAAAATGCGATTATCGTTGCCATTATCTGTGATCGTGGAGACCGCTATCTTTCTACGGGCGTGTTCAACGATGCTCTGACCGGAGGCAGTGCCTGAGCCGTTCTCGGCATTGGCAGCGTGAATCATGGTAAAGGTGCGTGAAGACTACCCGCTGACGCCGGAAGGTGAAGTTGATCTGCAGGCTTGGGTTAATCGCCTTGGGGTTCGGGATGAAATTGATACCCGGGTGCTGATCAGTGCCTGCGAACTCAGCGCCGAATGCGCCCGACGTACCGGCGCCACCCACAACAATACCCTGCCTATGGCGAGCTTCTTTACCGCACTTGAGATGGTAGAGATTCTGTCGAACCTGCATCTGGATCAGGACGCTTTGGTTGCAGCGGCGCTTTACCGTTCGGTACGCGAAGGCCGACTGGAGCTTGATCTGGTAGAACAGCGCTACGGCTCGGTGGTGCACAAGTTGATTGATGGTGTGCAGCGCATGGCGGCGATTACCGTGATGAATGCTTCCCAGCACGACTCCCAGATATTGGGGCAGTCAGAGGCCCAGAGCGAGACCATTCGCAAAATGCTGGTCGCGCTGGTGGACGACGTGAGGGTGGCGTTGATCAAGCTGGCCGAGCGGACCTCGGCGATCCGGGCGGTCAAAAACAAACCCGAAAAACGCTACCGGGTTGCCCGTGAAGTCTTCGATATCTATGCGCCACTGGCCCACCGTTTGGGCATCGGTCATATCAAATGGGAGCTGGAAGACCTGTCTTTCCGCTACCTGCAGCCACTGGCCTACAAGAAAATCGCCAAGCTGCTGGATGAAAAGCGTCTGGATCGGCAGCGCTATATCGACGAGGCCATCGCCCAGATTTCCAGCTCACTCGAAAAAGAGGGCGTGCAGGCGGAGATCGTCGGCCGGGCCAAGCACATCTACAGCATCTGGCGGAAAATGCAGCGCAAGGGCATTGGTTTTTCCCAGGTCTACGACATACGCGCGGTGCGGATTCTGGTGCCGGATATCAAATCCTGTTACACCGTGCTCGGGGTGATTCACGGGCTTTGGCGCAATATTCCCAATGAATTTGACGACTATATAGCCAACCCCAAAGAGAACGGCTACCGTTCGCTGCACACCGCCGTGATTGGGCCAATGGGCAAGGTGCTTGAGGTGCAGATTCGCACCGGAAATATGCATGAAGAAGCGGAGTTCGGTGTCTGTTCCCACTGGCGCTACAAGGGTGCCGACGGTTCCAGCAAAAACACCATCGGCTATGAAGAAAAAATTGCCTGGTTGAGACAGGTGCTGGATTGGCACGAGGAAAGTGGCGACAGTCTCGACATTTCTGACCATCTGCAGCACGCGCAGGACCGGGTTTACGTCTTTACCCCGGATGGCCATGTGGTCAATCTCCAGTTCGGGTCGACGCCACTGGATTTTGCCTACCATATTCACACGGAAGTCGGGCATCGCTGTCGCGGCGCCAAGGTCAACGGCCGAATCGTTCCTTTGACCTACACCCTCCAGACCGGCGAGCGGGTAGAGATTCTAACCGGCAAGGAAAATGCACCACGCCGGGACTGGCTGCAGTCCAACCTCGGTTATCTGAAAACCTCCCGGGCGCGCAGTAAGGTTCAGCACTGGTTTCGCCAGCAGGCCAAGGAAGACAATGTTCTCGCCGGGCGCTATCTGCTTGAGAAAGAATTCAAGCGTTTGGGGCTGACCAGTATCGACTATAAAACCATCGCCAGCGGACTGAATTGCAGCACGGTAGATGATATGTACGCTGCCGTCGGTTCCGGCGATCTGAGCTCGATGCAGGTCATCAAAACGGCCCATGCGCTGCTGGGGCGGGAGACACCCAAACAGCCGGTTCTGCAGACTGTCGCCCCGTCACAGTACGATGGCGTCGGCGACATCAGTATCAGTGGCGTGGGCAACCTGCTGACGCATATCGCCGGTTGCTGCAAACCGCTGCCCGGTGAGGCCATAGTGGGCTACATAACGGTAGGGCGGGGCGTCAGTATTCACCGCCAGGATTGCAAGAAGCTGCTGCATTTACAGGCGGTAGAGCCCGAGCGCATTGTTGAAGTCAGCTGGTCCGGCCGCAAAACCGAAACCTATCCGGTTGACATCGAAATTGAGGCCTATGACCGTCAGGGTTTGCTGCGGGACATCACCTTTATGTTGAGCAATGAGCGTATCAACGTGATTTCCATGTCGACCGATACGGATGTAAAAAGTCACATGGCCTCCATGCGACTGCGGGTTGAGGTGCCGGGTCTGGCGGAACTGGCCAACCTGTTTGCGAAACTGAACGGGCTGCCAAATGTGGCCAATGTCCGACGAATCAGCGAGCTGTGAATGTATAACCTGGATGATCTGCGAACCCTGATGCGTTGTCTCCGGCACCCGGAGTACGGCTGCCCCTGGGATCTCAAACAGAGCTACCAGACGATAGCGCCGCACACACTCGAAGAGTGCTATGAACTGATCGATGCGATTGAGTCGGGCGACACGGATCAGATCCGGCAGGAACTCGGCGATGTGCTGTTTCAGGTGGTTTTTTACAGTCAGCTCGCTGAGGAATCCGGTGATTTCAGCTTCGCTCAGGTTACCGATGAAATTGTTCGCAAATTGCTGCGCCGGCACCCCCATGTATTTCCCGAGGGTGAGCTGGATAAACCGGCTAACGGCAGAAAGGTCGATGAAGCCGAGATCAAGCACCGCTGGGAAGCCATCAAATCAGAAGAGCGCGCCGCCAAGGCGCAAACGGGTGTGCTTGATGATATTCCTGCCGCGCTACCGGCCTTGAAGCGTGCACAGAAACTGCAAAAGCGCGCCGCAACAGTCGGTTTTGACTGGTCATCACTGGACGGCGTTTTCGAAAAACTGGACGAAGAACGTGCAGAGCTGGCCGAGGCCATCGCCAGTGGTGACAGCGAAGCGCAGGCCGAAGAAATGGGTGACCTGATTTTTGTGGTGGTCAACCTGGCGCGCCACCTAGGGGTCGACGCTGAAACAGCGCTGCGCGCGGCCAATCGCAAGTTTGAAACGCGTTTTCAGCAAATGGAACAGAGCTCGGACAAACCGTTGGGGGAGTTGTCCCCCGCAACTCTGGAGTCGCTGTGGGAAGGGGCCAAAAAGGCCCTTAAGCAGACCCGTTAACTAATGGTCTGCTGACTTGTAGTTCGCCAGGTGCTTCTGTAACAGCGAGCGATAGCGAGGGGTTGGCCCGACATCCTCATACAGCGGGTCGCCCAGTTCATCGTGAGACACCACAGCTTTGCCGCGCACATAGGGTAATGTACGTTCGACTTCGGCCAGCGAAGCGCGCAGCAGGTCAGTGATGATTTCCTCGATAGAACGCAGCGGATAGAGTTCCGCCAAGGCTTGCAGTTTGGAGGCCTCTTCAAGAGGCAGGCGAACTTCGAATACATCTTTGGTCAATTCAGCCCTTGCTGTATCTTCCCAAAGATCGAGCAGCTCTTTGATTTCCATAGAACCTTCCGAGTTGAGATAAGCAAAATGCTCACTCTCATCATAGTGTGCAAATCGCGATCTCCGCAAGAAAAATGTAGTCAAAATAAGTGCTTTTCCTGATGTTGACCCTGAGTCAGGTGCCCGTACCACGGCGCTTGTGGCCGGTTGCGGGGTTGTGCTCAGGCAGGGAGCTGTGTATCTTGTCGCTCTTTTTGCGGGCGCCCTCCGGCCTGCAATCCGGTAACCGAACCTTGGGAGCGAACCATGCGTGTTATCTTGTTGGGGCCGCCGGGAGCTGGCAAAGGCACCCAGGCACAGTTCATCTGCGAACACTATGCTATTCCGCAGATATCAACTGGCGATATGCTTCGGGCAGCCGTCAAGGCAGAGTCTGAGCTGGGTCTGCAGGTAAAAGAAGTCATGACCTCAGGCGGTCTGGTGTCCGACGAAATCATTATTGCTCTGGTCAAGGAGCGCATAAAGGAAGCTGATTGCGTCAATGGCTTTCTGTTCGACGGTTTCCCGCGCACGATACCTCAGGCAGAAGCGCTGCAGGAAGCTGGCGTGACGATAGACAAGGTGCTGGAAATCGCGGTAGCCGACGAGGAAATTGTGTCTCGCATGAGCGGCCGTCGAGTGCATGAAGCCTCTGGCCGCACCTATCACGTGGTCAATAACCCACCAAAGCAGGAAGGGGTTGACGATGTAACCGGGGAACCTCTGGTGCAGCGTGAGGACGATCAGGAAGACACTGTGCGCAAGCGCCTGTCGGTTTATCATGAACAAACCAAGCCCTTGGTCAACTTTTATCAAAAGCTGAGTGGCGCAGATGCCCCGACCTATGCCCGGATTGAGGGTGTCGGCAGTGTCGATGAAATCAAGCAGCGGGTTTTGAACGTACTGGGTTGATAGCGGCCCGCTCGCACTGCAGAAAAGCGCCGAAACGGCGCTTTTTTTATGTCGGTATAATACGTGGGCTGTGGCTTCGCACTGCATGTTGAAAAAAGGCTGGGGAGATGGGAATGAACAGGAAAGCCGTGATACTTATTAATCTTGGAACGCCGGATACGCCGGACAGCGCCGGGGTCAGGGCTTTTCTCAAAGCGTTTTTGTCTGACCGGCGGGTGGTCGAGGTCCCCCGGCTGCTGTGGTGGCTGATTCTCAATCTTGTGATTTTGCCGTTTCGGTCGCCCAAAGTAGCCAAAAAATATCAGCCTTTGTGGACAATGGGTGATTCCCCTTTACGTCTTTTCAGCCTGCGGCTCGCTGAAGGGATTCAACAGAAGCTCGGGCGGGATATTCCCGTTGAGTTAGCAATGACCTACGGCCAGCCTTCAATTGGCTCGGTGATTACCCGATTGGAAGCCGATGGTGTAAATGAATTCTGTTTCGTTCCGCTTTTCCCCCAGTATTCGGCTACCACAACGGCAGCGGCCATGGACACTGTGGTTCGCTACTTCATGTCGCGACGCAATATCCCCCAGTGGGCCTGGATCAGAAGTTATCAGAATGAAAACACCTATATCTCAGCGCTGGCGGAAAGCGTGCGCAATCATTGGCAGACCCATGGTCGGGGGCAATGCCTGTTGATGTCCTTTCACGGTATTCCCAAGCGCAATATTGAACTCGGAGACCCCTATCAACAGCACTGTGAAGAAACCGCTGAGCTGCTGGCAAAGGCGCTGGGGCTCGGCGCCAAGGAATGGCAGCTCAGCTATCAGTCTCGCCTTGGCAGGGCGGAGTGGTTGCAGCCTTACACCGATAAAACGGTGGCGGCGCTCCCGGCTAAAGGCATAAAAAAGCTGGACGTGATCGCGCCTTCTTTTGCCACGGACTGTCTGGAAACGCTGGAAGAATTGGATACGGAAGCGGCGGAAATATTCTATGAAAATGGTGGTGAAAGCTTTTCTTATATTCCCTGTCTGAACGACTCCGAAATTCACGTGGCGTTTTTCGCGGATCTTATAAAAAGAAAGCTGTCTTTATGAGTTGCTGACTCATATTGGTTAGTGAAGTTTTGTGATTTAGAAGCAAAACGTGAACAAAGTAATCATAAAATAGTTGGAATCTACTGATTTTTCTGTTTATTTCTTGGCTGTTGTTTAAATTATGTGCTATTTTGATTTTGACAGTTTCTGTTGATGCGTGTCGAGGAGAAAAAAATGGCCGTTAAAAAAGCAAAAGCGAAAGCAAAAACAAGAAAAGCTCCTGCCAAAAAACGAGCGCGGAAAGCTGTAACTACCACGCCGGCAGTCAAGAAAGCAGAAGCCGCTCTCAGCAAAGCAAGTAAAGCTGTTGAAGCGGATCGCAAAGCCGTAACCACTGCGAGGAATGCTGCAACTTCAGCGAAAGCGAAAGCTGCCAAGTCAGGAAACAAAACTGACAAAAACGCTGCGAAACGCGCCAGCAACGCTGTGAAGCGTGCGAACGATAAGCTGCGTAAATCGCGTGAAGCTGAAGCAAAAGCGAAGCTGAGCCTGTCCAAGGCCCAGATTGAAGCGAAAATTAAAGCTTCAGAGCAGGCAGTGAAGGATAAAGTTGCCGAGCGCGCCAAAGCGCTGGACGACAAGACCGAAGCTGATATGAAAAAGGCGCTTTCTGCCTTTCAGGCTCGCTGGCGCAAGAAACGCACTGCCGCCAACAAGAAAAAATTGGCGTCCATCGCGCGTAAACTGAGCAGCAAGCAGAAGCAGGCTGCGCGGAAGCTGGCGGCTAAAGTGAAAGCTGCTGAGAAGAAAGCTGCCAAGAAAGCGGCGCCCAAAAAACGCAAGGCCAGTGCCAAGCGTAAGGCCGCGCCCAAAAAGGCAGCTGCAGCGAAAGCTCCGGCGAAAAAGAAAGCTGCCAAGAAGAAGGTAGCGAAGAAAAAAGTCGCGAGAAAAACGGCTGCCAAAAAGGCGCCAGCCAAGCGCAAAGCCGCTCCCAAGAAAAGGGCAGCTAAAGCCAAGGCAAAAAAATAGTCACAGCTGAAAGTGTTGTGATGTAACTAAGAGGGCAGTAACTGCAGTGCAGTTACTGCCCTTTGCGTTCCGGATGGTTAATATTCTGGAAGGCTTCTGTCATCCCCGAAAATGCTGTTGGTTTACAATGCAGCGTTTGCAGCCAGCCTTTGACGCTCAAATCGTCCCCGCCCAGCCGCTCGTTCAGGCCTGCTAATACCGTTCGCAACACCAATACGCAGAGATAGTGGGCGCGATGCTCGTCGGCCGCATAGCTTGCTTCGAGTCCGCCATTCATAGCCGTCTCCAGTAAAGCGCTGGCCAGTTGTGGTGGCAGTGATGGGTAGTCGCAAGGAGCGATCACTACCCAGTCACTCTCACAATAGGGCGCACACGCGGCAATCCCGGCCAGCGGGCCGCGGAAGTCGGGTTTGGTATCGGTATGCACCGGATAGCCCAATTTTTGATATGCGGGTAGATTGCGATTTGCGCTGATGTGCAGGTTATCGACCTGGGGGGCGATCCGTTCAATCACATGCTCGATTAACGGCCTGTTCTGCCAGATTGTGAGCCCCTTGTCCTGCCCACCCATGCGCAGACCCTGACCTCCGGCCAGTATGATTGCGTCGATATTTTGCTGTGTCGCCATGGAATTCGCGCCTGCCGGTGCCGGGGGCCTGTGATATGATTCGCCCGCAAAATTATTCATTGATATTGTAAGTGGGGACTTCCCTGATGGCCACGATGTTGGCAATTGAAACCTCTGCCGACGCCTGCTCAATTGCCCTGTTGCGAGAGGGTGAAATGCTGGAACGGCACGAAATTCTGCCGAAGTCTCATACTCAGCATATTTTACCCATGGTGGATGCCTTACTGGCTGATGCGGGCGTTCAGCTCAGACAACTTGATGGGATTGCTTTTGGCAGGGGGCCGGGCTCGTTCACCGGCCTGCGGGTCTGCGCATCGGTAGTTCAGGGTCTGGCACTGGCTGCTGATTTACCCTGCATACCGGTGTCGAGTCTGCAGGCTCTCGCGCAGACGGCGCTTAGCCGGTGGCAGATGCGCGAGGGTGATGAAATCGCCTGCTGCATTGACGCGCGCATGGATGAAATCTATTGGTCGCGCTATCGCGTGGGGAATGGCGCGGTCGAAGTGCTGGACGAGGAGCACCTGAGCGCACCCGAAGCGGTGGTGATCGGTGAGAATGTGCGTTTCATTGTAGGCTCAGGGCTGAACTACGCAGACAGACTGGTGGGGCTTCGAGGCACCCAGGACGCAGACCTGCTGGCGCGTGCCTCGGCCGTCGCCGAAATTGGCGCCCATGAATTGTCTGCCGGGCGGGTTGTCAGTGCAGAGCAGGCTCTGCCCCTGTATCTGCGAGACAATGTGGCCTGGCGTTAGTTGTTTGTTTCCTGTCGCCTATAACAATCAGAAAAGGAATAACTTCAGGTGGATGTAGTTCAGGCACTCATTCTGGCCGTCATTCAGGGATTGACGGAGTTTTTGCCAGTCTCCAGTTCCGGGCATCTGGTTTTGCCGGCGGCGCTATTGGGCTGGGATGATCAGGGGCTGGCGTTTGACGTCGCCGTGCATTTC